>NZ_QICD01000007.1 GCF_003726035.1 Paraeggerthella hongkongensis
CTAAAGATATTGAATCTGCCACAGCATGGTTGCTTGAATACAACGCATGGTGCACAAGATGGGATTCGTTCTTAAGAGAATTCACCATAAAAGATGGCAAGAAACTTTGGACGCATGAGCGACTTCGTAAGGCAAGAGGTGTCTTAAACAGGCTTGTGAAACAGACAACGTTGTTCACCTTTATTGAAATGCAGCAAGAGCATGGCGGGCAGTGGCCCTCCACCAATAATGCTGTTGAAAGCGTAAACGCGAGACTGCGTGAGATGCTAAGGCTTCATAGAGGACTTCCGCTTATGCACCGCATCAAAGCAATCTTTTGGTGGTGTTACATGAAGTCTGAAAACCCGCTTCCTGCTTCTGAAATCGTACGCATTATGCCCACTGACGATGACATAGATGGGTTGTTTTCGAGTGCATCGAAAGATGCTGGCAAAGGTGAGGGCACACCCGACAGGTACGGCTCAGGCATCGTCTGGGAGGAGTTCCACATGCCTACGAATTACAGGCAGTGAATAATTGGATCGGACACACTTTTTGAAACATAACCCTTGGTTTTGGACTGCGAGCCCAGATTCGCCAAACATAAAAAAACAGGTCAGGCAATCACTGCCTGACCTGCGTAATTAGTGGTGGAGCCTAGGGGGATCGAACCCCTGACCTCATGGCTGCCAGCCATGCGCTCTCCCAGCTGAGCTAAGGCCCCTTCAAAAGTGCGAGGACTAGTATACCCGAATCAGATTAGGGGTCAAGCAGTTTTTTATAAAAATTTTCTCGCATAGGCAGACCGGACGCTCAAGACCCCCTCGAGGCCTCCTTCGCGCTTCCGAGACCGTGCGGCCGCTCATCCAAAACAAGGCGTCGCGCTGCACCCCGACGCCCACCCTAAGGGACGTCCGCACCGCCCGGGCAATCCGGGCTCGACCATTCGTCAACATGGCGAACCGAACGCCGGATCATGCAGTACAATAAGAAAAAGTAGCATGCTTATCAGCCATGTTGTCGGAAACGGAGCACCATGCGAGCACGGGACCGCATTGCCGCCTGGAGAGAGCGGACGATCTCCCGCAACGCTCTCGAAACGCTGCTTGTTTGCATTTTGACGGCGCTCGCCCTCCTGATCTTCTCCCCGACCGAAGCTTTCGCCGAAAACCACCCCGACCAAACTGGAAAGCGCGTCGTGCGCGTCGCCTGCTACGAAGACGGCACGTACATGTCGAAGAGCCAAGACGGCACCCGCAAAGGCTTCAACATCGATTATCTCCGAGCTATCTCCCTGTACGCGAACTGGAAGTACGAGTTCGTCGACTACCCCGGATGGGAATCCGCGCTCAATGCGCTCAAAGCCGGCGAGGTCGACATCCTTCCCATGGTCTACCAAACGCCGGAACGCCTTGAAACCATGAGGTTTTCCCACTCGTCGCTGTGCGAAACCTTCGAGACCGTCAACGTGCGGGCGGACGAAACGAGATTCGCCTACGAGGACTTCGAATCGTTCGAGGGAATGCGCGTGGGCGTCGTTTCCGACAGCTACGATGCGACCACGTTCCTGGAGTACTGCAACGAAAAGGGCTTCACGGCAAACATCGTCCCCTACGAAAGCACCGTCGATCTGACAAGCGCCCTGGACAACGGCGAAATCGACGCCGTCGCCGCCACGTACCTTGGAAGCGAATCCCGCTTCCGCATCGTTGCCCAATTCGCACCCCGGCCGCTCTACGTGGCCTTCCCGCTCGATCGGATCGAAATCGCCGACGAGTTCGATCTTGCCCTGGAAAGCCTCAAGCTACGCGATCCCGGCCTCATCTCCATGCTGTACGACCGCTATCTCAGCTTCAACCCGGAACAAGATCCCGTATTCACCCAACCGGAATACCGCTACCTTGACTCGGCCCCCGCCTTGCGCGTGGCCTACGATGCGCGAAACGCGCCCTTCTCCTACACCGACCCTGAAACCGGCACGTTCGCAGGCGTCGCGTCCAAGCTGTTCTCGGATATAACGCGCATAACGGGATTGCAATTCAAATACATAGCGGTCAACGGTCCGGAGGAAGCCTTCCGATTGATCGAAGAGCGGGCAGGCGGACATCGTGTACGGAACCGAGCGCGGCTCGGACCTCGCTCAAAGCAACCTGGTGACCACCACGGGACCCTATCTGCGGGACCCCGTCGTCTCGATCGTGGGCTCGAACCCTTCGGGAACTCGCATAGCGCTTCCCGAAGGGTTCGCTTTCGCGGACCGCATAGCGCAGAGCAAGGAAAGCAGCCGGATCGTTTATTGCGCCACGCCCAAAGACTGCATGGATGCCGTGCATTCGGGCACGGCCGACGCAGCCTACATCGATGCGCATGTGGCTCATTACCTGCTATCGGAGCCGCAATACGAATCGCTCACCATGACCACCATCACGGAGTTCTCGAACAACCTGAGCATCGCCGTGCGCAACGATGCGGACCCTCGGCTCCAAAGCATCCTCGATCGATGCGTCCAGTACACGTCGAACCGAACGATGGACGCCTGGATCTCCCAAAGCTCCCTGGCCATCCACCCCACCAGCCCCCTCGACTTCCTACGACAATATCCCCTGCAGATCATCTTTGCCCTTGCCCTGCTGTTCGCTGCCATACTGGGCGCAGGCGTCTATTTGGCGCGCGCGAAACTGCGCACGGCGCGCCAAATTCAAAGAATGTCGTTCACCGATCCCCTGACCGGAGGATGGAGCCTCGCCCGGTTCCGCACCGTCCTCAACGAACGGCTCGAAAACGCCCCCGACGAAACGTACGCGCTCGCCTACCTGGACATCAAGCGCTTCAAAAGCTTCAATGCCGCATTCGGATACGCAGCGGGCGACGAGCTGCTCAAGGGCCTTGCACGCACCATCGAGCGCATGCTGCACGAGGACGAGTACCTGGCCCGGATCACCGCCGACGAATTCGCGATACTCCTGAAGTGGGAGGGCTGGAAGCCCATGCTCGATCGCTTCAACGAACTGGACGAGCGGTTCAACAACCTGCCCGTGCTGAAAGACCTCTCGCATCGCTTGTCGCTGATCGCGGGACTGTGCGTGGTGCGCCGCTCGCCCGATTCATCGAGCATCCGCTCCCAAGACGTCATCGAGCTGATCGATTGCGCCCGCTATGCGCGCGAGAGCATCGATGAAACCGCCCACAGCGCCGCAGCTCTCTACACCTCCGACATGAAGGAGCGCGATCTAGCCGAACGCGCGCTCGTCGCGGCAGCTCAAGATGCGCTCAACAACGGCGAGTTCACCGCCTACTACCAACCGAAAGTAAGCATGAGAACCAATAGGATCCTGGGGTTCGAAGCATTGGCGCGTTGGGAATCGCCGGAGCGCGGGCTGGTGAGCCCCAGCGAGTTCATTCCGCTGTTCGAGCGAAACGGATTGATCATCGAGCTTGACCTGCGCTTGTTCGAGCTCGCTTGCCGGCGTATCCGAGCATGCCTGGACGTTGACGGACGAGCCCCTATCATCGCCTGCAACTTCTCGCGCCGTCACCTGGAAAACGACCGGTTCCCCGACACGCTCAAAGAAATCGCCGAACGCCATCGCGCACCGATCGCCAACCTCGAGCTCGAGCTGACCGAGAACATCGTCATGGCGGACCTCGAACGAACCACAAGCGTATGCGAGCGCCTGAAAGAACTGGGATTCCGCATCTCGATCGACGACTTCGGAAACGGGTACTCGTCGCTCGGAACGCTCAAGGACCTGCCGATAGACGTCCTCAAGCTCGATCGCTCGTTTTTGATGAGCAGCCAAAGCGAGGACCGCAGCAAGGCCATTCTGAAAGGCGTGGTGAACATCGCCGCGCTCTTGAACGTGCGCATCGTTGCAGAAGGCGTGGAAACCAAAGAACAGGCCGACATGCTGATGGCCTTGGACCCGCATATGGTGGCGCAGGGCTTCCTTTACTCGCGCCCCGTCCCGCTGCCCGAATCAGACGCGCAATTCAGGGCGGGCGCGCTCATGCCGAAAGAAGCAATCTAGAAGCGAACGACAGGCCGCGAAAAGCCATGCAGCGCACGGCCGCACCCGCGATGCATGGCGAAAAAGAGGGGCGACCGTTTCGCCGGCCGCCCCTCGACTGCGCTATTCGGTTTTCTCGGACGCGTAGAACGTCGCCTCGTCGAACAAATCGGCGATCGATTTCCCATCCGCAAAAGGAAGCGTCAGGAACTCGCTCACCGTAGGCACCAGATCGCTCGCGTCGACATAGTGTCCCTTGTCGTTGAGCCGGTCGGTAGCCTGGGCGCGCCAGTACCGATCGTTCACGTCGGTAAGGTAGTACGTTGCGCCGCCGACCTCCATGTACACGGAATGCTTCGCGTGCAGGTAGTTCGGCAGCTCGTCAAAGGATACGTCGAGCGCCTCCGCTGCTTTCGTTCCCATAACAACCCCTTTCATCCGGGATTACCTTGCGCTTATCATAGCAAGAAGCAAGCGGGGTTTCGTCGGAAAACGAATATTAGCCGATCGGGAACGTCGGGAACCAAGGAAACGAGCCCTCCATCCGCCGCTCGCAAGGCATCGGCCGAAACGAAGCCGCCTACCTGCGCGACGCGCTGCGCGAGCGCCCGAAGGGAACGAGCGTCAAGACGGCGCCGAGAACGCTCAGCACCCACACGACGACGGCCACCGCCAGCGAAACGTCGAGCACATGCACGCCCACCCCCACCAACGCCCAGACGAATACCAGCTGGAACACGATGTCGTCGAACCGGCGCCACATGAAAATCCCCAACGACACGACGCCGGCAGCCAGAGCAACCACAGAAGCGCCGTTCAGAAGAAGCATGCCGCCGTCAAGCGCCCGGGTAATGAGGATGGCCATGTTCGACAGCGTCGCCACGGTTATCCACGCCGTGTACAGCGATATGGGAACCCATCCCAAAGCCGACGAAGCTCCGGTGCGAACGTTCAGGTAAAGCGCCGCGAGGACGAGCCAATCCAGCAGGATGACCACGAAAGCAGGGACTATCATCTGGAAATGCCAAACAGCCAGCCAAAGAACGTTCAGGATGCTGCTGGCAACGAACAGCCCCGCAACCGGAGTGAAGCGGCGTGGACGCGAGGGAGCGCCCTTCGTATAGGAAACCAGCCATACGATAAGCGCCACGTAAATGAGCGACCAGATGGAGAACACGTACCCGGCGGGCGTGAACCAGGTGAACACGCCGTAGGCCACGGTAGCCGAGGTGACGCCGCCCAAACGACCGGCTTCGATGGCCACGTTGCCCGCGATCATGAGCACGTACGCAACCCACATGACCACCACCTCGAGCGTGAAGTAGCCGCGACTTCGCTCCCGGGCGCGCTCAGGCTGCGCCATGTGGGCGCGCTGCACGGCATCGGGAACCGTTGAAGCACGATGGGCATGACCGGACATGGTGCACCTCGCTTTCCTTGGGAGCAGCGCGATCGCTTTCGATCGATACCCTAGTGTAGCCCCGAAGGAGCGCCCGCATCGTAACGGCAACTTCTCAATGAGGAATCGCTTCGGTACGCTCAGTCCGCCCTGATGCGCAAGAAGTCTCCGCTTAGAACGGGGGCATCGACCAGGAACGCATAGCTCTCGGAAGCGCGGTTCGCCACGGCGACGGGCACAGGCGCGGGCACAAGATGCGGATCGTCCTTATCGGGCCGAGGCAGCCAGGCAAGATTGCGCACCGACGCGAAGCCGACCGGCTTGCGCGGCGAGAGAACCTCCAAGCCGTCCCCTTCGCAGAACCGGTTGCGGCAAACCGCGCGCACGCGCCACAGCCCCTCGCCCGCAGGTTCGCACGACTCGACCGTTGCGGCGTGCAGGCATTCCTTCAGATAGCCATCGCGATCAGGAGCCTGCTCCGCCTCCCCATAGTAGAACCCCGTGCCGTACGGACGGTGCGAGATGGCCAGCAACTCGGGCGCAACCTCGGCAGGGTCCGCGCCGTCGAGCACGGCACGGTACGCATGCACCACCGACGCCACGTAGAACGCGCGCTTGTTCCTGCCCTCGATCTTGCACGAGTCGACGCCCGCGGCGGCCAAGTCGTTCAAATGCGCCAGCATGTTGAGGTCTTGCGCGTTCATGACGTAGGAGCCGCGCACGTCCTCCTCGATGGGATAGTACTCGCCCGGGCGCTTCTCCTCCACCAGCGCGTAGCTCCAACGGCACGGCTGCGTGCAGTGCCCCTTGTTGCCCGAGCGCCCCGCCATGACCGAGCTGATCAGGCATCGGCCCGATACCGCCATGCACATGGCACCGTGCACGAACGCCTCGATCTCCAACTCCCTCGGCGCATCGGCGCGCATGCGGGCGATGTCCTCCATGCTCATTTCCCGCGCGCACACCACGCGCGACGCCCCCAGCTCGTGCCAAACGCGCGCCGCTTCGGCATTGGCTACGGAAGCCTGCGTGCTCACATGCAGCGCCACGCGGGGAGCATGCCTCTGCGCCAGGCGAAACGCTCCCAAATCGCTCACGATGAACGCATCCACCTGCGCGGCGGCAAGCGCCTCGAGGTATTCCGGCAACGCCGCCAGATCCTCGGCGTGCATGAGCGTGTTCATCGTCACGAACACGCGAGATCCCGCGGCATGCGCGAACGCGACCGCATCGGGGATATCGGTCAGCGCGAAGTTCTCCGCACGCTGGCGCATGCCGAACCGGTCAGCTGCCAAATATACCGCGTCCGCGCCGAAACGCACGGCCGCTTCAAGCTGCGCGCGCCCTCCAGCAGGGGCGAGCAGCTCGGGGACAGGGGAAGCATTCTCATCAAGCATTATGGACATCCTGGTCGTTCGCACCGTAAACAAGAAGCGCGGAAGCGCCCCGTCGCACCGTTGCGGGCCCCTCGCGCGCTGCCGCGCGCTCCGTCGGGCTTCCACGGTGGCTCGAGGCGCCTTCGCGCTTCGCACCATCAATCAAGTTCGCCGGCTTTCGAGCCGTCGAACGCCTACGCCAACGACACGCGCGGGCCCTGCGGGGTATCCTC
Organism: Paraeggerthella hongkongensis; assembly: GCF_003726035.1. Classification (GTDB taxonomy): domain Bacteria; phylum Actinomycetota; class Coriobacteriia; order Coriobacteriales; family Eggerthellaceae; genus Paraeggerthella; species Paraeggerthella hongkongensis. The sequence goes on from NZ_QICD01000007.1 coordinate 6,995, forward strand.
GATGACGAACCCGAGAGCGCACAGGCCGTCGCGCACCGCATCGGCGCGCGCCCAGTCCTTCGCCGCGCGGGCCTCGGTCCGCGCGGTCAGCAGCGCCTCCACCGCCTCCGCGGCGTCCGCGCCAACGTAGCCGGCCACATCGGCGGCCAGGGGAACCACTTCGGCAGGATAGGCGTCGGCCTCTCCGCATTCGGCAGCCGCTTCCACATCGATGCCGAACACGCCCACCAGCTCCACGATGGTATTGCGCACTTCGCGCACGATGGGCACGTCGGAAAGCGAGAGCGTCTTGCCCGTTGCCTGCGCGTTCACGTCGGCCACCAGGTCGAACACCTCGCCCAGCGCGCGGCACGTGTTGAAGTCGTCGTCCATGGCCACGATGAACGAAACCTTGGCCTCCTTCGCGCGCTTCATGAGCTCGCGCGTATCGAGCGGCGACGGAACATCCTCCACGTTCTCAAGCTGCCAATCCAAGTTGCGAACCGCGTTCTCGATGCGCCCGAGGGCCGCTTCGGCCTCGGCCAAACGCTCGTCGGAAAAGTCCAGCGGGCTGCGATAATGCGTCTGCAGCATGAGGAAGCGCAGCACTTCGGGGCGCGTCGTGTCCAACACGTCGCGCAGCAGCATGAAGTTGCCCAGCGACTTGCTCATCTTCTCGGCGTTGATCTGCAGCATGCCGCCGTGCATCCAGTAGTTCGCGAACGTGCACCCGCAAGCCGCCTCGCTTTGCGCGCACTCGTTTTCATGATGGGGGAACACCAGATCGGCGCCGCCGCCGTGAATGTCGAAGGGCAGGCCCAGATACCGGCGCGACATGGCCGAGCACTCGATATGCCAACCAGGACGGCCTTGGCCCCAAGGCGATCCCCACGAAGGCTCGCCGGGCTTCGCAGCCTTCCACAGCGCGAAGTCGAGCGGATCGCGCTTGCGATCCTCGATGCCCTTGCCATCGGCGCGCAGTTCGCGGTGGCCGCATTCCATCTCGTCCACGTTGCGGCCGGAAAGCTGGCCGTACGCAGGGAACGAGCGCACGGCGAAGTACACGTCGCCGTCCACCTCGTAGGCATGGTCGCCGTCGATGAGCTCCTGGATGAGCTCGATCATGGCCGGGATCTCTTCGGTCGCCTTCGGGCGAATATCGGGATCGAGCACGTTCGCCCTGCGCATGTCCTCGATGAACGCAGCCGTGTACTCAGCCGCCACTTCGGCAGCTTCGCGCCCTTCCTCGTTCGCCTTCGTGATGATCTTGTCGTCCACGTCGGTGACGTTCTGCACGAACGTCACGTCGAAGCCGCGCCACATGAAGTAGCGGCGAATGACGTCGAAGCTGATGAACGTGCGCGCGTTGCCGATGTGAATGTAGTTGTACACCGTGGGCCCGCACACGTACATGCCCACCTTGCCGCACTCGCGCGCTTCGAACGGCACCTTTTCGCGCGCTTTGGTGTTGTAGAGTTTGATCATGAGCGCCCCTTCTGCTCCTCAAGTTCCTTCAACCTGCGTTCGAGCTCTTCTATGCGCTCGCATTGGTTCGCGCACCGCTCCTCGATGGGATCGGGCAGGTTCTCCCTATGCTGGGCCGCATCCTTCGCCTCGCTTTCGACGCGATGACCGTCGCGCACCACCACGCGGCCGGGAATGCCGACCACCGTGGAGTTCGGCGGCACGTCGTTCACGACCACGGCGCCGCCTCCCACCTTGGAGCCGTCCCCTATGGTGATGTTGCCGAGCACCGCCGCGCCCACGCCCACCAGCACGTTGTCGCCCAGCGTAGGATGGCGCTTGCCCGTCTCCTTGCCGGTGCCGCCCAACGTGACGCCTTGGTATAGCGTGCAATCGTCGCCGATGATCGTCGTCTCGCCGATGATGACGCCCATGGCGTGGTCGATGAAGAAGCGACGGCCTATCACGGCGGCCGGATGAATCTCGACGCCGGTCATGAAACGCGTGAACTGCGACGATATGCGCGCAAGGCTCTTCAAGCCGTGGTTCCACAGCCAATGTTCGACCACATGGGACCACCGGGCATGCAAGCCCGGGTACGTCAGCCAGATAACGAACGAGTTCTGCGCAGCAGGATCGCGGTCCTTGACCGCCCGAATGTCCTCGCCAATGGTTTTGAATATATTCATGAGTACCCTAACTGTCGATGTGGAATTGTAGCATAGCGAAGCGCGCCGGCCGCAATTCAGGGCAGCCGGCCCCTAACGACATCGACAGAGCAAACAGACTGCGGTAGCGGAAATGCCCTCTTCGCGGCCTTCGAACCCAAGACGTTCGGTAGTCGTGGCCTTCACGCCCACGTTCTCGATGGGCACGCCCATCGCGCGCGCCAGATTCTCGCGCATCCGATCGCGGTACGGCGACAGCTTGGGGGCTTGCGCCGCGATCACGCTGTCCACGTCGAGAATCTCGTAACCGCGCTCGCGCACGAACGCCGCCACGGCCTGCAGCAATTTGAGGGAGTCGGCATCCTTGTAGGCAGGATCGGTGTCGGGGAACAGCTTTCCGATGTCCCCGCCGCGCACGCCGCCCAAAAGCGCATCGGAGATGGCATGCGCCAATACATCGGCATCGGAGTGGCCCAGCAGCCCGTGCACATGGGGGATGTCCACGCCCCCCAAAATCAGCTTGCGCCCCTCGGCGAACGCATGCACGTCGTAGCCCTGCCCAATGCGCAGGCTCGACAACGGATTGTCGCTGCAGGACATGCTCATGAACGGACCTCCGGGATAGTCGTCGCGCCCGCCACTACTCTTCCATCCCCTTCATGTACATGGCCCGCACCGCAGCCACCAGCATGAGGTAATCTTCCGGCACCGTCAGCTTGATGTTGTCGCGCTTTCCTTCGACCACGAGCACTTTGCCGCCCAAGCGCTCGATGAGCGACGAGTCGTCCGTGCCCATGAACCCGTCGGACAGCGCGGATGCATGCGCACGGCGATAGATGCCGGCGCGAAACACTTGCGGCGTCTGCGCGTTCCAGAACACGCGCCGGTCGGGCGTTCCCATGATGACGCCGTTCTCCACTACCTTGAGCGTGTCGACCGCCGGATGGGCCACCACGGCGCCGTCCGATTCGATATTGCCCTTGAGCGTGTTGATGGTATGCGCGATAAGCTCCGGCGTGATCAGGGGTCGAGCGCCATCGTGCAAAATGACGTAGCCGTAGTCGTCGGGGACGTACTCGAGCCCGGAGAACGCCGATTCCTGACGGCTGGGACCCGCAGGAGCCATCACGATGGGCGTCACGAACGGAAACGGATCGATGGCGCGCTTCAGGTACTCGTCGCAGCGCTCTTCCGGGCACACGATGACGATGAGCCCGATATCCCCCACCGCATCGAACGCCTCCGCAGACCAGGTGAGAATGGGCTTGCCGGCAATCTCCACCAGCTGCTTGCCGCCCTCTTTGCCGAACCTATCGCCCGTGCCGCCCGCCAAGATGATGGCTGCGGTCTGCGGGTTCTTGTCGACCTCTCCCTTAAGACCCTCCATAGCCTGCGAGATCGCGTCGAAATCGAAATGATCGAAAGCAAGCTCCGGCGACTTGAGCACCGCCGAGGAGAATACGGGGTCGATGGTTTTGGTCATGGCGTTCCTTCTTGTAAGTCGTTCGTGGCGTCAAGCAGATCCGGCGGCTTGCGCCGCCGGAATCACCTTAGTCAGCTGCACCGCCGGACATGGAGCCCCCGCTGGACACGCCAGCATGGCCCAAGTCGTAGTTCGTCAGCAACAATTCTGCGTCTCTTGCTATGCTATCACGTTTCCGGGGCGCCGGGATAGATCCCGAGCCCGGCGCGAAGACCAGTTCGCCGTCGGCAACGTCCACGTCGATGACCGAACCGCTCGTCCACTTCCCTTCCAAGATCTCCTCGGACAGCGGATCCTCCAGCAAGCGCTGGATGGCACGGCGCAGGGGCCGGGCTCCATAGGCGGCGTCGGTGCCCTCCTTCGCGATGAGCCTGCAGGCGGCATCGGTCAGGTTGATGGACATGTTCTGTTCGATCAGGCGCTCGCGCAAATCGGCCACCATGAGCTTCACGATCTCCGCGATCTGCTCGTCGTTCAAGGACTTGAACACGATGATCTCATCGATGCGGTTCAAGAACTCGGGACGGAACAGCTTCTTCATCTCGGCCATGACGCGGCTCTTGATCTCCTTGTCGGACAAGCCCGCCTGCTCCTCGGTGGAGAAGCCCAGCGTGGTGGGCTGTGCGATTTCGCGCGCGCCCACGTTCGACGTCATGATGATGACCGCATTGCGGAAATCGACGGTACGGCCCTGGGCGTCGGTCAAACGGCCCTCCTCCAGAATCTGGAGCAAGATGTTGAACACGTCCGGGTGCGCCTTCTCGATCTCGTCGAACAGCACCACCGAGTAGGGACGCTGGCGCACGGCCTTCGTCAGCTGGCCGCCTTCGTCGAAGCCCACGTAGCCCGGAGGGCTGCCCACCAGGCGGGACACGCTGTGCTTTTCCATGTACTCGGACATGTCGAAGGACAGCAGCGCGTCTTCGGAATTGAACAGGAACTCGGCAAGCGCCTTGGAAAGCTCCGTCTTGCCCACGCCCGAAGGGCCCAGGAAGATGAACGAACCGGCCGGACGCTTGGGATCCTTGAGGCCGCTGCGCGAACGGCGAATGGCCTTCGACAACGCCGTGACCGCCTCCTCCTGGCCGATGACGCGCTCATGCAGCACGCCCTCCATGCGCAGGAGCTTCTCGGTTTCCGCTTCCGTGAGGTTCGACACGGGCACGCCCGTGGTCATGGAAACCACGTCGGCGATATCCTCGACCGTCACCTGATGGACGGACTTCTGCGCGTCTTCCTCCCACTGCTTCTCGGCCTCTTCGCGCTTCTTCTTGAGATCGGATTCCTGGTCGCGCAGCTGGGCGGCGCGCTCGAAGTCCTGAGCGCCGATGGCCGCGTCCTTTTCTCCGCGCAGCTTGCGCAGCTCTTCGTCCAGATCGCGCAGCTCCTTGGGCAGGGTCATGTTGCGGATGCGCATGCGCGCGCCCGCCTCGTCCAGCACGTCGATAGCCTTGTCGGGCAGGTAGCGATCCTGGATGTAGCGGCCCGCCAAGCTGACGGCGGCCTGCAGGGCCTCGTCGGTGAAGTGAACCTGATGGTGCGCTTCGTAGCGATCGCGCAGGCCCTCCATGATGCGCAGCGCCTGCTCCTCGTTCGGCTCGCCCACCGTGATAGGCTGGAAACGGCGCTCCAAGGCGGAGTCCTTCTCCAGATGCTTGCGGTACTCGTCGATGGTGGTGGCGCCGACCACCTGGATCTCGCCGCGCGACAGCGGCGGCTTCAGGATGGCGGCGGCGTCGATGGAGCCCTCGGCAGAACCTGCGCCGATGAGCGTGTGCATCTCGTCGATGAACAGGATGATGTCGCCCGCATCCATCACTTCCTTGATGCACTTCTTCAGACGCTCCTCGAACTCGCCGCGATACTTGGATCCGGCGACCAGCGCGCTCACGTCCAGCGTGAACAGGCGCTTGCCGCGCAGGATGTCGGGCACCTGGTTCGAAACGATGAGCTGGGCCAAACCCTCGACCACGGCGGTCTTGCCCACGCCCGGCTCGCCTATCAGAAGCGGGTTGTTCTTCTGGCGGCGCGAAAGCACCTGCATGACGCGCTCGATCTCGCCGGCACGGCCAATGACCGGATCGAGCTTGCCATCGCGAGCCTTCTGCGTGAGGTCGGTGCCGAATTCCTTCAGAACGCTATCGGACGTCCCTCCGGTGGGGTCGAAGGGGTTGCGACCCGCATAGACCGGGCTCTGCCCCACCAGATCGTTGAGCGCGCTGCGCACGTCGTCGCCGGACACGCCCAAGCGCGTAAGCACCTCGAGCGCCGTGCCGTCGCCTTCGCGCACGATGCCCAGCAGCAAGTGCTCGGTCGATATGTAGCTTTGTCCCATCTGCATGGCTTCGCGCAGGGAGTTCTCCAGCACGCGCTTCACGCGCGGCGTGAACGACAGGTGTCCGGATACGTCGGTGTCCTCGTCGATGGCGACCACCTGACGGATAGCCTGCACCACAGCGTCGTACTTGACGCTCAGGCGGTCGAGCGCCTGAGCAGCCAAGCCGTCTTTCTCCTGGATAAGGCCAAGAAGGATGTGCTCGGTCCCCACATAGGGCTGATGGAGCGAGCGCGCTTCGTCCTGGGCCAGGACGAGCACCTTGCGCGCCTTGTCCGTGAACTTCTCGAATGACATGTAAGCCTCGATTCTCGCGGCGATACTTCAGTGTTACCTCTCCATGTTAGCACTCGCAATATCCGAGTGCCAACTTGCCCGACCGCCCACACGGCGGCTCCATAAGTTCGAGCGCCTTGCCAACAGCCGGCCCGCACGGCAGCGAGCGGCCGGCTTCGCCGTTCGGTCGCGCCGTTGTCCATCCTACCACGACCGCCCGCGCACAATGCCCGAACGTGCAAGAAGGCCGCCCGGCGATATCGCGCGCGGGCGGCCTTCTTCGAAAGCGATTCTGCGAAGCTCCTTAGTACAGCTTCGCGCCGGCAGGAATGCGGTCGTCAACCATCAGCAAGTTGAGACGCTCCTCGCCCTCTTCCTCGTGAATGGCGGAAAGCAGCATGCCGCACGATTCGACGCCCATCATCTTGCGCGGCGGAAGATTGGTGATGGCGACGAGGGTGCGCCCCACCAGATCCTCCGGCTCGTAATACGCATGGATGCCGGACAGGATGACACGGTCGGACCCCGAGCCGTCGTCGAGCGTGAACTGCAGCAGCTTCTTGCTCTTGGGGACGGCGACGCATTCCTTGACCTTCACGGCGCGGAAATCCGATTTGCTGAACGTGTCGAAGTCCACCTCGTCCTCGAACAGCGGCTCCACGACAACCTTCGAGAAGTCGATGGGCTCGGCCGCCGGCGCCTCGGCAGAAACGTCCTGCGCAGCCGCGCGCGGACGGCCGCCCGCCGGCGCCTCGTCGCGCATGTGGGGGAACAGCAGCACGTCGCGGATGGACGGAGCGTCGGACAGCAGCATGACCAAGCGGTCGATGCCCACGCCCACTCCGCCCGCCGGCGGCATGCCGTACTCGAGGGCGCGCACGTAGTCGTCGTCGTAGCCCATGGCCTCGTCGTCGCCCAGATCCTTTGCAGCCACCTGCGCCTTGAAACGCTCGGCCTGATCGACCGGGTCGTTCAGCTCGCCGAAGGCGTTCGCGTACTCGTGCCCGCAAATGAACAGCTCGAAGCGCTCGGTCAGGTTCTCGTCGTCGGCCTTCTTCTTGGCCAGCGGCGACACCTCGAGCGGATGATCGATGACGAACGTGGGCTGGATAAGCTTCTCTTCGGCGACGGCTTCGAATATCTCGGCGATCAGCTTGCCCTTGCCCCAAGCCGCATCGGCATGTCCTCCGTTCTTTTCCAGAATAGCAACCAGCTCTTCGAGCGTACGGTCGAAGTTCACCGGCTCGCCCGCCCCTTCGGTGGCAAGCTCGATCATGGACTTGCGCGGCCAGTCGCCCGACAAGTCGATCTCCTGGCCCTGATACGTCACCTGCATGGTGCCGCATGCGGCCATCGCAGCAGCCTGAATGTAGCCCTGCGTAAGCTCCATCATGCCGTCGAGGTCGGAAAACGCCTGGTAGGCTTCCATCGTGGTGAACTCGGGGTTATGGAACGGGTCCATGCCCTCGTTGCGGAACTGACGGCCGATCTCGAACACCTTCTCGAACCCGCCCACCAGCAAACGCTTGAGGGGCAGCTCGGTGGCGATGCGCAGATAGTAGTCGCGATCGAGCGCATTGAAATGCGTGACGAACGGCTTGGCGTTCGCGCCGCCCAAGATGGGATGCAGAAACGGAGTTTCAACCTCATAGAAGCCCTGGTCCTCCATGTAGCGGCGAATGGCCGCCACGATCTTGAAACGCTTCTCGAACGTCTCTTTAACCTCGGGATTCATGACCAGGTCGACGTAACGCTGACGGTAGCGCGTCTCCTTGTCGGCCAAACCGTGGAACTTCTCCGGCAAAGGACGCAGGCTCTTGCTCAAAAGCTCGAACGACTGCACGGCCACGGACAGCTGCCCGCGCTTGGTGCGCATCATGGTTCCGTGCACGCCGATCCAGTCGCCCACGTCCAGGTCCTTGAGCTCCGCGAACGCATCCTCGCCCAAGACGTTGATGCGGCAGAACAGCTGGATGTCGCCCGTCGAGTCGCGCAGCTCCAAAAACGCGAGCTTTCCCTGATCGCGTTTGGCCATGACGCGACCGGCCACGTCCACCTCGTCCTCGGTGGAAGCGCCGTCTTCGAGGTCGGCGTACTGTTGGACAAGATCGGTCAAATGATGCGTGTACTCGAACGCGTGGCCGTAGGGGTTCTTGCCCGCAGCGATGAGAGCCGCTCGCTTCGCGCGGCGCACTTCAATGGGGTCGTCTTCGATGATCTGGTCGGTGGTGTCGCTCATCTGCGGTTCCTTTATCTTAGTGATCGATCTTCTCAATGGTGATGGTAACCTGGCGGCCGGTCGGGCCCGTCGTCTCCACCACATCGCCCTTCTTGCGGCCCAGCAACGCGGCGCCCACGGGAGACTCGTTGCTGATCTTGCCGGCAGCAGCATCGCTTTCCGCGCCGCCGACGATCGTGAACACGCGCTCGCGACCGCCCATGGTAACCGTGACCACCGAGCCGATGTTCACGCGCGATGAACGCTTCGGCGTGTTCACTACGGTCGCCTCGGAGAGGATTCGGCTGATCTCGGCGATGCGCGCCTCCATCATGCCCTGCTCGTTCTTCGCGTCGTCGTACTCGGAGTTCTCGGAGATGTCGCCGAACTCGCGAGCAACCTTGATGCGCTCGCCGATCTCGGCTCGTTTCTCGGTCTCAAGGTAGTGCAGCTCTTTTTCGAGGTTGTCCTTGCCTTCTTGTGTAAGAATGAAGTTTCCGTCTGCCATGTTTTCTCACCTGTCCCAATTACAAAAACAGGCACGCTCGTGCTTTCAAGCGTGCTTCCTTATATTTTTTGCTGTGATGAAATGCGCGGCTTCGGTGTTTCCGCACTGATATGAAAAAAGCGGTATGTGCGAGGCCAGACCTGCACATACCGCATACCGAACAAAACTGTTGAGCTATTCGGCCTTTTTCTTAGCGGCGGTGGTGGTCTTCCGAGCCGTCGTCGTCTTCTTAGCCGGCTGCTCTTCCACTACCTCTTCGATGATTTCTTCCTCATCGTCGGCGTCCTCGATGGACTTGCTGCCCATGCCGTCGCGAAGGTTCTTGACGGTTTTGCCAAGCGCGCTGCCAAGCTTCGGAAGGTTCTTCGGGCCGAAGATGAGCAAAATCACCGCAAGGATGATGAGAAGCTCCGGCATCCCCATTCCCAAAATTTTCATACGTTCCTCCAAATTGCTCGTGCAAAGGCCGCGCCTTACGACCCCGCCCCACCCTGCTTGTCAGGGTGATGTACCTATGCAAAAAAGGGATGCTGCAGAAAAGCACATCCCTTCCAAGCTCCATACCTGGGATGACGTGGCTTGGGATCGCTACACCGCATCCCAAAGCGGTTCGCAGCCAAGCCAGGTCGTCGTCCGAGATTCGTATAAGCGACACCGTCGGACAACTCTGGGTATATTACCGCAAATGCACCAGCATGAGAAGCATGCTTCCTGATTTTGCGAGAAATTGCCTTGCAGTCGCCATAGTATGCGAAAACGAAGCGGCGCTCCGGCGGAGGGTTCGCAGGTGGCCGCCTTAACGCCCTACCGATCGCCGCGACTCCGAAAACGAGAGAAAGCCGCCCGCGAAGCATCGTCCAAAGGCGCACGAAGCCGTTCGGCCTCCGTGGAAGATCGCGAAACCCCCTGGATGCGCTCCAAACGATCTGCAGCAGTACGGCTCTGCGGCACGCCCGCGATGCAACCCCAGCTCTACGCTGTCGATGCCCCGCGCTGCGCAGATGCGCCCCAGTTTTGCACGATTGAGCCCAACAGAGAAGAAAAAAGGTCAGCCGCGAACGACTGACCTGCAATTTCTGGTCGGGTTGACAGGATTTGAACCTGCGGCCTCTGCGTCCCGAACGCAGCGCTCTACCAAGCTGAGCCACAACCCGAAGTACTGCTTCAAGCAGCGACGGATATGATAGCACAACGAATCGAAAAGCAAAAGGAAAAATGACCCGAATTTCCGTCAGAATTTTCCCACCCGTTTACCGAACTCGCTTTCAGCCGTCTCTCCTGCAGCCTCACGGCCACTTCGGACAACAACGGCAGCGCGCTGCCCAACGGGAAAAGCCCACGATCGCGGCGCAGATCCCGTCATCAGCGCGCGGCGGCGCGCTCTTGCTCCTTCTGAGCAAGACGAGCAAGCGGCACGATCTTCGTCATGATCACGCCGTCGGACACCACATCGCCATCCTCGTCGTAAGCGACCACATTCCAATACTGCTTGATCCCGCCCGCGGTCGAAGGCTCCTGACGGTCAAGCTCGGCCACACCGCGCAACACGCCGTTCTTCCCGCTCTTGCGGTGGCGCACATGCACGTCGATGCCGAAAGGACGCTCGCTATCGAAATCGGTGTTCTGCTCGGTCCCGATGCTCGCCACCGTTTCAAGCAAGGCGATGGTCGCCCCGCCGTGCAGGTAGCCATGCGGCTGGTACAGGTCCGGCGTGATGGGCATTACCGCTTCAACGCGGGTTTCGCAAACGTCGGTCGCCTTAATATGCAGGGTATCGGTCAAGGCCATAAGGCTCCTCCTTACTGATCCGCATCGTGCGGATCCACCATGTTCGAGCCTTAGTATACCCGTCCGACGCCAAAGCATCCCCGGCCAGTCCCGCGAAGCCGTCCGGCCTTACCGAGCGCCCTCGGAACACGACCTGATAAAGCGCTTGACCTCGTCCGGAATGTCACGAGGATGCTGCTCGGGACGCGCGATCAGATACCCTTGCAGGTAGTCAACGCCCAGATCGAGCACAGCGCGCAACTCCGTTTCGGTTTCCACCCCTTCGGCAACCACGCGGATGCCGCGGTCGTGAGCGTATCCTACCAAGTTGCGGGCTATGTCCTGCTGATCCTTCTGGCAGTCGATTCCTCGAACGATGCATGCGTCAAGCTTCACGAAGTCAACGTGGTAGTCCAGTAGAGACGTCTCCCCGTTGTAGCCGCTGCCGAAATCGTCCACGGCAAGGCGGGCACCCAAACGCCGCGCCAGCGCTTCTTTGTACACGGCCATTTCGCGACTGTAATCGCTTTCGATGATTTCAATGACCAGATGCTTGAGCATGCCGCCGTAGCGTTCGATCAAGAACAGCTCGTCTTCAGAGGACAGGCGCTGCGTGGCAATGCTGTTCACGAACAGCAAAGACCCTTGGCCTACGTAACGCCGCGAGAACGCGTCTAAAGCTCCCAGAAACGTCATGCGTTCGACATGGTGAAGCTTCGACTGCGAGCGCGCCAGCGCCAACACGCGATCCGGCGTGGAAATGGACTCCAGCTGGGGACGCATAAGCGCCTCGAAGGCAATGACCTCGCCGGCCCGAGCATCCACGATCGGCTGGAAATGGTAGTCCACAAGCTGCTCATCGAACAGACGGTTCAAGTCCTCGCCGGTGTTCACGATGAACGACTTCTCATCGTAGCTGGCGCGGTCGAACATGAACAGCTCGCCTTTTCGACTGCTCTTCGCCAGGTACATGGCGAAGTCGGCGTACTCGCGAAGGCGCGCGTAGGTGGTGGCGTCGTCGGGGCAGAACGCAGCGCCCATGGAAGCGCGCACTTTGAGCGCCTTTCCGTCAGGAGCAGCCAGCACGCTCTCGTCGAACGCACGGCAAAGATCGGCGAACAGCGCTTCGACATCGGCTCGATCCGAGCAGACGTCGACGAACGCCAAGAACTCGTCGCCGGACACGCGCGAGCAAGGACCCTTGTTGCCGAACGCCGACTCCACAGCGCGCGCGGCAGCCTTAATGTACTGGTCGCCCCAATCGTGCCCGTACGTGTCGTTGACGAACTTGAGGTTGTCCAAGTCGAGCATGAGCATAGCTCCAAGCCTCTTACGGCCCCGCAGCAGCTCGGTCACCTGCTGCTCGAACGCGCGGCGGTTCAGCAGCCCAGTCAGGATGTCGTGATCGCGTTCATGCTCCAAGCGGCGGCGCGTTCGAATCTCGTGCGTCACGTCTTCCACCAGCCCGTACATCACGCCGCGATCCTCATCCATCAAAACGACCAAGCGCACCCACGTGGTGCCGCGTTCGTCGAAGAACAGGTAGCGATCGTCCCCCTCGCGTTCGACGCGCACGCGGTACCAATCCATGAACCGATCGAAATCATCCGCCGACATGGTGCCCGAGCCCGCGCGTCCCACGCAGAAACTCGTCGCTTCGGGGCACTCCAAGATGGACAGCGTAGAGAACAGCCCTTCGGTATAGCTGACCGTTTCCAGGATGGCGTTGTACTCAAACGCGCCGATACTGCGATCGGAAAGCTGCAGTATCTGGGACAAGCGCGAAGACGCTGAGGCAACCTGGGTTCCCAACGACTCGATCGCCTCGGAAAGCTCGTCCACCTCGACAATGCCGGTAGGCGTGAAGGAAATGGGCTCTTCGGGACCGGTCGCGCGAACCTCCTTCATAAGGTTGCGCAAACGCGACGACGACAGCCACGCCACCAGCACGGCCACGATCAGGCCCATGACGAAGGCAACAAGAAACGACCGGAACAAGCTTTCGGAAAGCGCATGCGAAGCCGAGAACAGCCCTTCTTCGGGAACAATCCCCACAAGCGCCCATCGGTCGGAGGCGAACGGAGACGTGCTGTCGTACAACGCCAACTCCATCGCGGATGCCACGGCGCGCTTGTCCGGGTCGGCCGAGTCGAAAGCCGGATCGACCACCATACGGGCCTGGTTGTCCAGAAAACCCTCGATGGAGCCGTTTTCAACGTACAGGCTTTGCGTCGCGCCGCTTGTAGCCAGCACTTCGTACGTGCGCGGCTCGTCCGGCAAGGGCTCCACGCCGGCGCTACGTTCGGAGTTGGCGGCCTGCACGGTTGCGAGCAGGTACGAACCGTCGCCTCGCTCGTTCAGGTCGCGATACGGAAAAAACGACTCGATGCGATCCTGGCGTATCTCGACGCCCAGCACTCCGCACAACTCCCCCGAAGCGGTTCGAATCGGCACGCTGTACGTCACCGAAGGCGTTCCCGCCCAGCCAAGATCAACCGGTCGTCCCCAGTACCCCAGATCGCTTGCCTCTGCATCGGGATGTTTCTGGGCGGCGCGGAAAGGCTCGTAGTAGAAGGCGCTGCGCTGATTGCCTTCGGCAGCCAGCGGAAACGTTGCCGACCACTGGCTGTCCAGGGCTATCTCCATAGTGCGCCCCACGCTGATCGGACACGATGCAACCATCAGGTCAGATCCGCCTTCGGTGTTGACCTGCGGGTTCGAATCGCGAATGTAGAGCGCCGTGCGAGCATCGGCGGCCTCTCCCTCCGCCCCGCCGTTCGTCAACACGAAGTAGGCGCCGTCCACCTCGCTGTGCCGGATGAAAGACACCAGATCGTCGGCCATCGCGTCGACAATGGACAAGGCCACGTCCGAACCCGGAACAATATCGGACACCGAAGCTCCGCGCTCCGCCAGCACCTCGTCAACACGACCGGCCACAACATCGGGCATCGAGCCGAAGTCCGACCAGCGAAGAACCATGTCGCTCTCGAGATAGCTTGCCCGACTGGCCACGCGTTCCGAGAACAGATCGTATGCGGCGTCGTCCATCTGAACGAACACGCGGCTCCCGGACAAAATCGCAGCGCTCATGACGCCCTGCAAAATAAGCACGATGCAGAAAGGCAGCGCGATAAGGGCCTTGAACGTCAAGCCCTTTCGCGCGCCCTTCACCTGTTTCATGCCCAGCGTCATGCCCTCGTAGCTCTATTCTTCAACATCCTCGCCCTCGGGAACTATGCCACGACGGCTTCCAACTGCATCTTCAAATCAGTCAACCAAGCGTCGAAAACCGATTCGTCCAAAAACGCGGCGACAGCCTCGGCGGGATCGGCGCCCGCCTCGATCTGAGCGCGCACGGCAGCCTGATCCCGCACCGCCCGGTCGAACAGCGACTTGCCCAACACCGAACGAGCCTCGCTGCCCTTCGGAGCCGGAAACGTCCGGTACAGCCCCGCATCCATGGTCTCGAGCGCAGCGGGCAGGGTCTCAGCGTAATTGCGGGAAGAATTCCCCAGCGACAGGGCAACCTCTTTCAAGAATTCCGGCTCGATCGCCTCTTTGGTCACGGGCAGGTACCCTGCCTCCACCGCGAACTCGGCATTCTGCTCCTTGGCCGTGAACCAGGTAAGAAACTCGACGCACGCGCACTCTGTACGCTCGTCGGCCTTCGTCACCACAAAGCCCGCACCCTGCTGAGGGGCGCACGGAACGCCGTTTTCGAACGTGGGAGCAGGCAAAGCTATCACCTCGATAGGATAGCTGGTCCGATCGTCAACCGTCACGGTCTGCGGAAAATACACGACCGACGAGGACGATCCCACGTAGCTGAGCAGGTCGCCGGTCTTGACGGCGTCCGAGCGGAACTTGCCTTCGGAAGAGAACCAGCCCTGCACCATGGGTACGTAATAGTTGTCCCACAACGTCTTCATCGTAGCGCGATCAAGATCGAGCTCGATGCGTCCGTCACGAACGGAAAACACTTCGTGGCCTAACTGCTTCGCACCGGTGACTAGGTAATTCGTCAATGCATCCCGTCCAAAGAACGCGCGTCCGTCGTTCGGCACGTCCGGGGTTTGCGCATCGGTCCATTCGTAATAGCGCTGCGACACCGCCACGATCCCCTCGACGGTGGCAAGCTCATCGAGCGTGCTGCCCGTTGCATCGGCGAACACCCGCCAATCGGTCAGGTTCATCTGAAACGTCTCGGTTGATTTCGCCACGGGGAACACTTTCAAAGAACCCGTGCCGTCTAGATCCCCTTCAGCCAAAAACGCCTCGACGTACTGATCCTTCTGCTCGTCGGTCAGGTATCCGGAAAGATCGGCCACGCGCCCGAAGCTGTCGACAAGCGAAGCCGTATCCGGATACGAAAGGAACGCGTCGGGCATATCGGCATATCCCACAAGTCCCTGCGCCGACCCGGTCACCGCTGCGGCCAAATCGTTTACGCCGCCTTGGCTGGAACCGGTAACCACCACGCCTACGCTTTTGCCCCGAGTCGCGTTGAACTCATCGACAAGCGATTCGAACGCCTGCTGCTGGGTTCCGTTGTAGTACGTCCACAGCTCGATTTGCACGGGGTCGGCGGGATCGAGCAGCGAAGAAGCGTCTTTGCCCGACGCAGCCGCGCCCAAGCTTGAGCAGCCCGCCAAGGCCAGCATCCCCGCAAGAGCAAGCGCAACAGCCTGCCGCAGCGTCTTTTTCGCACCCATCCGCTCCCCCTCTGCGTCGCGCACAACCGCCCCGCGCCTATACGTACGTTTCAGAACATTCTAAGTCATGAAGCGGGGCTGCTGCCGACGAACTTGCGAACGCGCCGAGACGGCAGGAAGCCTTGGGTTGACGGCAGGATCTTACGAGTCCCGCGGCGCTTTCGGAGGCTTCGTATCGCGCGGAGCCGCCGAAGAACGGGGAACGGCCGCCTGCTCGTCGCCACGATCGCGCAACGGCTGATCGACGTCCAAGGGAGTCCGCTGCTCGTCAAGGTGCCGCGCCACTGCCGACACCCCCGACAAGCGGCCGGCAGCATCCGGATCGTTCAGCATCTGCTTGGCATCGCGCTTGAACGTCTTGGTTGTTTGAATGAGTATCGCGCCGATAAGAAACGGCATCCAGAACACGATGCCGCGATAGACAAGCGCAATGGACAGACCCGCCGCCGCAGTCGCCCCGAAGGACGTGAACGCCACCACCACGGCAGCTTCCACCACGCCTACGCCCTGCGGCGTGATCGAGATCATGGCGAACAACGTTGCCACCACGTAGCCGCAGATGAGCGCTTCGGGAACCGTTACGCCGAATCCAACGCCCACCAAGCTGAAGCAGGCGAGCTCGCACGCGCTCGCGGCAATGGAGCACCCGAAGGACTTCGCCGTGGTCTTGGGATTGTGCGCGATAAGGCCCGCCGCATCGGAAAACGAGCATACCGTACGTTCCACCCACGGGTCGAGGGGCCCTTTCTTGAAACGGGCGAGAATGCGGTTGACCAACCGTTCGATGGGCCGCAGCACGCGCAGCACGAGCGCCGGACGCTTGCGACCCAGCACCAAGATGGTGATCATTGCTCCCACCAGCGCGATGACAAGCAGCCCGAGCAGAAACCACAGGGGCGACAAGCCCACCGTGGCGGCCAATATGGCGAAGCCTATCAGCATGATGGTGGCGAATCCCGAATCGATGGTGATCTGCATGAGCAGCGCCGCGCTGGTTGCCTTGCCCGGGGCAATGCCGCGCTGGCGCGCATCGTCCACCACCAGCGTAGTGCCGGCCAGGTTGAGCGACGGCGCGATCGTGTTCATGAAAAACGTCCCGAACACCAAAGGCAGCGTCGAGCGCGGATCCATGCGCTCGTCAACCGCTTCGAACGCATACGAATACGCGAAGCTCTGCGCGAAGTACTTGCCCAGCTGGGTGCACAGCGCAGCGATCAACGGGATGGCCGCGCCCTTCTTGATGGTTTCCACCAGCTCGACCAGCTGATCGCCGCGCAAAAGCACCACCGCAAGCACGATGACGATAACAAGCCCGATGAGCAGGTTTCTGATGTTGAGCTTCACAGCCTTGCCCGCGCCCCGAACGCCTCCGCCTAGCGGAGGAATTCCTTGAGGTCGGAGTGCATGAGGAAGTCGAGCTCGTTGGCCGATTCCGCATCCGTTTCCAAGAACAGGAAGCCGTAATTGCCCACGCGCCGAACGTCGAACGGCCGCATCTCGAGCACATGGGAGAAACGGCTGAGGAACGCATCGTAGTCGAACCGCTCGTCCCCTGTAGCGTCGGCCGGCGGATTGAGCAGCGACATCGTGTACACTTTGTCGCCCTTGCCCTCGAACGCGCGATCGAAATCAGGGCGCTCATCTTCCAGGAACGCCTCGTACGTGCGATACCCGTAGCCGTGCCAGCTGACGTCGGTGCCGCCCAAACCCGCGAAACGAAGCGGGTTGAACTCGATGGGACACACGTGTCCGTCGAGGACGCGCACCTCTACGTGCACGGGGAAGTTACGCGCTCCCACAAGCGCGTTCACGCGGTCGAGCCATTGCGTGAACAGCGCGGACGTTTCGCGCACGATAGGCGCACTGGTCACGTACATGCGGTCAGACGTGTCCTCGGCGGAGACGAAGTCGTGGCGCAAGACGTTAAGGATATGCGCCGCGCCGGTGGCGTCGAAGTACGCGTCGAGCGCGTACTCGGTCCCCTCGATGTAGCCCTCCAAGATGAACGATCCGGACCCGATGACGCTTTCGGGGTACATGTCGTGCCAGGTGGACGCGTTGCGCTGAATGTCGGCAAGCGCGCGCTCCCAGTCTTCGCGATCTTGGATGGCGTACACGCCCATGCTGCAGAACCCGACGGACGGCTTCAACACGAACGGCACTTCCAGCTTCGAGAAATCCAGCTTGAACAACTCGTCAACCGAGCAGGTTTTGAAGAACAGATCAGGGTCGAGGGCAGCCAGAACCTGCCGCATGGCGGCTTTGTCCTTGAACAGCCCGATAGCGCGCGACAGGCTTTCGTTGTGCGCGTTCTCGACGATCCACGCCAGGGCGTTTTCGGAATTGGTGTACACGCGCTCGCCTGCATCGATGCGGCGCACGGCTTCGTCTGCCGACACCAGGTTCAACGCACGGCCCGCAGCCGTCGTGCGCGCGAATTCGTTGTCGAGCACGGGATGCTGCGAAGACTCCATCCACGCAAGCAGCGGTTCTGATGCATACGGCTCGTCAAGCACTATCATTGCTTCGAATCCTCCTTCATCGGTGCGCTTCAAGCATGCGAAGCGCTTCGCGCATCCGCCGGCGCGAACGTCGCGCGGCGACAAACAAGTAGTATAGCATGGGCGCGCCCGCACCCGGCAGCCTTACTCCCGACCGGCGGCACGATAGACGCGCACAAGGTCGCGCGCGTTCGTGATGTCGAAAAGAACCGCAACCGCAAACGCAAGGCCCAGCCCTATCGTCACCGCACCTTGCCGCGGCGCGATCATGAACACGAACGGCGCCAGCACCAGCGCGATGGGAACGAAAAAGCCGATCAAACAACTTCCCAAACGCTTCCACAACCCGTAGACGAACGACGCCACCACGTACACGAACAGCCCGGTAGCAGGAGACCCCGCCAAACTCAGCACCGCCAAAGCCGCCGCCTTCGCCGCAACAACGGCGCCTTCCTTCTTAAGGCCTTCGCGCGCCTCGTCGCGTACCTGCTGCGGCGTTTTCTGAGAAGTCGACGCTCTGAAGGGCGCGAACGGGTCGAACGGGTCGAACGGCACGCCGCCGGGCGCGCCTTCTCCGGCAGAGCGGGTGCCGTCCCACGAAGTCCACACGTAGGCGGTACGTCCCTGCCCTTGCGACTGGCCCTGCCCGAACGGCCAGTCCGCAAACGGGTCCCACTCGACTTGCTGGGGCGACCCGTACGGATTCGCCGTAGGATGCGCATACGGGTTGCCTGCATAAGGGCGCGGGTCGCGACGCGGATCGAACTCGGGCGTCCACGAGCGGTTGAGCAGCACGTCGCGCGCTTCGTTGATTTGCTTGGTCAGCTCCTCCGCTTCGGTGCGCTCGACAGAATCAAGCGGAAATTTGTCCGGATGATGGGCGATGACCAGTTTGCGATGCGAGGCTTTGACCTCGTCGTCGGTAGCCCCCTCGCTCAGGTTCAGTATGTTCAGCGCTTGAGATTTCTTCATGCCGCCCACTATACCGAAGCTCATTGCGCGTTACGCCCCCGGTGCGGCTATGTTCCTTTTACGACAAGGAAGGAACATAACCGGGAACGGATCGACCTTCGAATCTCCGGAGCTGACGCCGCCGCCTCGCGCGTCGATCCCGCAGACCCGCAGACCGTTTAGAAAAAATCGCCGTGCATCTATGGTTTCTGCTGAAAAATTGCGTTTGCGAATGATCTTTTTCGAGGATAGTCAAAGTAACAATTCTATGACCTGGTGTTTTAATTATTGATTCTATTACTTATATAATTTAACCCTCAAGAAATCGTTCGCAAACGCAATTTTTCAGCAGAAACCGAGCCTTCGGGAAGATTTTTGCATCGCAGGCACCCGCCGCTTCATCCGCCGCGCCCGTCAGGAACGGCCGATAGACCGAGCAAGCGCACGTCCCGGATCGGCAACCGCAATGCAACGACCGTCTCTCGCTTCGGGAACCCGGCGCGCAGCCGGAGCGGAGGATCGCCATGCACCACCCCTTCCTGCAAAAAAGCTGGAACCCGTCTGTCGGGTTCCAGCTTTTGGAAGAGCATGGTCCGGCGCTTCGAGCCTTAGTCGATCGCGCCGTCTGCGGGCCTAGTGCCTGAAGTGGCGATGGCCGGTGAACACGAGCGCGATGCCGTGCTCGTCAGCAGCGGCGATCACCTCGTCGTCGCGGATGGATCCGCCCGGCTCGATGATGGCCGTCACGCCGGCCTCGGCCAAAGCGTCAAGGCCGTCGCGGAACGGGAAGAACGCGTCCGACGCGGCCACGGAGCCCTTCGCCTGCTCGCCCGCCTGCTCGACGGCGATGCGCGCGGAGTTAACGCGGTTGGGCTGGCCGCCGCCCACGCCCACCGTGGCATGGTTCTTGGTAAGCGCGATGGCGTTGGACTTGACCGACTTGCACACGTTCCAGGCGAACAGCAGCTCGGCCATTTCCTCGTCGGTGGGCTGGCGCTTCGTGGGAACCGTGAACGCAGCCGGATCCTCCAGCACGCCGTCGGAATCCTGCACGAGCAGGCCGCCCTCGACGGAGCGGTACTCCACTTCCCCGCCGGCCTTGTTCACGCCGCCCGTGGACAGAAGACGCGCGTTCTTCTTGGCGCTGTACATGTCCAGCGCGTCGCCCGCGAACTCGGGCGCCACGATGGCCTCGACGAACTGCTTGTTCTCGAAGATGGCGACCACCACGTCGGACGTGACCGGGCGGTTGAACGCCATGACGCCGCCGTACGCGCTGACCGGGTCGCACGCATGCGCGCGCTGGTACGCGGCCACCAGGTCGGCGTCCTGGCACACGCCGCACGGCGTAAGGTGCTTCACGATGACGCACGCAGGCTCGTCGAACTCGCGCACGGCCGTCCACGCGGCGTCCAGGTCCAGGTAGTTGTTGTACGAAAGCTCCTTGCCCTGGTGCTGCTTGGCGTGGGCCAGGCTGTGCTCGGCGCCGGCGTAGCTGTCGCGACGGTAGAACGCGGCGGACTGATGCGGGTTCTCGCCGTAGCGCAGATCCTGCACCTTGGTCAGGTTGAGGGCGCGGGCGGCCGGGTACTTCTGGTCGCCTTCGAGCTGCTCGCCCATCCAAGCGGCGATGGCGCCGTCGTAGGCGGCCGTCGTGCGGAACACGTCGAGCGCCAGCTTTGCGCGCGTGTCGCACGTGGTGGCGCCGTCGTTGGCGCGCATTTCGGCCAGGACGTCCTCGTAGGTTTCCGGGCGCGTGACCACGGCCACGCTCTCGAAGTTCTTGGCGGCGGAACGCAGCATGGACGGGCCGCCGATGTCGATGTTCTCGATGCAGGTTGCGAAGTCGGCGCCGCCGGCCATCGTCTTCTCGAAGGCGTACAGGTTCACGACCACCATGTCGATCATCTGGATGCCATGCTCGGCCGCCTGGGCCATGTGGGCCTCGTTGTCGCGCTTGGCAAGCAGACCGCCGTGCACGCGCGGGTGCAGCGTCTTCACGCGTCCGTCCATCATCTCCGGGAACTGCGTCACGTCGTCGATCGGCGTGACCGGCACGCCGGCCTCCGCGATGACGCGGGCCGTGCCGCCCGTGGAGATGACCTCCGCCCCGAACTCCTCTACGAGGACGCGGGCGAAATCAACGACGCCCGTCTTGTCCGTAACGGACATCAAAACGCGCTTGACCTTCGGATTGCTCATATGGTCTTACATCCTTTCCTTTTGGGTTCCGCCGCCTTGCGAACGACGAAACGACTCGACGCTGCGGGCCCTATTGCCCTGCACCGGCATTGCCGCCGGCGCTCTATCTACCTGCCCAAGCTGCTCTCATGCTTGGCACGGGCTTCTTCACTGTACCGCTGCCGGTAGCGCACGTCCACCAGCTCGCCGACGATCGCTATCGCCAATTCGGCGGGCGTCTTCGCCCCGAACTTCAAGCCGATGGGACGCTTGACGCGCGCCCAGTCGTCCTCGGTAGCGCCCGCCGCCAAAACCAGCTCGTGCACGCGGTCGTTCTTGCCGGCGCAACCCATCATGCCCACGTAATGCGCGCCGTGCTTCGCCGCCCACACGCAGGCTTCGGGATCGAACATATGGCCGCGCGTGAGCACGCACACGTAGTCCGCCGGCGTGCAGGACAGCTGGTCCAGCGCATCGAAGCCGCCGCCGGGAAGGACAATGCGCTCGGCATCCGGGAAGCGGGCTTCGCTCACGTACGCGGGATCGTAGTCGACCACCGTCACGCGAAAGCCCACGTGCGCGGCCAGCGCCGCGACTTCGCTGGCCGCGTCCGACGCGCCCAGCAGCCACACGCGCACCTGCTCGAACAGCGGAACGGATAACCAGGTGAGTCCTTCGAACTGCTCGTTGTGCATCGAAGGCCCGCGCGTGACGTCCTTCATTTGGAACGCGTCGCGCGCGGAATGCGGGCGCGCGGCCACGATCTCCTTCGCATCGTTGCAGAAGAACACGAGCGGCTCGCCGTCGGCAGAGCCTTGGTCGCCGTACTTCTTCGTCACCTCGTTGTCAGTGTTGGCCTGGGCCCGCTCTGCATCGTAGACCACCTTGAAGCCTATCCAGGCAAGATCGCCCTCGTCGATGGCGCGCACGGCGCGCTCGAACACGACGGCATCGGCTTCGCCCAAGCTGCGCGCGATCGTGTCCGCATACGACGGATCGACATGCTGGTTGCCCGCAAGGGCGTCCGCCAAAAAGCAGGGAAAGTCGTCTGCGGAAAGAACGGGCGTGCGGCCCGCGCGCAGATCGGCCGCCAACGCGGCGAGAACATCCCTCATCATGCTATATGCACCTTCCTGTCCTCGCCCACCGTCACGCGGCCCTCGGCGATCTGCCGCAGCACCTCCGGATAGACAACGTGCTCGACCTCGTGGATGCGCGCCTCCAGATCCTCCAGAGCGTCGCCTTCGCGCACCTCGACCGCGCGCTGCGCCACGATGGGGCCCTTGTCGTAGTCCTCGTTCGCGAAATGCACGGTCACGCCCGTCACCTTCACGCCGGCATCGTAGGCGTCTTGAATGGCGTGCGCGCCCTTGAACGACGGCAGGAGCGCCGGATGCAGGTTGAGCACGCGGTCCGGGAACGCGTCCAGCATGACCGGCGTGACCTTGCGCATGTAGCCGGCCATGACCACGTACTCCGCGCCGGCCGAACGCAGTTCGTCCACGATGCGGGCGTCGGCGGCCAGCGGATCGGCGTACACGTCGCGGTTGAGCACGACGGTCGGGATGCCCGCGGCCTTCGCGCGCTCGATGCCGTACGCGTCGGGACGCGACGACACCACGCACGCGACGTTCACCGGCAACCCGTCGCGCACGGCATCGATGATAGCTTGCAGGTTCGTGCCACTGCCGGACAGCAGCACGCCAATATTGAGCGGCGTGGTCATGCAGGTTCTCCTAATTCGCTTCGTAGCCGTACAGCGCGCCGTCGTTCGCATAGCGGACCCCGGCCGCGCCGGACACGATGCGGCCCACGCGGTAAGTCTGCTCGCCGGCTTCGGCCAACGCGGCCTCCACCTCGTCGGCGCGCTCCGGATCCACGATCAACACCAGGCCCAGACCCATGTTGAAGGTCTTGAGCGCCTCGGACTCGTCCAGATGCGCCGCCCCGCACACGAACTTCGCGATGGGGGGCACCGGCCACGTGCCCAGGTCGACCTGCGCGTCCACGTTCTCCGGCAACGCGCGGTTCAGGTTCTCGGTGATGCCGCCGCCCGTGATGTGCGCAAGCGCGCGCACCGCGTTCGGGCAGGCCTCCAGCACGGCGCGCACGGGCTTCACGTAGATGCGCGTCGGCGCCAAAAGCGCGTCCTGCAGGCTTGCTCCGCCCAGCTCCTCGCGCTCGATGCGCAGCTCGTAGTGGGTCTTGCCCTCCACGCACACCTTGCGCGCCAGCGAGTAGCCGTTGGAGTGCAGGCCGCTCGATGCCAGGCCGATCAGCACGTCGTCTTCGCGCACGGCCGCCGGATCGAGCATCTTCACGCGGTCCACCACGCCCACGCAGAAGCCGGACAGGTCGTAGTCGTCCGGATCCATGACGCCGGGGTGCTCGGCCATCTCGCCGCCGATGAGCGCGCAGCCGGCCTGCTTGCAGCCTTCGCCGATGCCGGCCACGATCTCGGCCATGTTCTCGGCGTTCAGCTTGCCGATAGCCACGTAGTCCAAGAAGAACAACGGCTCGGCGCCCGTGGCAAGGATGTCGTTGGCGCACATGGCCACCAGGTCGATGCCCACGGTGTCGTGCTTGCCGGCCAGCTGGGCCACCTTGAGCTTCGTGCCCACGCCGTCGGTGCCGCTCACCAGCAGCGGATCGACCATGTCCTTGGCCGCCGCAATGGAGAACAGGCCGCCGAAACCGCCGATGTCGCCCACCACTTCGGGACGGTACGTGTCGTGCACGACGCCCTTGATGGCCTCCACGGCGCGCGCGCCTTCCGCCGTATCGACGCCGGCCTGCGCGTACGTGACCGCATCCTCGTCCATCCAGCTGGGCATCTGGGGGCCGTCCTCGTTCTGGCTCGCGTTCACGGTGATTCTCTCGGTCATAGCAGTTCCTCCTTGCCGTCCCTTAGGCGGACGCCTCGTTATCGTAGGCTTCAGCGAAATCCCTCTTCGTCATGAAGCTCTTTTTCGTCAATGGCTCGGGGATGCTCACGGGGTACTCCCCTGAGAAGCACGCCTCGCAAAAACCGCGCGCACGCACGTCGGGCAACGCATCGCGCAAACCTTGCAGCGATATGAACGCCAGCGAGTCGGCCCCGATCCAAGAGCACATCTCGTCAAGCGTCATGTTCGCGGCGATCAGCTGATCGCGCGTATCGGTGTCGATGCCGTAGAAGCACGGCCATAGCACTTCGGGGCTCACGATGCGCAGGTGCACCTCCGCAGCCCCCGCCTGCCGCAGCATCTCCACCAGCTTCTTCGAGGTGTTGCCGCGCACGATGCTGTCGTCGATGACCACCAGGCGCTGACCGCGAATGACCGAGGGCAGCGGGTTCAGCTTCAAGCGAATGCCCAGCTGCCGCATGGCCTGGGTCGGCTCGATGAACGTGCGGCCCACGTAGCGGTTCTTCACGATGCCGTCCGAGTACGGGATGCCGCTTTGCTGCGAGAAGCCCATAGCGGAAGGCACGCCCGAATCGGGCACGCCCAGCACCAGATCGGCCTCGACGGGCGCCTCCTGCGCCAGGATGCGCCCCATGTTGCGGCGCGCCTGGTACACGCTTTGCCCGTCGATGACGCTGTCCGGTCGCGCGAAGTACACGTACTCGAATATGCACGATGCGCGCCTGCCCGCGGGTACGCCCTGTTCGGAATGCATGCCCTCGCGGCTGAAACGGACGATCTCGCCCGGCTCCACGTCGCGCAGGTACGCTGCGCCCACGATGTCCAGCCCGCACGTCTCGCTCGACACCGCCCAACCGCGGCCGTCGGGCAGCTCGCCGATGCACAAAGGGCGTATGCCGTTCGGATCGCGAAACGCGTACAGCGAGTCGGGGCTGGCGAGCACCATGGCGTAGGCGCCCTCCAGGTGCTCCATCGCGTAGCGGATGCCGTTGCGCAGATGGTGCGTTTCCTGGGTGACGCGCCCGATGGCCTTCGCGGCCACCTCGCTGTCGGTGCCGGCGCGGAATTGCACGCCCTCGCCCACCAGGCGCGCGCGCAGCGCGTTCGTGTTCACGAGCGTGCCGTTGTGCGCAAGCGCGATCAGCACTTCGTCGATGGCCGAGATATGCGGCTGCGCGGCCTCCCACGACGCCGCCGCGCCGCTTGTGGAGTACCGAGCGTGCCCCACGGCCACGAATCCGTCGAGCGCGGCCAGGCTCGCCTCGTCGAACACCTGCGTGACCAGGCCCAAGTCCTTGGCGACCATAACGGTTTCGCCATCGCCCACCGCAATGCCCGCGCTTTCCTGCCCGCGATGCTGAAGCGCCTGCAGGCCGAAGCACGCCATGCGGGCGACGTCCTCGCCCTCGCCGGGAGCGAACACGCCGAACACGGCGCACTCCTCCTCAAGGCGATCGGGGCGCTCGCCCGGGAATGCGGACATGCTCATGAAGCGATCTCCTTCGACGCGTCGCCCACGGCTTCGGCGGCGTTGGGGTCGGCCAGGCCGCCCTCGGCCGCATCGGCGGGCGCGGGGCCGATGGTCGATTCGGCCACGTAGCTGAACAGTACCCAGCGGCCGTCGGACGGCAGGTTGTCGCACGTGGCGAACGCGAACGTCTGCTTCATATCGGCCGCTGCGGGCAGATCGGAAACGCTCACCACCGAACGGCCGATCTTGTCCTGCACGTAAGCCGTGCGCTCCTCTTCGCTGGCGAACGCAGTTTGCGCAAGCGGGTCGTCGGCGGCGCAATGCACGAGCGAGAACGTGGTCAGCTTGAGATTGCCCTGGGGCGTGAGGATGTACGCGGTGCGACTGGCATTGAACGCCGCAGGATCGTCCATGCCCGCGATGGAGGCGAACATGGATCCGTCGTTGAGGTGGTGGCCGTACACGATGTTGTTCGCATCGGAGAAATCGCCCGCGTTCTCGGCCGCCAGGAAAATGGCGCCGAACGTGGCGATCCAGCCCTCCGAACCCTTGAAGTCGTGCGTGAGGTACTTCTCGTTGTCGGTCGTGTGCACGATGGGGTAGTTGATGTTCGTGCCGGGCACGTAGATCCAGCCCACGGTATCGGGGTTGATGGCCTTGAGCGCATCCCAATCAACCTTGAAATCCGCAAGCGACGTTCCCTCGACGTCCGCAGGCGGTTTGAAACCATCCTGAGCCACTTCGTTGTACGTTTGCTGGCCTTGCCAATAGCTGAAGCCGATGGCGCCGAGGGCGGCCAAAGACACCACGAACACCACGAGCGCGATCCAGAAGACCACGCGCCACGGACCGCCCTTCTTCTTGCGGCCGTTCGCGCCCGGCCCGTTCGGCCCGGACGGGCCCATGCCGCCGTAGCCGTACGAAGCCGGTGCCGGACGGTACGCCTGCTGCCCCGCCTGAGGCTGCACGGGACGATAGGCTTGCTGATAAGGTTGAGGTTGGGGCCGATACGCGGCCTGCTGCTGCGTCGGCTGCGCGTAGGGCTGCGCCGGACGCGGCGCCTGTTGACGGGGAGCCTGCTGGCGCGGCGCCTGGTACTGCGGCGCCGGCTGCCCCTGGCCGGGCTGCTGGGACGCAGGAGCCCTTCGAGCGCCGGGGCCGGCGGCGGCCCTGCGATCCTCGGGGTTTGCAGGACGTCGATTCCCGGCCTCCTGCTGAACCCGCGCGCGAGCATGACGGCCGCGCGGCTCGGGATCGGGATACTGTCGATAGTCGGTCATGTTCGCCTTTCGGATGATCGTCGAACCACGGGCGTTGTCTCGTCCTCGACCGTTTGGCGCGCCCGTTGCTGCCAGACCGTTACCATAATAAGCAAAACGCCCCCGATACGAGGGCGCGATGTAGTCAAAAACGCAATTTTCACGACTTCGGGCCAGCGCCCGCAGCAGCTACTTCTTCATCTCGTCGATGAATCCCTTCGCAATGAAGACGACGATGATGAGCACGATGATCGCGACGACGACCCAGATGGCCTCCATGGGCACGGTCATTCCAAACAGAGTCATGGCTTCCCCTTTAATCAAGCGCGCGAAAGCACGCAGTCGGTGTTAATGGCTAACGATCATAGTAACGCGATCTCAGTTTTCACGCAAGCGAGCTTCCAGGGCGTCGTTGATAATTTTGAGCGCCTTCACGCGCGCGTACCGCTTGTCATCGCTTTCCAGGACGATCCACGGAGCGAAGGGCGTCGACGTGAGCCGGAACATATCCTCGACTGCGGCCTGGTACTGCGGATGCTTGTCGCGATTGCGCCAGTCCTCATCGGTGATCTTCCATTGCTTCGCCGGATCGTTCTGCCTGTCGTGGAACCGACGCAGCTGCTCTTCGGGGCTCACGTCGACCCAGAACTTGAGCAGGATGGCGCCCCAGCGCACAAGGTCTTGCTCGAACTCGTTGATCTCGTCGTACGCGCGAGCCCATTCAGAAGGCGATGCGAACCCCTCCACGCGCTCGACCAGCACGCGCCCGTACCAGCTGCGATCGTAGATGCCCACGTGCCCCGCTTTCGGAAGGCGCGTCCAGTACCGCCACAGATGCGGGTGCAGCAGCTCGGGCTTCGTGGGGGCGGGACTGGGGAATATAGTGTAGGCGCGCGCATCGAGCGCCTGGGCCACGCGCTTGATATTGCCGCCCTTGCCCGCCGCATCCCAGCCTTCGTACATGAGCATGAGCGGGATGCGCTTCTGGTACATTTCCATTTCCAGCCTGTTCAAACGCCGCTGCTGCTCTTTGAGCTGCTCTTTGTAGACCGTCAGATCCAGCGCGAGACCATGGTCTACTTGATCGAGGGCGGGAGGATCGTCCACCTGGCGAAAACGCGAGGCGCGAGGAGCGCGGGCGCGGGCTTCGTCGGCTTCTTTCTGCGCGGCGGCCAAGATGCGGGCCTCCTCTTCCGGCGCGCGGCCGAACAGAGGAGCCTCCTCCAAAGCGCCCGCGGAGTTCGCCTGGGCCTTCGCTGCCGCCGCAGCAGCTTCGGCGTTGGGCTGCGCGGCAAGCGCGCCGCTCAACGCGTTGACGAGCGTCTCGGCTATCTGCAGGTTCGCGCGGCGCTTGTCCTCCCCGTTGACCAGATGCCAGGGAGCGTACGCGAAGTCGCTGCCTTCCAGCAGGTTGTCGTACAGGCGGTAGGCCTCCTCGTAGTTTCCTATGCGCGCCAGCTTCTCCTCGCTGACTCGCCAGCGCGTAGCGGGATCGTCGTGCAAGCGCGTCAGGCGCTTTCTCTGCGCTTCCTTGGTCACGTGCACGAAAAACTTCACCACCAGATAGCCGTCGTCCACCAGCTGGCGTTCGAAGTCGGCCGCCGACGTAAGGTGGCGGCGCAGCGCGCTGATGTGACGCTCGTCGCGCGCCTCGGCCATGGCGGCGGCCACGGCCTTGCGCTCGCCCTTGGCCTTTTCAGCCTGGGCCATGGTCAGGCTTCCGTATTCGGCGTACAGCATGTGCTGAACCGCAGCGGTGTACCAACCGCGGTCGTAGAACGTGGTGGTGCCGCGCATGCCGAGCGATTGCCAGAACTCCTGCATGATCGGGTAGAATCCCGTGACGCCGTACAGCGCGCCCGCAAAGGTCCGTGCAGCCTTGACGTCGAGGTTCTCCGTGACGTGCACGCTGGTCGCGCGCGCATCCAGATGATAGAGGAGATCGGAGATGCGACTGCCCTTGCCCGCCCCGTCCCAACCCTCGAACAAGACCACCAGCCCGACTCCTTGCGCGCGCGCTTGCTGCTGCAGCACCACGAGCCGATCCGTAAGCTGGTCGCGACGCAGTTTGTACTCGTCTTTCGGCAGGGCTTCCAGCGAGAAATCGACGGTCTCCAGCATACGCGCATCCTTTCTCCGGGGATGCACCCCATCATAGCACAGCGAGAAATCGGGCCGTTCGACCGCATCAACTCAAGGTAAAATCTTGGTGCCGGGTTCGCGAGCGCGCTTTGCGACCAGCCACGGTTTGCCTACAATGGAATCAATGACCAACCAGCGCGGCGACGTGCGCAAGACGCCGTTCGCACGGCGCCTGCCGCAGCAGCCGAACGACCCACGAAGAAGCCATCATGCCCAACTACGGAGTAATTGACCTCGGATCGAACTCTATTCGCCTCGTCATATACGAAGCGAAGGACAACTGCCGGGAAACGTACACGAACAAGGATTTCAAAAGCCTCATCAACGACAAGGTGATGGCCGGCCTTTCCGCCTACGTTGTGGACGGCACGTTCACCCAGGCGGGCATCGATCGGGCCGTCAGCGTGCTCAAAGGCCACGCAAAGCGCTCGCGGTACTTCGATTGCAAAAAGCTCGAGGTGTTCGCCACCGCCGTGCTGCGAAACGCCTCGAACTGCAACCAGGCCGTAGCCGAGATCGAGGAGCGCACCGGGCTGCCCATATCCCTGCTTTCCGCGCAAGACGAGGCCCACCTGGGGTTCGTCGGAGCCACCTGCGATCGAGCGGTCGCCTGCGGAACCTTGGTGGACATCGGCGGCGGCTCGACCGAGCTCACGCGCATCGAAGACGGCCGCGATTTCGACAACGTCAGCTTGGGGCAAGGATCGCTCTCGTCGTTCGCGCGCTACGTGCGAGCCATCCTGCCCGCAGACCCCGAGATGCGCGCCATCGAGCATGCGCTGCGCGACCATCTGGACAAGCTGCCGCACCCTGAAATATACCGAGCGGACACCCTGTACGGCATTGGCGGCAGCACGCGCGCCGCCGCCAAGATGCTGCAACAAGCCACAGGCACGGCAACCCGGCCCAAAACCATGACGCGCGACGACATTCATGCGATACTGAAGTGGTGCCGTATCGACCCCGACGCATTTGCCCATGCCGCGCTCAAAGCCTCTGCCGAGCGCGTGCATACGTTAGTACCGGGCTGCATCATTCTCCATGCGCTGTTCGACGCCTTCGGCGCGCAACGCCTGGAAATCTGCAAATACGGCGTTCGCGAAGGATACCTGATCGAACGCATGCTGCTCTAAAGGAACCGATTCGCCATCACGCGCATCAGCGCGCGTTGACGGAACGTACGGGAAGGGAAGCTCATGGAAGCAAGCAAGAAGCCGTCGATCGAAACCACCTCCAAGCAGGGTGCGGACCATCCGAAAGCAAGCCCGGCCGTTCCCGATCACCAGGAGCCAGCCGCCCATGCATCCGCCGCAGACGGCGTTGCAGACGAACGCATGCAGGCGGCGCCCTACCTGCAGAACCGCGAGCTGTCGTGGCTTACGTTCAACGAGCGCGTGCTTGACCAGGGAGCCGACGAAACGGTGCCGCTGCTCGAGCGACTGAACTTCATCTCCATCTTCTGGAGCAACCTTCAGGAGTTCTTCATGGTGCGCGTGGGCAGCCTGACCGACTTGGCCCTGGTGAAAAAGCACATCATCGACTCGAAGTCGAACATGACGCCCGCCGAACAGCTTGACGCGATTTACGCGCGCTGCCGCGAACTCTACCCCATTCAGGAACGAACCTTCGAGGAGGTTCGCCGCCTGCTGCGCGAACGCCGCGTATGCCACCTGCGCCCCGAAGACCTGACCGACGACCAGCGCGCGTTCCTGTCGCGCTACGTTCAGCAAAACGTTCTGCCGTTTCTGTCTCCGCAGATCATCAATACGCGCCATCCGTTTCCGCACCTTGAAAACGGAGCCTTGTACGTCGTGGTGCGACTGAACGAGGAGATCAACCTGGGCAAGAAAACCGCGAAGGCGAAGGGCGCGGACAAAGCGGCCAAACCCGACAAGGCGAAAAACCTTGGAGCCGAAGGCGTAACGCTGGGGCTGGTGCCCATGCCGAAGCAATGCGCGCGCGTTATCGAGCTGCCAGGCGACGGACTGCAGTTCATCTTGCTGGAGCACGCCATCGAAATGGTGGCATCCGAGATTTTCAGCATGTACGCCGTCAAGCACACCAACGTCATCTGCGTCACGCGCAACGCCGACCTGGACGCCACCGAAGGAACCGACGAGAGCGACGAGGATTACCGCGAGCACATGAAGCGCATCCTCAAGAAGCGCGCCCGTCTTGCTCCGGTGCGATTGGAAAGCGAACGGCCCTTGTCGTCTACGCTGGAAAAGCTGCTGCTCAAACGCCTAGGGCTGAAATCCCATCAGGCGTTCGTCACCTCGGTACCGCTGGATATGAGCTTCACCTGGGGGCTGGGCGGCCGCCTGCCCGAGAAGGAGCGCGCCAAGATGACGAACGTTCCCTTCACGCCGCAGTGGCCGGGGTGCCTTGACCGCAACCGCCCGGTCATCGACCAGGTAACCGAAAAGGAAGTGCTGCTGTCCTACCCGTACGAAACGATGGACGCGTTCGTGCAGCTTCTGCGCGAGGCCGCCAACGACCCGAGCGTCATCTCCATCAAGATCACGCTGTACCGCCTGGCAAGCCAGTCCCATCTGGCAGAAGCGCTCATCGCGGCAGCCGAGAACGGCAAGGAGGTCACAGCGCTGTTCGAGCTGCGCGCGCGGTTCGACGAAAGCAACAACATCGAATGGTCGCAACGCTTCGAGCAGGCCGGCTGCAAGGTGATCTACGGATTCCGCGACTTCAAGGTGCACTCGAAAATCTGCTGCATCACCCGTCAAACCGAACATGGCCTGCAGCACATCACCCAACTGGGTACCGGCAACTACAACGAGAAGACGGCGAAGCTCTACACCGACCTGGCGTTCATCACCTCCGATGAGACGTTCGGCCGCGACGCCACCGAGTTCTTCCGCAACATGGCGCTCGAGAACACGTCGGACAACTACGACATCATGTGGGTTGCCCCGCTGCAGATCAAGCCGATGATCCTTGCCGGCATCGACCGGGAAATGGAGCGCGCTCGCGCGGGCGAGCCGTGCGGTCTGTTTTTCAAGACCAACTCCGTCACCGACAAAGACGTAATCGAGAAGGTGGTCGAAGCATCGCAGGCAGGCGTTCCGGTCACGTTGTTCGTGCGCGGCATCTCGTGCATCGTGCCCGGGCTTGAGGGGTTCACCGAAAACGTGCGCGTGGTGTCCATCGTAGGACGCCTGCTCGAGCACAGCCGCATCTACGGGTTCGGGTCGCGCGACAACATGAAACTGTACCTGTCGAGCGCCGACCTCATGACGCGCAACATGGACAAGCGCATCGAGATCGCATGGCCCGTGCTGGACAAAGAGCTGCGCGAGCAGATCCTGGGATACCTGGACGTCAGCATGGCGGACACAGCGAAGCTGCGCGAACTGCTGCCCGATAAAAGCTACACCGCGCTCGGATCGCTTGCCAAGCAGGGCGACAACGGCGAGACCGCGCTGTTCGAGTCGCAGGAGTTCTTCATCAAGCAGGCGCAGAAGCGCCGATTGGAAGCGGCCGAGAACGAAGCGGCGCGCGACGCGACCCGACGCAGGATGGCGGCGCGGGACGAGTCCGAGCCCGACGCAGCCTTCAACCGCCAAGCCGCCGCGCCTGCGGAAAGCGACGAGCGCCCCGCAGCCCCTACCATGCCCGACGCGCAGGCATCGGCCCGGGAAGCCGAGGTCATAGCGGCTGCCGCGAACAAGGCCGCCGAACTCGCTGCCGAGGCGGCGGCGCGCGCTGCAGCTCAGGCAGCCGAAGCGGTGAGGGCGGTCAAAGCCGAGGAGCAGGTCGAGGCAGCCTCGGCCGCAGCCGACGAAGCAATGGAGGCGGAAGCCCTGGAAGCGGATGCGATAGAGCCGCCCGCAAACGAGGGCGGAGAGTCGGCCTCGCATCAGGAGATCGTAGCCGCTTCTGCGCCCGGCAAGAAGAAGCCGAGCCTGCTCGTACGCTTCCTCAGCCTGTTCGTGAGAAAGTAACCGCGTCCCGCTGCCGAGCGCGGCGTTAGGGACTTTCACCCGCTGGAAACGCGCGCCATGCTCGGCGTGCCAAAAAAAGAAACCCGCCGGCGGGTTTCTTTTTTTTGGCGACAAGGACGCTACACCTCGCGCTCGACCACCGCAGCGATCGCCGCTGCATGACGCTCGGCGTCTTCGGCGCTTGCAGCCTCCACCATCACGCGCACCACCGGTTCGGTTCCAGAGGGTCGCAGCAGCACGCGCCCGGAATCGCCCAAGGCGTCTTCGGCAGCGCGAACGGCAGCCTGCACGACGTCGTTGCCGTCCACCGCATGCTTGTCCTGCACCTTCACGTTGATGAGGGTTTGCGGGAAACGCGTCATAACGGAAGCGGCGTCCTCAACGGATTTACCGGCCCGTTTGCAGGCGGCCAGGAACTGGAGGGCCGTCACCAGGCCATCGCCCGTGGAATTATGCTCGAGGAAGATCATGTGGCCGCTCTGCTCGCCGCCAACGACGAACCCGCCTTTGCGCATGGCCTCCAGCACGTAGCGGTCGCCCACCTTCGTCTGGATAAGCTCGATGCCCGCGTCGCGCAGCGCATGGGTGAGGCCCAGGTTGCACATGACCGTGGACACGGCCGTGTTGCCGGGCAGCAGATCGCGCTGCTTCAGATCGATGGCGCACACCGTTTCCACTACGTCGCCGTCGATCTCGTTTCCCTGCGCGTCCACCAGCATGACGCGGTCGGCGTCGCCGTCATGCGCGATGCCCACGTCGGCTCCGATTTCGGCCACCAAATCGCGCACGGGACCCAGATGCGTGGAGCCGCATTGCACGTTGATGTCAGTGCCGTCGAAGTCCTCGTTGATGACAACGACCTCGGCCCCCAAGCGGCGCAGCGCCTCGGCGCTGGTCATGCACGATGCGCCATGGCCCACGTCAAGCGCCACCTTCAAGCCCGACAGGTCTATCCCGTCACGCTCCACCGTGGACACGGCATGAGCAATGTAGAGCTCGCACGCATCCTCGACCGGCAGCGTAACGCCCACAGCGTCTCCCGCCGGCAACTCCTCGGCTGCCGCACCGCCGCGCACCACAAACGCTTCGATATCGTCCTCCACCGCATCGGGCAGCTTGAAACCCTGGGCATCGAACAGCTTGATGCCGTTGTACTCCGGCGGATTATGGGAGGCGGAAATGACCACGCCGCCGTCGCAGTGCAGCTCGCGCACCAGCAGCGCGATAGCCGGCGTGGGAATAATCCCGGCCAGCAGCGCCGTGCCGCCCATTGACATGACGCCCGCAGCTACGGACGATTCCAGCATGTCGCCCGACAAGCGGGTGTCCTTGCCGATCAGAATGGTTTTCCCCTGAAACGCCACGGCGGCTTGCCCCAGCTTGAAAGCCAGGTCGCACGTGAGCTCCGTATTGGCGACGCCGCGAACGCCGTCGGTTCCGAATAGTCGTGCCATGTCGATGTCCCTCTCTAGTCTCACAGGTTCAGTAAAAGTCAGCGAGGTCGGAGGGCGGAAACCCGCACCGCCGGACCGCTTCGATGGTCGCAAGGCCATCGGAACCGTCTACTTTCCCCTTTTCACGAACGCTTCGTGCAGGCGAACGCCGCCGCGCGGGCGCTCCTCGTCGGTCATGCGGTTGTTGAGTTCAGCCGCAAATTCGTCCAAGTCGATACCGTACCGCTCAAGCAGAACGAACAGGTGGTACACCACGTCGGCCGCTTCGTAGCGCAGATGGTCAACGGCATCGGAGTACTCTGCCGGCAGATCCACGTCAAGAGACGCCGCTTCCTCCCCGCGCAGCGAATCGACTTGGGATGCCAGTGCAGCCGCCAACGACGAGCACGCCCAAGACTCCACGTCTTTAGCTGCGAGCGCGACTTCGCCCGCCTCTTCCATGATCTTTTTCAGCACGTCGTCAACGGAACCGGAAAGCAAGCGATGCGTGTAGCTTTCCTCCCCCGCCTCGCGCCGTGAGGCGATGGCACCGCTCAAAGATTCGAGCGTTGCACCCACATGAGAAGCCGGCGGCGTTTCGCCAGCCGGAATATAGGTTTTATGTGACACAGGGCAACCTTTCTCGACGATTCGCCGACGTGCTCGGCCTCAGGACATGCACAGCGCGCTGCAGCGCCGAAACGCCGCATCCCCAACCCGAGCACGGGCCTATGCAAAAGGGGCGCGCCTGAGCGCGCCCCTTGCAGCTGTTACTCCGCGTCGTCCGCGTTGGAGGCTTCCTCTTCCTCCTTGCCCGTCAGGCCGAAGCCCAGCGAGCCCACAGATCCCAGCAGCGCATCCAACTCCTCCAGGTTGCGCTGGTAGGAACGAGGCGGCAATGCCTCGCCCAGCATGTCCTCGCCTTCGGTGTTGAAGGTGGCAGGCTCGTCGCCGCCAATGAGAACGGTGTCGTCCGGGCTGAACACCATGTCGAGCAACTGGGACATGTCGTCACTCGTAGCCGCCAGATCGTCCTCGATCACGTGCGTCAAACCGCGCTC
The DNA here is from genome assembly GCF_003726035.1 of Paraeggerthella hongkongensis. GTDB lineage: Bacteria > Actinomycetota > Coriobacteriia > Coriobacteriales > Eggerthellaceae > Paraeggerthella > Paraeggerthella hongkongensis. The sequence continues at coordinate 42,272 of NZ_QICD01000007.1, forward strand.
CTCCAAGCCCTCCTTCAGTTCTTCGATGGCCTTCACGCCAATGCCCTCGATGCGCAGCAGGTCCTCTTCGGTGTGTCCCACCAAATCGGCAACCGTCTCAATGCCGGCCTCGCTGAACTTGTTGGCCCAGCGCTGGGACACGCCCAGGTCATCGTAGATGTACAGGCGCGCATCCTCATCGGTGAGCTGCGGACCGCGATGGCCCAGCGACAGACCGCTGTAGTAGCTGCCGTAGTTGGTGCCCATGTTGAGGTAGCCGTCGCCGTCAAGCGACCAATCCTGCGGCTGCGGCAGCAGCTCCTCGATCTCGCGCAACGCATCCGGAGCGAAGTCGGGAAGCGTCTCGCCCGCCACGCCGGAAACCGGACGACCCTTGTAGGTGAGGCCCACTTCGCGGTAGCGCGTCAGGCCCGTACCCGCCGGGATCGGCTTGCCGATGATGACGTTCTCCTTCAGGCCGGCCAAATGGTCGATCTTGCCCTCGATGGCAGCGTCCGTGAGGACCTTCGTGGTCTCCTGGAACGATGCGGCGGACAGGAACGAATCCGTGGCCAGCGACGCCTTCGTGATGCCCAGCAAAAGCGGCTGGCCCACGGGCGGCTCCTTGCCTTCGGCGATAAGCTCGTTGGCAACACCTTCGAACTCGAAGCGGTTGACCTGGCGACCCGGCAGCAGATCGGAATCGCCGGCATCGAGCACGGCCACCTTGCGCAGCATCTGGCGCGCGATGACCTCGATGTGCTTGTCGTTGATGTCAACGCCCTGGGACACGTACACGCCCTGGACCTGGCTCACGATGTAGCGCAGCGTGGTGTTCGGATCGGTCAGACGCAGCAGATCGTGCGGGTTCACGGAACCCTTCGTCAGCTGCTGGCCCACCTTGACCTGGCAGCCGTCGCTCACACCCGGAAGCATCTGGGCACGAGCGCTCACCACGTACTCGCGGAAGTTGCCCTGCTGGTCGTGGATGGTCAGCGTCTTGAACTGCTTGTCGCCCGAAATCTGCAGCGTACCGGAGATCTCCGCCAGCACGGCAAGACCCTTCGGCTTGCGCGCCTCGAAAAGCTCCTGAACACGAGGCAGACCGTGCGTGATGTCCTCGCCTGCGACGCCGCCGGTGTGGAACGTACGCATGGTAAGCTGAGTGCCCGGCTCGCCAATGGACTGGGCAGCGATGATGCCCACCGCCGTGCCGATGTTCACCGGACGCGCCGTAGCCAAATCCCAACCGTAGCACTTCTGGCACACGCCCTGGTCGGCATGGCAGGTCATGACCGTGCGGATGACCAGCTCCTCGACGCCGGCAGCGTCCATGGCATGCAGCTGGTCCATGCTGGTCATGTACTCGCCCGCAGCCAGGATGACCGTGCCGTCCGTGCCCTTCACGTCGTCGAGCAGGCAGCGGCCGATCAGGTTCTCGTCCACCTCGCCCTTGTCGTTATGCAGCGGATACGGCACGCCATCGGTGGTGCCGCAGTCGATCTCGCGGATGATGACGTCTTGCGCCACGTCCACCAGACGACGGGTCAGGTAACCCGAGTCGGCGGTACGCAGGGCCGTGTCGGCCAGACCCTTACGAGCACCGTGCGTGGAGATGAAGTACTCCAACACCGACAGGCCCTCGCGGAAGTTCGCCTTAATGGGTCGGTCGATGATCTCGCCCTTCGGGTCGGACATGAGACCGCGCATACCGGCCAGCTGACGGATCTGCTTGATGTTGCCTCGCGCACCGGAGAACGCCATCATGTAGATGGGGTTGAACTTGTCGAAGTTCTCGGCCATCGCGTCGCCGACGGCCTCGTTGGCTTCGTTCCAGATGTCGACGACCTGCTTGTGGCGCTCGTCGGGGCTCATGAGGCCCATTTCGTAGTCCTCGTCGATGGCCGCGACCTTCGCGTCGGCGGCAGCCAGGATCTCGCCCTTCTGCGGCGGCACGGTGGCGTCGTACACCGAAACGGTAACGCCGGCGCGCGTAGCGTAGTGGAAGCCTGCGTCCTTCAGGCCGTCGAGAATGGCGGGCACCTTCGACAGCTCGTAGCGGTTGCAAACGTCCTCCACCAGACGGCTGATCTCCTTCTTGTTCATTTCGTAGTTCAAGAAGGGATAGCTATCGGGCAGCACGTTGTTGAACGTGATGCGACCGATGGTGGTTTCGATGCGCTCGCCGGCCTTGTGCTCTTCGAACTTGCCGAAAGCCGTTGCCACCTGGGTGTCCTTGCTCAGACGCACCCAGATCTTGGCCTGAAGGTCAAGATCAGCGCGAGCGTCGTAGGCGTTCAGCGCGTCAGCGAAGTCAATGAACGCACGACCCTCGCCCTCGAAGCCGTCGCGAGCGGCCGTGAGGTAGTACAGGCCGATGATCATGTCCTGCGTGGGCACGGTCAGCGGACGGCCATGAGCCGGGGATTTGATGTTGTTGGCGGACAGCATGAGCACGCGGGCCTCGGCCTGAGCCTCGGCGCCCAAGGGCACGTGCACAGCCATCTGGTCGCCGTCGAAGTCGGCGTTGAAGGCGGTGCAGACCAGCGGGTGCAACTTGATGGCCTTGCCCTCGACCAGCACCGGCTCGAACGCCTGGATGCCCAGACGGTGCAGGGTTGGTGCGCGGTTCAGCAGCACCGGATGCTCGGTGATGACTTCTTCCAGCACGTCCCACACGTAGCTGGCGCCACGGTCGACAGCGCGCTTCGCAGCCTTGATGTTGGCGGCGTATTCAAGCTCCACCAGGCGCTTCATAACGAACGGCTTGAACAGCTCGAGCGCCATCTGCGACGGCAGGCCGCACTGGTGCAGCTTGAGCTGCGGGCCGACGACGATAACCGAACGGCCGGAGTAGTCGACGCGCTTGCCCAGCAGGTTCTGACGGAAGCGGCCCTGCTTGCCCTTGAGCATGTCGGACAGCGACTTCAGCGGACGGTTGCCCGGGCCCGTGACGGGGCGGCCACGGCGGCCGTTGTCGAACAGGCTGTCGACGGCTTCCTGCAGCATGCGCTTCTCGTTGTTGACGATGATCTCGGGAGCACCCAGGTCCAGCAGGCGCTTGAGACGGTTGTTGCGGTTGATGACGCGACGGTACAGGTCGTTCAAGTCCGACGTGGCGAAACGGCCGCCGTCGAGCTGCACCATGGGGCGCAGGTCGGGCGGGATGACCGGGATGACGTCCAGGATCATGTCGGACGGCTTGTTCTCGGACTTGAGGAACGCGTCGACCACCTTGAGGCGCTTGATGGCCTTGGCGCGCTTCTGACCCTTGCCGTTGGCAATGGTATCGCGTAGCTCTTCGGACACGACGGCAAGGTCCATGGCGTCAAGCAGGTCGCGCACGGACTCGGCGCCCATGCCGCCCGTGAAGTAGTCGCGGTAGTTGAGGCGCATCTCGCGATACAGGGCCTCGTCCGGAACGAGCTGCTTCGGCTCCACCTTCATGAAGGCATCGAAGGCGTCCTGACGCAGCGACTTGCGCTCGTTGAACTCCTCGTAGATGTCGGCGATCTCCTCGTCGACCTCCTCGGCGGTCATGCGCTCGTCCTCGTCGATGTCGTCGACGAAGTCATCGTCCTCGGGCACGTAGTCCACGGACAGACGGCGCGTGGCCTCGATGAGGCGGTCGCGCTCGGCGTCCAGCTCTTCAAGGTCGGCGGCCAGCTCGTCGCGCAGCTCGTCGGCGTCCTCTTCGCGGGCCTCCTTGTCAACCGACGTGATGATGGAGGAGGCGAAGTACAGAACCTTCTCCAGCTCCTTCGGCGGGATGTCCAGCAGGTAGCCCAGACGGCTCGGGCTGCCCTTGAAGTACCAGATATGGCTCACGGGCGCGGCCAGCTCGATGTGGCCCATGCGCTCGCGGCGAACCTTGCTGCGCGTAACCTCTACGCCGCAGCGCTCGCAGACGATGCCCTTGAAGCGGACGCGCTTGTACTTGCCGCACGCGCACTCCCAGTCCTTCGTGGGGCCGAAGATCTTCTCGCAGAACAGGCCGTCCTTCTCCGGCTTGAGCGTGCGGTAGTTGATCGTCTCGGGCTTCTTGACCTCGCCGCGCGACCAGCTGCGCACGTCCTCGGCATTGGCCAGAGAGATACGCAAAGCGTCGAAATTGTTAACGTCGAATTCCGTCGTCATTTATCGCTCCTCTCCTTCACCGATGAGGTCGTTCGTGTCGTTGTTGCTTTCGCCCATCAATTCTCCCAGCTCAGCGGCAATGCTGTCGAGAGCGTTCGCCGCGTCGTCCTCTTCCGTCTTGCGCGCGTCGGCCGCGATGGCCTCGTACAGCGCACGGTCGCCGTCATCCTGGCGATCGATGTCCTTGGTGACGTCGATCGTCTGGTGGTCGTGACCCTCAAGCTCCACGTTCAAGCAGAGCGACTTCATTTCCTTGACCAGAACCTTGAAGCTCTCGGGCACCTCGGCAGCCGGGATGTTCTCGCCCTTGACGATGGACTCGTAGGACTTGACGCGGCCGGCGGTGTCGTCGGACTTCACGGTCAAGATCTCCTGGAGCACGTTGGAAGCGCCGTACGCGTACAGCGCCCACACTTCCATCTCGCCGAAGCGCTGGCCACCGAACTGGGCCTTGCCGCCCAGAGGCTGCTGCGTGATCAGGCTGTAAGGGCCGGTCGAGCGCGCGTGGATCTTGTCGTCCACCATGTGGCCCAGCTTCAGGATGTAGCTCTGGCCAACCGTGATGGGCTCGCGGAACTTCTCGCCCGTGCGGCCGTCGTAGAGCCAGGTCTTGCCGGTGCGGGAAAGCTGCGGCACGAACTCGTCGCGAGCCTTCTCGCCGTACTTGTAATGGTTGTAGTTGATGAGGTTGCGGTTCGCCTTCTCGATGGCGTCGGAGATTTCCTTCTCCGTAGCGCCGTCGAAGACGGGCGTGGCCACGTGCATCGGGCCCTCCACGACCTCCTCGGTCTCCTCCTCGTCGGACCAGCCCCACTTCGCAGCCCAGCCCAGGTGGTTCTCAAGCAGCTGGCCCACGTTCATTCGGGACGGAACGCCGAGCGGGTTCAGGATGACGTCGATGGGGGTGCCGTCGGCGAGGTACGGCATGTCCTCGACCGGCAGCACGCGGGAGATAACGCCCTTGTTGCCGTGACGGCCGGACAGCTTGTCGCCCTGCTGCACCTTGCGCTTCTGAGCCACATAGATGCGAACGAGCTCGTTCACGCCCGGAGCCAGCTCGTCGCCGGCGTCGCGGCTGAAGCGGCTCATGCCGATGACGCGGCCGCCGGAGCCGTGAGGCACCTTGAGCGACGTGTCGCGGACTTCGCGGGCCTTCTCGCCGAAGATGGCGCGCAGCAGGCGCTCCTCGGCCGTGAGCTCGGTTTCGCCCTTCGGCGTGACCTTGCCCACCAGCACGTCGCCCGGGAACACCTCGGCGCCCACGCGGATGATGCCGTCGGCGTCCAGGTCGCCGATCATGTCGTCGGAGATGTTCGGAATCTCGCGGGTGATCTCCTCGGGTCCCAGCTTCGTGTCGCGGGCATCCACCTCGTACTCGGAGATGTGGATGGACGTGAGCAGGTCCTCGGCCACCACGCGCTCGGACACGATGATGGCGTCCTCGTAGTTGTAGCCTTCCCACGGCATGTAGGCCACCATGAGGTTCTGGCCCAGCGCCAGCTCGCCGCCGTCGCAGGACGGACCGTCAGCCAGCACGTCGCCGGCCTGGACCTCGTCGCCCTTGCGCACGATAGGACGGTGGTTGATGCAGCCGCTCTGGTTGGAGCGCTGGAACTTCGGCACCAGGTACTCGTCGTACTCGCCGTCGTTGTTCAGGATGATGATGGTCTGGCCGTCGACGTAGTCCACGACGCCCGAGTTCTGGGCAACCAGGATCTCGCCGGAGTCCACCGCGATGCGGTGCTCGATGCCGGTGCCCACCAGCGGCGCGCTCGGACGCAGCAAGGGCACGGCCTGGCGCTGCATGTTCGAGCCCATGAGGGCGCGGTTCGCGTCGTCGTGCTCGAGGAACGGGATGAGCGAGGTTGCGACCGACGTCATCTGACGCGGGGACACGTCCATGTAGTCGATCTGCGCGGGCGGCACCTCGTCGGGCTCGCCGAAGACGCCGGCGGCGTCCTTCGTGCGGCAGAGAACCTTCTTGTCGACCGTGAACGAACCGTCCTCGGCGTACGTGACGAACTCGCGCGTTTCGAGGTCGAACGTCTCGTTCGCCTGGGCGATGGTGTAGTTCTCCTCCTCGTCGGCGGTCAGGTAGTCGATCTCGTCGGTCACCTTGCCGTCCACGATACGGCGATACGGCGTCTCGATGAAGCCGTAGGGGTTGATGCGAGCGTACGTGGCCAGCGAGCCGATGAGGCCGATGTTCGGGCCTTCAGGCGTCTCGATGGGGCACATGCGGCCGTAGTGGGAGGTGTGCACGTCGCGCACCTCGAAGCCGGCGCGCTCGCGGGACAGGCCGCCCGGGCCGAGGGCCGACAGACGACGCTTGTGCGTGATGCCGGCGGCAGGGTTGGTCTGGTCCATGAACTGGGACAGCTGCGAGGAGCCGAAGAACTCCTTGATGGCCGCCACGATGGGGCGGATGTTCACGAGCGACTGCGGCGTGATCTCGTCGGGCTCCTGCATGCTCATGCGCTCGCGCACGACGCGCTCCATGCGGGACAGGCCGATGCGGAACTGGTTCTGGATCAGCTCGCCCACGGTGCGGATGCGGCGGTTGCCGAAGTGGTCGATGTCGTCGGTCTGCACGCCCTCGACGCCGGCATGCAGCGCGACGATGTACTGCATCGTCTTCACGATATCGTCGTCGGTCAGCGTGGAAGCCTCGTAATCGGGATCGAAGCCCAGCTTCTTGTTGATCTTGTAGCGACCGACTTTCGCCAGGTCGTAGCGCTGCGGGTTGAAGAACAGGCCCTCGAGCAGCGTACGGGCGGAGTCGATGGTGGGAGGCTCGCCGGGACGGAAGCGCTTGTACAGCTCGATGAGCGACTCTTCCTTCGTGGTGGCGGGGTCGCGGTCGAGCGTGCGCAGCACCATTTCGTCGGCGCCCAGAAGCTCGATGATCTCCTCGCGCGTCTCGGCCAGGCCGAGGGCGCGCACGAGCAGCGTAGCCGGCTGCTTGCGCTTGCGGTCGATGCGCACGGATAGGATGTCGCGCTTGTCGGTTTCGAATTCGAGCCACGCACCGCGGCTGGGAATGACCTTGGCGTTGTAGAGCATCTTGTCAGACGCCTTGTCGCGCTCGGAAGCGAAGTACACGCCCGGGGAGCGGACCAGCTGGCTGACGACGACGCGCTCGGTGCCGTTGATGATGAACGTACCGCGCGGGGTCATGAGCGGGAAGTCGCCCATGAACACGTCCTGCTCTTTGATTTCGCCCGTTTCACGGTTGATGAAGCGGATCTCCACGAACAGCGGCGCCTGGTAGGAGACGTCCTTCTCCTTGCACTCGTCAACCGAGTACTTCGGCTCGCCGAACTCGTGCTTGCCGAACTCCACGCACATATCTTTCGTGTTGTTCTCGATGGGGCTGATGTCACGGAACGCTTGCGCCAGGCCCTCGCCCTTGAAGAACTCGAAACTATCCGTCTGGATAGCGATCAAGTTGGGGACGTCCATGACGTCCGGAATCTTGGCGAAGTTTCGCCGATCCCTGTAAAGGCTGGTCTGATCAGTCGTTTTTCCTTGAGCCACGAGGCTTTTCCTCCTTCATGTGCACCCGCAAAAATGCGAAAAAGTCGCAAGTTCTAAAAATAGTGCGCCCGTCAAGCCATGTCAAGAAAAATTTTTACGAACTGTGGAAATTTATTGTGGATTTGGCTGTTCATCTGGGCGGATGTCGTTGGAATTTTTGGATGCGGAGGACGATTTTCCGCACGGCGGAGGGGTTGAGAGGCCGTGCACGCGGCGGGAGGCGACCAAGCGGCTGCGCGCGGCTGAGGTTCGGGCGCCCCCTCCCCCGGAGCCCGTCTGGAACGATCGCCGCCAGAGCGCGCACATCCACGGCGGATTCCGGCCTTGCGCGCGGCGTCCGCTGCCGCCTGCTGCCTGCCGCCTACTGCCAAAACGAGCGAGTTTTACTGGTCCTCAAGCCAGAATAATGACGGATGGCAAGCTTATGACCTGGCACGATGCAAAACCGTCTCACACCGAACCATCCCGGTGCGGCAAAAATCGCCGCAAAACTCGTCCGTTTTGGCAAGAAGAGCACCGCTCTGGAGCTGAACGAGACGGCGCAACGCGGCTGCTCGAATGACGCGACGCAACCGAATCAACCCTGCCGACGCCACGCCGTCGACGGGATCGCCCATTCAGCAATTCTGTTTAATTTGTCGCAAAGCCATGGAGAAGACGTCGCCGAACTGGCTTTCTTACGCGCGCGCGTGAGAGACTTATTGTTCCGTTTCGTGCTGATTCCTCCGATCGGCCCCAGCGGATGCGCGTCTTGGCGCGCACTACCATAAACGCAGATGAAACGCACCATACACGCAGAACGGAGGTCCCCATGGGACAACCCAGCGCACCGAAGGCGCTTGCCTTGGGCGTATCGCTTTCCCTTGCATGCAGCATGATGCCAGCAGCGGCCCTTGCCGACGAGCCCATTCCTTCCGAAGCTGCTTCGACGGAAGCATCGGCTTCGAGCGCAATGCAGAAGCCCGCGGATTACGACAAGGACGACTTCTACTCCGACAGTTCCCCGAAAACCAGGCTTGCTCGCTCGATCGCGATGCCGTACGCGGTGTCGCTCGATCCGGTTGCAGTTTCAAGCGAGATGAAGTACTTCGCAAAATACGAGAGCGGCAGAAACTACAACCAGGGGCTTTCCTATGGCGACGGATACCATGCAATGGGGTATTACCAGTTCGACAACCGCTACACCCTCAAGGGATTTCTGGAGGCATGCTACGCGTACGATCCTGAAACGTACCACATGTTCGAGTGGGTCTCCTCCACGAACATCTCGGGCGATTTGTACGACGAAAGCGCCGGGAAGCTGAACAGCGTCGGCCAGAGGCTCGAGGATTCGTGGCACCTTGCATACGCTGCCAACCCGACCGAGTTCTCCGGCCTGCAGGACAGCTACGCGTACAACAACTCGTACATTCCTGCGCAGGAATACCTAGCCAGCAGGGGCATCGACATTTCGAATCGCTCCGATGCCGTGAAGGGCTTGTGCTGGGGTTTGAGCAGCCTGTTCGGATCTTCCGGCTGGAAGAAGTTCGTGGGCGGCGTTTCAGATGGGTACGACCGGAACGGCACGTACCATTACCTTAGCGAAGGGTACGACTGGCCGGGAGCCGGACTCACCAACGACATGACCGACCGCGAGTTCGTCACCAAGCTGTGCAACTACGTGGTGGAGAACGTGAGCGTGTTCTACAAGGGTCAGCCCCAGTACCACCAGGGCTGGGAAAACCGCTACCGCAACGAGCTGAAGGACTGCTTGGCGTTCATTACCCAGCACGAGCAAGATGCAGAGGCGAGCAAGCCGGTGCCGGCACCCGACCCCGAGCCCAAGCCCGAGGTGACGCCGGCTCCCGTGCCGGTTCCCAACCCCGAGCCCACGCCAACTCCGGACGAGCCTTCGACGCCCATCGAACCCGCCCCATCTCCCAATGAACCGTCGACGCCCGCTGAGCCTTCCACGCCTTCCAATCCCGAGAACGGCGGCTCTGGTGAAAATGCGCCGGGCAATGCCGATCGACCGGGATCGGAAGATACTGTCGCGCCTACTCCCCCGACAGGCAACGAGAACTCTACGCCGGAGGAAAGCACACCCGGCGCGGAAACTCCGAACGCACCCACCCCGCCCGACAGCTCGACGGGCAACGGGGACCAGCCGACGGCGGGCAACGGAGGATCGAACGAAGGAAGCTCGTCGAACGCCGACAGCCAAGGATCGGGAAACGGCCCGAAGCAGGAAGTCTCCGGTTCGGGATCCGGGAGCAAGTCGGAGGAACCTGGTGCAACCTTGACGACAGAAGTCTCCGAAGCATCCAAGACCGAGGCCAAACCCTTGCCCGCACCCGCAAAGGAGTCGAAAGCCTCGAACTTGACCCAAACGGGCGACGAGGGCACGAGCACGCCCCTTGTGGTAGCCCTTGCTTCGGCATGCCTCGCCCTTGTGGCAGGCGCCGCGCTGACCATGAGAAAGCTTTTGGGAAGAGGTTAACCGCACAGATCAACGCACACCAAAAAAGACGAGCCCTGAAATGGGGCTCGTCTTTTTTGGTGTGCAAATCGAGAAGTCAAACGCAAAAGCCCGATCAAAGAGCCGACAATTCCGCCCGATGCCACTTCAACAAGCACTGAGTCACCAATAGAATGTGGGAGAAATAACCATAGGGGCTTTGCTCTTCCACGCAATCTCTAAAGGGTTCAATCCAATCAAGCGGGTGATCGTCGATAAAGGAAGCAAGCTTCTGCCGAGCGTCCACGCCCCCAACAGGATCACCCGACAGCCACCGGCACCGATCGGAAAGATACAGCAGCTCTATGCCCATATGGTCTTCGTACTGGCGATTTTCGTTTCGAAGCTCAAGGCCGGCCTCGCGCAACAATTGACGCATTTCAAAAGTTGCTTGACCGAAGCCAACCGAAACGTTCGAAGCTCGATACATCGTTTCCCACGGCGGCGCCAAAGGAGATGGCGGACCTATGAACAATCGGGTGTATTCAACAGCGCAACGCTCGATCAGGTCTTCATCGCTTTCCTCAGCACGCAAGCTCGCAGCCTGAGTCCAACGTTCGCATGCAGCAACAGCGTTGGATATACCCTGGTCTTCAAATGTTGGGAACGCTTCCCAAAAGTGCATGTCAAGACCAACCGAAGCAGTCATGGTCATAGGAGCAAGCAACGAATTACCCAAAAACCCATAGGCTTCGGACAAAGACTTCCAAGGAATCTCGGCCATGAAGTCGTCCTTTCTCAAGATCGACCGAAGCGCCGGATTCGTTGGAAAGTATCCGGCGCTTCATTTCGTCTACTGAGCAGATTCCACTGCAGATTTGATGGTACGGCGTGCTTTTGTCGTAGAGACATTCGTCCCATTTGTCGGCATCAGCATGCGCGTCAGCGCCATAAACGCCAAAGCCCCCAATGCCACAACGCCCAATACCACAACAGCTTCAACCCAGGTAGGAACGTAGGTACCAGCCAGCGCCCACATGTCGGTACCTCCCTGCTGGGCATTAACAGTTCCCAACGACACACCCGGAGCACCCGGCACATTAAAATGGGAGAACGAGGTAAGCAGCAGCCACACGCGCTTGAAGAACACGCCAGCCACCACCAGCACGCTGGAGAAAACAACCAAACCTTGCCGTTGACGGTTTTTTGCAAACACCAGAATGCAAAACGGGATCAACAAGCCAGCAAGAATTTCGAACCAGAAGAAAGGTGCAGTCACTCCGGTTGCCATGATGGCCAACGTATTGGCTCCGGCAGCACCTGGATAAGCCATGGTCAAAACCTCACAGCCGATAAAGAACGCATCGACAGCAACGCATACAGCCAAAAGCCCCGCCAGATTCGCCAACAGTCTCTTGTCCGTCTTGAACACACCCGACTTGTTCAATCCGTTCAACACCAGAAGCAGCAACGCCAAGCCCGAATCCATAGCCGAAGCCACAAACAACGGCGCCATGATGGCAGAATACCAGCCCTCTCGTGCAATCTGCAAACCGAAGATCCATGCGGTCACCGAATGCACCAAAATAGCGATGGGCAAGGCAAAACGACTGACGATAGCAACCTTATCCTGGGCGCCCGGCTTTTTCGACGTCATGAAATACAGGTACGCCAGGTTGATAACAAGATACATCGTGATAACGCAGATATCCCAGAACAAGGGGGAGATCACGTTCGGACCCGTAACAATACGCCACACCCGTTGGATGCCGCCAAGATCGATAAGCACGAACATTCCTGCGCAGCAGATGCACACCGTGGATAGAATAACCGCGGGCAACGCCACCTTTTTGTAGTCGGACACATGAAACACGCTAGCCGACGATGCAACGATGAGGCCGCCGGCCGACAAGCCCACAAAGAACATGAAGCACGTGATGTAAAGGCCCCACGACGTGCCGTTATTCATGCCCGTCACGCCAAGACCGCCCATCAGCTGATAAACCCAAGCGGCAACACCCGCCACCGTCAGCATCCCCAGCACCCCGATGGCAGCTTTAGTTTTCGTAGAGGTTTGCATGGTTTGCACCTCCTCCCTAGTTGAAGTAATGGACTTGCGGGCGAGTACCTTGCTCCTCAAGGAGGACGCCGGCCTTGCGAGCAGCGATGAGTTTCGATATCTCGCTCTCGGGATCATCGAGATCACCGAATGTGCGAGCTTTTGATAGGCAGCATTTCACGCACATAGGCTGCTCGTCGCGGTCGGTGCGCTCTTTGCACAACGTGCACTTTTCAGCAACGCCCTTCCCACGCACCGGTACGCTTTTGTCTCCATAATTGAAATCAGGATCGCGAACCGGATAACTCCAATTAAACACGCGTGCATTGTACGGGCAGGCAGCCATGCACATACGGCAACCGATGCACTTTTCGTAGTCAATTTCCACGCGTCCCTTGTCATCCTTGTACGTAGCCCCCGTCGGGCATACGCGCAAGCACGCCGGATTCTCGCAATGCTGGCAGGCAATAGGCAGATACGTGCGCGTAACATCAGGGTAAATTCCTTGAACTCCGAACTCAGATTCGCATCCCTCATTAATCACTCGGTTCCACGTCATGCCCATGGGCACATTGTTCTGCATCTTGCACGCCATTGCACACGTATTGCAACCAGTGCAGCGATCCAAATTGATAGCTATTCCCAGCCTAGTCATTCGATCACCTATGCTTTCTTAACTTCGATGAGCGTGTCGTTGAAAGGAGTGACACGACCTTTGGCAAGTGCTTTTCCTCTGGGGTTGACGGCATCATTGGTGACATTTTGCAAGTCCCCAGAACCCATATACTGACTCCAAATGCCCTCGACAATAACAGCGATGCCCGGACGAACCGCCTCGGTGGCGACGCATTCGCAACTGAAGGAACCGCGATCGTTGAACGCTTCGACCATGTCACCGGACACCAACCCACGCGAAGATACGTCGCCCGGGTTCATTTCTAGCGTCGGTTTGTAATACTGACGTATCCACGTAGCGTCCATGAGGTTCTGATGAATGAAGTACTTCGATCGACGCTGGGTCATAACCAAAGGGTATTTCTCTCGCAAGGGATTCTCTTCGTAAGCCTCGCAAGGAGCTTCGTATTGAGGCAAGGCTTGATCATGCTTTACAAGATTCTCGTAATACAGATCTATCTTTCCCGACGTGGTTTTATAGGTTTGGCCACTATAGCTACGCGCAATCTCAGGCTGATTCTTAAGCGCCACCACACCGTTGCTGGCAATAACCTCGTCAAGCGTTATGCCAGCAATCGCTTTGTCGGTGGCACAATCAAGCTGAAAGCGTGCAAGTTCTTCCTGGCTTTTCGGCAGAAAATCTCCGTACCCCAAACGCTTCGCCATTTCGCAATCGATCCAAAAATCGGTTTTGCTTTCAAACAAAGGATCGAGCACTTTCTGCTGGAGAAGAACATGACCGCGCAGCGCGCGCAAGAAACCCACTTTTTCGTCGACTTCAAAATGAGAGCAAACAGGAAGGACTATGTCAGCCCAATCAACCGAAGGAGTATGCCAAATGTCCTGAACGACAACGAAATCGAGCGTTTTCGCCCATTCGTTCGTTCGATTCTGGTTTCCCGCAATTTGCTGAAAGCCTCCGTTTTGCACCCACATGAAACGAATGCCGCTCTCTTCATCGCGGTAGTCAACGCTCGCTTTGGGAGCCGGTGCCGTTTTGCATTCATCGGGAAGCGGCCAACTAGCCAGTTTTCCTGCACCGAATATCTTTTGGTAAGCATTGACGTACGCACCTGCGCCCCAACCAGGAATGTCAGTTCCAAACGAACCCACAAGGGTCGCAAGCAAAACGGCTGCATGCCCGGCAACATCAGCGTTATAAAACTTCTCACCACCACCGAATCCAAACGAGAGAATCGAAGGTCCGTGGTTTGCATACTTGTCGGTTATTTCGACAAGAACATCTTCATCTACGCCCGTTGTCTTCGCAGCCCATGAAGCGGGGTATTTTTTCTGGCTTTCTTTTAGCAGTCGAAAAACAGTGACGAACTCTTCGCCATTGATGGACGTCTCGAAATCAAGCACTGGGTCTACGCCATCTGCGCGGTATCCAGCAAGCGAGCCCGTGCGCCCATCCCAAACCATGAACGGATTATCGTCACCTGTTTGCTTGCTATCGACGGCAGGGCGCTCCCTTAAAAGCAATCCATCGGAACGCTTGACCAAGAAAGGCATGCTGGTATTAGTCTTAAGATACGGCTCGTTATACCATTCATTCTCTAGAATGATTGTAATCATCCCCAGATACAATGCCGGATCAGTACCCGCGATCATAGGTATCCAGCGAGAGCTTTTTGCAGCAGTAGTGCAAAAATTGGGATCCAGCGTGATAATTTCTGCACCCGCTTCCTTTGCCTCAAAGAAGTAAGGAGCCGTCACCATGCAGGTTTCGAGCATATTGCAACCGACGTTGAGAATGGTTTTAGCGTTTTTCCAGTCAGCAACCTCATTCGAAGATGCTCCCTGTTGACCAGATTCAGCCAATGCCGGCGAAAACCCATTCCCTAAACCGATATCAATGCCGCGGTGGGGTTTTTCTTGTCCTTTGAGAAGCTTTGGCAAGAACGTGGTTAGGGAATCCACTGCCGTCTGGAAAGCAATGGCTCCTGCACCGTACTTTTCTTGGGTTTCCTTTACCTTGTCGGCAATGGTGTCAAGAGCCTCTTCCCAAGTTATCTCGATAAAATCTCCCGACCCCCTCTCGCCAACGCGCTTTAGGGGAACCTGCAGCCGCTCAGAGCTGTATGTATGCTGTATCTCAGAGATACCCTTCAAGCATACGGTTTCGTTTCTCTTATCCGGCCAAGTATTTGGCTCGACAAGAACCATGCGACCATCGCGAACGGTGCACTTCAAGTGGCAGTTGCATTGACAATGTCGATAGTGGAATGTATACCCCACTCGCTCCTCAGGCTCGGCGTGGGCCTCCGAGGGCGCAAGCCAACCATCGGGCGTAGTCATGCCAACGGCGCCCGCAAGACCCAACGTCCCAGCTGCAACGCCGGTCGTTTTCAGGAAACTCCTACGCGTGAGCCCGCTCTGCGAGCTGGTTGTTCCTGACATTTCTCCTCCTCCAAAGATCTCGTCAGGATATCCCCCTGCGAAATGGATCGCGAATCTATTGCCGCGAATCCCAAGCGCAATCCTATCGGATATCCCCCAATACGTTCCTGACAAGAATTGGCCAAATTCCCTCATGTGCACTATACGAAATTATCCTATGACAATCAATGATTGTCATAGGATAATTTATCGGTAGCATTATTCTATTTTGGAAACAATGTCAGCGGTCGCTTCAGCTCGTACCGTTCAATGCAAAGCGCGGGAACCTTCAAATCCAGCAGATCAATAGCAGGAACGTCGACCCCGCACATCCGAGCAGTCGACAAGCACAAGCATTCAACCAGCATCAAGTCCGACAAGCTTACGCCGCACAATTATCAAGGGCAATCGGACGAGAATTGTTGCGTACGCATGAATTATGTACAAAACAGCCGCGCAACTTGGAAGCACGGCGCCAAGACCTTACGCCTTCCCGCCTTTCCCGCCAAGAGCGTCTTTCGCAGCGTCGCCGAGCACGTCCCCAAAGCCCTCGCTGAAACTGCTTGGCACCACAACCGTGCCGCCGGTTTCTCGAACGCTCTCATACAGAAGATGCATGGAGCGCAACCGCAGCGCAGCATCGTTTCTCGCGTATATATCGCCCATATCGTCCATCATTTCGCAGATATCCTGCTCAGCCTCCATAAGAATGATGCGAGCCTTCTTGCGCTGCTCGGCCTGAGCCTCAAGCGACATAACATCTTGCAACTCCTTCGGCAGCAAGATGTCGCGGATCTCCACCGACAGGATGGTAATGCCCCAAGGCTCCACCTTCTCTTCGAGCGCGCGTTTGAGCTCGCGGTCCAGCTGCTCGCGGCGAATGGCCACCTCGGCCGCGCCTCCCCGACCGATAGCGTCGCGCAAAGCCGTCTGAGCGGCAAGCTCCACCGCGCGCGTGAAGTCCCCCACTTCCATGCACGCCGCCTTTGCATCCCACACGTGCCAGAACAGGACCGCATTCACATCGAGTGGCACCAGGTCGGCCGTCAGGGTTTCTTCGGCTCCGAACGTGGTCACGCGAACGCGATTGTCCACGCGCATGGTGTTCTGCTCGACAATAGGGATGGTCCAGAACAACCCCGGCCCGGAAACTCGATTGAACTTGCCGAAACGCAGCACCACGACCTTTTCCCACTGCTGCGCGATATGCGTCGACATGGCAGCCAGCAGCCCCATAACCAGCGAAAGCGCAAGAGAAACCAGCCCCATACGACCCGTTGCCCCTATCGAGATGCCCATAACCAGGCAAAACGTCACCAGAAACACCGTCGCGGTAAACAACAGCACGCCCGCACTCGAAGCGCGCTCGCCCACCACTTCCGTATTCGCATCGGGAAGCACCCTCCACGAGGAACGCCCTCCGAACGAACGCGACTCGGCTTCAGTCGTCCGCCTGCGCCGAGCATTCCTGCTGTTTTCAAGATTCATGTCGGTTTCTTCCCTCTTCTTATACCAGTTGATCATGCGCCGCGCACTTTGCCGCCAGATGCACCGATCACGTCCACCTTCACGATACGGCCAGATCCCTCCACTGAAGTATCGTCCTCAATCCCCTCGGCCATTTTTGCCTGCTTGATCTTAAGGAGCATGCACCGCTGCACGTCGTCAAGAGACAAGCCCAGGTCGCGACACGCCGCAATGCAATCGTCCATAAGGCTATCGATCTCCTTTGCGAACCCCTCGTCCATCTCCGCGTCCAAGTCGCGCACGAACACGCCGCGCCCACGCGTCGATTCCAGATATCCATCGGACACAAGGCTGAGATACGCCTTGTTCACCGTGTTGTAGTTGATGGAAATGTCGGACGCCAGCCCACGCACCGTCGGCAACCGATCGCCAGGCTTGAAATAACCGGAATTGATCAAATAGATAAGCCGCTGGCGCAGCTGTACCCACAAAGGCACGTCGGTAGTTGCATCAACTTCGAAAGGGAACGTGGACTTATCCATTGGTCGCACTCTCCATCCTTATCACAATCCCATCTGCAAAACAGGCTGCATTCCCGCTTCAACCAGGCAATACCGCAAAGCGAGCCCACCGGCTAAAACACCCGCAGCCACAGCTAAAGCCATCATCGGCAAAGGCTTCGCAACCCGCACGATCGCCAAATCAGCCGCAAGCGGAAAGGCAAGTCCGCCCGCCGCGAACACAACCCAAAACAGCCACGCGTCCGGGCCGCCAACCAAAACCTGCGACGAGACGGCCAGCGCCTGTCCGGTGCCGCTCGAACCGGAAAACGCAGGAGCCCCCAGCGCGGTCAGCCCCGAAACCGCAGCTACGTAAGCTGCCGCAACCAGAATCTCGCACGCCACGACCACGGCATCGACAGCCGCCAGCCGCCGAAACACGCCCCCGAACATTCGCGCTGCGCCTGAAAACTGACCGACAGCCAGAACCATAGCGCATCCGCACGAAAGCGACGAAAAGACGAACAGCACCGGAAGCCAAGGCGTCGACCAGAGCGGCACCGAGGGCATGCTCTGCAGCAGCAAGCCCGTATACGCCATGGTCACGACCGATGCCAAAGCCAGCAAAACCTCGGCCACGCGAACCACCGCAACCGAGAGGCGGGCCAAGCCGACCCATGCAACCAGCAAGAAGCACGCCAGCAAGAAGCACGCGGCCAAAGCCCAGGCGCCCGCCGCAACGTACGACAATGAAGGGTTCAGAAGCAGCGACGCCACGCGATCGATGCGCCCGACGTCCGCCAGCAAGCAGACCATGCCAGCTCCAAGCGCCGTCAATCCCGCGGCAAGCCCCGGAGCAAGCAATCGCCTATACGCTTCAGGCAGGCGAACGATCCTGCAAGGCGAACCCGTGCGACCAGGCATGCGCTGCACGGTCAGAGAAGCAGGAGACAGCAAGCTCAGCGCAGCCGAAACCAGGCAAGCACCGGCTCCCGCGCCGCCCAAGAACAGGTAGCACACGATCAGCGTTCCGAACAACGCGCCGCCCCCTCCCTGGCCACAAGCCTTCTCCCAAACGCCCGCACATTATCCTAAGACAATTATCGAGAACATTGTACGCGATTTCGAGAAGGTATGCAGCGGAGCATGACGAAGGGCCTGCCGCATCGCCTCGTTGCAGCTTGAGACTTCTAGCGCAGCGCGTTTCCCGAAGGGCGCTTCGGCATCAGAGGTGATTGATCGAGGAAGCCTCCGCGGGAGGCGGAGGCGACGAAAGACGCAGCGCTTGGAGGCGATGGCACGAACTGGCGGGTCTGCGCTGCGTGAAGCGCCCTACGGAGGGCGTCGTTTCGTGCGCTCGCACGAAAACACCAGGCCAGGGAACAGGGGGTCGCGGGCGGCGTGGTGGCGGAGTCGCCCGGGGAGCGCAGACCGGGGATTTCGTGCCCGCGCGAGGGGAATACAGGGCAACCGAAGCCGAGCGAGACGGCAAAAGAACCGTCGCCGCCCGACCGACAAGATGGCAAACCACCCCTCGCCCTGCCCGCAAACCCTCTATCCCTGGAACAACGCCAGAAAGCGATCCCACAGCGTCGGCTCGGCCTTCAACTCCTCTTCTTGCGACGCTTCGGGCTTCTCGATAGCCGCCGTAGACATCACGAACTGCACGGCAGCAACGTTCTTGTTGTCAGACGACACGAACGACACCGGGTCGAATTTGGGGAAATCGAATTCCGCGGTCATCTCCTCGATCTGCTTGCGCATGGTTTCCGGCAGCGTGATCGTAGTCGCATTGAGCTGACCCAGGCCACCGCTCAACGAGCCCGCGCCTCCCGAAAGCTGGCTTGCGCCACCGGCAAGCGACGACGTTCCGGACTCGAGATTGCCATAGCTGGCAGCTAAAGCCGACACGCCGGAGGTGTACTGCACCAAGCCATCGTGAAACTGGCCGTACGAAGCAGACAGCTGGGACAACCCTTCGACCGCCTGCACCAGCTGGTCGATCCTCCCGTCGGCCACAGCCGCTTCCAGCAGCTTGCCGATGGCGCGCAGCGCAGTCACCTGCTGGTCGAGCGCGGCCGCGGAGGCGGACAGCGCATTGTCGGCATCGTCGAACGCCGGCTTCCCCTCGACGTACGCCGCTTTGACCGCCTGAGCGGCTTCGCGCACCGACAGAAGCTTCTGCACGGTTTCAGCTTGGGAAGGATCGTCCTTGACGTATTCCTTTAACGAATCGATCTGGTCTTGCGTCGGAGCATTCGCCAACAGTCCCCCGATTGCCCCGTCGAGCGCCGTCATGGCTTGGGCGTACTCTTGCTGCACCGCGTGCGTCTGCCGCGCAACCGCCTCAAGCCCGTCCGCTATCTGATCGATCGCATACGGCAGCTGCTTCAACTGCTCAAGCTGGGCAGGATCGATCTTCGACAACACCGCAGACATGGCATCGAACGCGGTCTTGATCTGGCTCGAGGCGCCCACAAGCGCACCCGAAGACGAGTCGAGCTGCGCCAAGCCTTGCCCAAACGACGTCGTGCCCGACGAAAGCTCCTGAACGCCGCTCGACAGCGCACTCGCGCCCGAAGCCAGCGACGACGCCCCGGCTGCAAGCTGGCTTACGGCATCGGACAAGCTGGTCATGCCGTCCGCCATACCGCTCGTGTCCGGCATCTCGATAACCGAGGAATACGGCAGCGCGGCTATTTGCGCGCCCGCCATATGGAAATCCTTCACCTGGGCCTTCAGTTCGAAATTGCCATTATGGCCGGGCAGAACGGTGAACGCCACCGTAGTGTCCTGGCCTGCGCTTGCCACCGTGGCCCCCTCGGCCGTCACGTCGGATGCTGCAGCCCCCGGCAGCGTAAACGTAATCTGCATCATGAAGCTGTCGTAAAACGCCGGGGGGACCGCATCGTTTCGCGCAGTGCCTACCCGGATGGACAAGGCCCCCGACGCGCCAGCCAGCTGATCGGCCGACACGGTTTTGCCGTCCAGCTTGTATTCGAGCGACACGCTCCAAGGCAACGCCGTCCGCGCCGCATCGCCCTGGTAGAAGAACGCGCCCTCGCCCGCCTCGAACACGGTGGCGTTGCCCTGGCGCTTCAGATCCGTCCGATTGGTCAGGTTCTGCACCGCCGTGTAATCGCCGTAGTCCGCGATCGATCCCGCACCGGTTACATCGAAGCGATTGACCACGTACACCGCTTCCGGCTTTCCGCTTGCCGCCAGGTTCGCGTACACCACCTCGGACTTTCGATACGTTGCGGTGGAGGCCGGCTGCGCCGATGCGTTGCTCGCCCCGAGTTCTTTCGCCGATTCGCCCTGGGCAAGCGCGAGCGCGCCGGGCACGCACGCCACCGACAAAGCAACGGTCAGCAGGGCCGCAAGACCCGTGCGCATGCAGGGATGATTCCTCATGATTCGTCTCCTTTATCTTTATGGAGCACGGAAACAAAAGCGCCTCCAAGCGCGACCGAAGGGTTCGAGCAGCAAGCTTCCGATGCCGCAGACGCATCGCTTGCCGCGCCCTCTTGCGTCTTGGGCGCGAAATTCGCACGCCAGGTGGTCCGGCGAATGGGCCCGTCAAGCAGCACGAGCAATGCCGGCAAGAAACACGTGACCAACGCAAACGAAAGCAACGCACCACGCGCGAGCAGCATGCCCAAGCTGGCAACCGCCGACATGGTGGACGAGAACGCCAACGCGAGCCCAGCCGTGGCAAGAATGCCCGCCGAAACCAGAAGCGACGGGAACGTCTCGCCCAGGGCCCGATACGCCGCCTTGCGCGCAGGAAGATTCTTGCGATGAGTCAGGTAATGCGTGGTCAACAGGATGGCGTAGTCGATGGTCGCGCCCAGCTGCACCGTGTTGATGACCAGGTACCCGATGAAGTTCACCGAATCGCCCGTGAAGTACGGGATGGACAGGTTGATCCAGATGCCCGACTCTATGGTCAGCAGCAGCACCAGCGGCAGCAGCAGCGAGCGGAACGTCACCAACAGCACCAGCAGGATGGCCGTGAACGCCACCGCAGCAACCACCACGTTGTCGACGGCCACGATGTTCTTCATATCGTACAGGTTCGCCGACTGCCCTGCCGTGTAGTACGTGCCGTAGTGCGCAGCCGCCGTGCGCTGAATGGCTTCCACCGTAGCAAAAGCTTCGCTGCTCTCCACGTCGGTATCCGTGTAAGCGATGATGCGCGCCCAATTCTGCGAGTAGAACTGATCCAGCACGCTCGCGCCCACGAATCCCTGCGGGATGGTCGCCCCCACGGTTGCCGCATACGAGATGACGCTGGCCACGTTGTCGACTTTCGCCAGGTCGGCCGAGAGGGCCGCTTCGGCGGCGACGTCCCCGCGCGGGACCAGCACCACCACTGCGTTCTGCTGGCCGAACTCGTCTTGGATCATGAGCGTGTCAGCTCCTGCGCGCAAATTCGGATCGGGCTCGCTGTTCTGGTAGGTGAACACGGTGTGGGCCTGGCCCAGATACGCCGGCGCCACCAGCGCAAGCACCAACACGAGCGCCGGTACGCGCACCTTCGCCAGCACGCGTCCCACATTGCGAAACGAAGGCAGCAAAGGCCGGTGCGCCGTCTTGTCGATAAGCCTGTACAGCGAAAGCGTAAGAGCCGGCAGAAACACCATGACCGTGAAAAAGCTGAACACGATGCCCTTGACCAGGTTGATACCCAGATCGGCGCCGATTTGGAACTGCATGAACGACAACGCCACAAACCCGAAAAGCGTGGTGACGGCGCTTGCGGCGATCGTGGACAGCGACGTGCGCATGGCCACCGCCATCGCACGCTCGGGAGTAGGCTGAAGAGCCCGCTCGGCCGCGAAAGCGTGCAGCAGGAAAATGGCATAGTCCAGCGAAACCGCCAACTGCAAGATAGGACTCACCGAAAACGTGATGAACGACACCTGGCCGAACACGATGTTCGTGCCCATGTTGATGATGATGGACACGCCGATGGCCGCAAGAAACAGCACCGGCTCGATCCAAGACCGAGTGGAAAGAACCAGCAGCAGCACGATGATGGGAACCAGGACCAGCGCGGCTTTTCCGGTTTCCTCGCCCGTACTGGCCGTGGTCTGCGCGGTATCGGAGGCCTCGCCCGACACCGCGTTTCCCGGCCCCGCCTCGTCCACCAGCGCACGCAACGCGGGAACGGCCCGACCCTCGAAGCCTTCGGCAACCGCCACCTGGAACAGGGCCGAGCCATTGCGGTAGTACGTTTCAACCAGCGACGGATCGGCCATTTCCAGCGGCGTTGCCACGTCCATGACGTCGTCGAGCCACATGACGGACTCCACGCCGTCAACAGCGGCGATCTTGCTCTTAAGTTCGAGGGCCTGCGCCACCGACACGTCGTGTATCAGCACGTTCGCGTTCGGAACAGCCTGAGTGAATTCCGTGTTCATGATTTCCACGGCGGTGGTCGACTGAGCTTCGTCGGGCAGATAGTCGACCATATCGTAGTTGACGCCGACGAACGGAATCATGGCCGCGCACACGATAGCGACGGTCACGAACGCCGCCACAACCGCTTTTCGGCGCGCGATCACGCCGTCTATGATGCGGTCCGTACAATTCGTGCGTGTCATGAGGGCAATCCCGTTCGCCTTGATGCCGTTTCGTACTTCGAATAATACCCAACACCAGGTAGGGAAACAACCAACAAGCGCGCGACGATGCGCTCGCGCTCCAACACGCTACCGCACAAGCAAGGCAGCCAGCCGTTCAACCTGGTCAAAACGAAGTCGCAGCCCTTCCCTCACGTAGCGGTCGAACGAACCGAACGCGTTGTCCACTTCCGTAAAGAACGCGTCCAGATACGCCGGTCGCGCCTCGAGAAACGACTGGAGAATCGCCTGCTCCCCGTCGGTCATGCCCGCGCCGAGCGATGCGGCCTCCGCGCGCATGGACACGGCGTTCACCTGGTTCGTCGCAAGGTAGTCGGCCATGACGTCGTCGGGATGAATCCCCGACGCGCGCAGCAGCACGGCGCAGAGCACGCCGGTGCGGTCCTTTCCGTTCACGCAGTGCACCAGCGCGGGAACGCCCTCCGCTGCAATCGACCGCAGCGCCGTGCCGATGAGCGGATATTCGCTCACGTAGCGCCGATAGTTGCGCACCATGCGCTCCTCGGGCGCGCCGTACGCGCCGATAACGCCGGCAACCAGGCGTTTCCCCGCATCCTTGCGCCTGGTTTCCGCCGAAGGAGCCAGCGCGACGGTTTTCGCGCCCACCAGGTACGGCTCAGGTCGCGCGGCAACCTCGCTCTGGTTGCGAATGTCGTATATGGAACGAACGCCCAGCAACCCAACGATAACGTCGGCTTCCCGAGCGTCGATGGAGGACAGATCGCACGAGCGAAACAGGCGCGCACCCACAAGCGGCCCGCCGCCTATCGCCCGAATGCGCGAAGCTCCGTAGGCTTCGGGCACGTCGCGCACGGAATCCGCACCCAAGACGTTCGAGCTTGCGGCATCCGTCACGGCAGGACCTCGAATGCGAATCCCGACACCAACGAAGACGATCGACCGCGCGCGTCCCGAGCGCGGGCTTTGAGCAGATAGCAGCCCGGACGCTCGGGCGTGTACACGAAGCGCCAGTTCACACCGCGCTCGGCCACCGCTCCCGTTGTCGCATACGCCGTCCAGGTCTCGCCGTTGTCGAGCGAGAATTCAAGTGCAGACACCCCTTCGGCGAAGTCGTCCACGTAGCCCTCGAATTCCACCGGGTCCCCTACATGATAGATGCGGCGGCAACCGTCGGCGCGCGCACCATCAGCCATGAGCGCCGCCCTCCCCGTCGCGCATGGCTTTGAGTTTCGCCAAGACGGCAGGATCGATGCGCGACGCAACGGTGTTCTTCTGCGCCACCTTCGGCGTTTCGTCCAAGCGGGCGTCTTCGTAGTGCATGCCCACCTCGCGGCTGAAACCGTCGGCGCTCATACGATCCACGCCGAAGCCGAAAACGGTGTCCTGGATGGTGGCATCGCTTGTGACCACGAGCGTTTCCACCTGACGTTCGCGCGCGTCGTGCGCCAGCTTCTCGATCACCTTGTCGGCCGACTGGCCGGCCGGACTGAACATGATGCGCACGCCGCCGATGGTCTCCGCCTCGCCGGTGGAAAACGCGTTGCGCGCGCCATCGAACACGATGATGGCGCGCCAGTCGCGCCCCGCGTAGTTGATCACGTCGTTAATGAGCGTTTCGCGCGCGACGTTGAACGTGTCGTCCGTGTAGTCCGGGTCGGTGACCTGACGGTACCGGCTGCCCGAACGCAACACGTTGTACCCGTCCACGATCAGGAGCTTTTTACGTTGCCGTGCCATAGCGGTGCATCGCCTGCAATCAAGCGCGGTTCTGACGAAGCCACTCGTACATGCATGCGGTAGCTGCCTGCGCCACGTTGAGGGAAGCAACCTCGCCCTCGAGCGGCAGCTTCGCGAACAGATCGCAGTTCTCCAGCACCAGGCGAGAAACGCCCTCGTGCTCGTTGCCCATCACCAGCGCGATCTTGCCCTTGAGGTTGGTATCCCAGATAAGGTCCTGGGCATGCTCGGTGGCGGCGGCCACCCAAAAGCCCTCTTCCTTGAGGCGGTTGATGGCTTGGACCAGGTTCGACACCTGCGCCACGGGCACGTGCGCGATGGCGCCGGCCGAGCTCTTGTACGTTGAAGCTTCCACGTGCGCGCTGCGCTTGTTGGGGATGACCAGGCCGCACGCGCCCACCGCTTCGGCGCTGCGCGAAATGGCGCCCAAGTTGCCGGCATCGGTGATATGGTCCAGGATCACCACGAGCGCACGGCCGTCGTTGTTGGCCGCGGAAGCTTCGGCCGCGCCCACGATGTCGCCGATGCCCACGTAGGGGAACGGCTTCGTCTTGGCCATAACGCCCTGATGGCTGCCGCGATCCGACTTGTCGTCGAGGATCTTGCGCGGGACCATCTCCACCGTTGCGCCGGCGCGCTTCGCCTTGCGCAAGATGTCCTCGATAAGGCCGTCGCGCTTGACGTTGTCGGCCATGAGGATGCTCTTGACGGGCACGCCCGTGCGCAGCGCCTCGATGATGGGGCGCTTGCCTTCTATGTAGTCAGCCATGTGGTTGCCTTTCGTGGAGGATCGCGCGATCATCTGCGCCGATCCTGGAGAATTCGATCGCTCGAAAGTGTACCACGCCGCACATGCGCCGGGAAACGAGGGGACGAAAAGCGCACAGGGCGAACGCGGAGGGCACAGGATGCAGGAGACAGGATGCAGACGGCGGAATACGGGTCGCGCACCCGACGCCGGCGGCCTCGCGCCCGTTACTCGTCGTCGCGACGACGCCACAGCACGCGGCGCAGGCTGCGCTTTTGCGCCGCCGTCGCGTCGCCGCCGTGCAGGAACACGCCCGACACCACGCGCTTCACCTTGCCGACGCCGCGCGCAACATGGGGCGTAAGGTCCGCTTCGCTGCGCGTCTTCCAATCGTAGTACACGCTCCAATAGCGCAAAAACACGACCGCGAACACGCAGGCAACGCCCGCGATGGGCAACGGAGCGCCCGCATACGCCAGCGCGACGAAAGCGAGCGAGCCGCCCAAACCCGCCACCGCGTAGAAGTTGCTCTGCTTGAAGATGCCGGGCGTCTCCCCCACGCAGATGTCGCGCACCGCGCCGCCGCCCACAGCCGTGATGGCGCCCAGGATGATCGACAGCACAACGCCCTGCTCGCACGCATACGCCTTGCTGGCCCCGGCCAGCGCGAACAGCCCCACCGACAGTGCGTCGGCGAAGAACACCGTGGCATCCAAATGCCGGAACAATCCGCGGAAGTAGAATACGAACGCGCAGATGGCAATGCAGATAACGATAAGGTCGGGGTGCGAGGTGAAGTACACGCCGTGATCCTGCATGAGCACGTCGCGGATGATGCCGCCGCCGTAGCCCGTGAGCAAGCCCAAGACCACGGTGCCGATGATGTCGAGCTTGCGGTCGCATGCGAACAGCGCGCCCGTCAGCACGCCGACGACCACGGAAAAGTAATCGATGCTCCACGGCACGGTAAGCACCTGCGAGTCGGAGAGCATCTGATGGAAGAAGGAGGTGTCCATAAGCCCCTTATCGGTCGATGCGCCTATGAAACCACAACGAGGGCCGACGCGCTAGAGGGAGATATCGAAAAGCGGCGGCTCATGTGCGATACTGAGGAGCCGAAAGCAGCGAAAAACCAGCCGCCACGCCAGAGGAGAATCTTCATGCCGAATCGCCCCCTTCCCCACCGCCCCTCTGAAACCATGAAGGCCGTCGTTTGGGACGGCGAGGACATACAGCTGGCCGATCGGGACCGACCGCGCGTAGAAGCGGCCACCGATGCCGTGGTGCGCGTCACGCGGTCGAGCATTTGCACGAGCGACCTGCACATACTCCATCATGCAGTGCCGCGGGCCGTGCCCGGCACCGTGCTGGGGCACGAGTTCGTGGGCCTGGTGGAATCGGTGGGCGCAAGCGTCGCGCGCGTGAAACCCGGCGACCGCGTGGCCGTGAACGTGGAGACGTTTTGCGGAGAGTGCTTCTTCTGCAAGCGCGGCTACGTGAACAATTGCGAACGGGGCGGCTGGGAGCTGGGGTGTCGCATCGACGGCTGTCAGGCCGAATACGTGCGCGTCCCGTTCGCGGACAACGGCTGCACACCCATTCCCGACAACGTGACCGACGAAGACGCGCTGTTTCTGGGAGACATTTTGGCAACGGGCTATTTCGGAGCCGAGATAGCCGAGATCGAGCCCGGCGACACCGTAGCCGTTATAGGGGCCGGGCCGGTAGGGCTGTGCGCCATGATGTGCGCGCGATTGTACGGCGCGGCGCAGGTGATCGCGCTGGAAGTGGATGCCGAGCGCAGGGCGCTGGCCGTGGAGCGCGGGCTGGCGGATGCGGCGATAGACCCCGCCGACGCAACGACGGACCCCGAGCAGGCCGTGCGCTCGTTGACCGAAGGGCGCGGCGCGGACGCCGTCATCGAGTGCGCCGGCGCATCGGGAACGTTCGAGCTTGCTTGGCGCGTGGCCAGGCCCAACGCCGTGGTTTCGGTCATGGCGCTGTACGAGGAGGACCAGGTGCTGCCCCTTCCCCGCATGTACGGCAAGAACCTGGTGTTCAAGACCGGCGGCGTGGACGCGCATTGCTTGGACCGTGTAATGAACCTGATCGCTGCGGGGCGGTTGGACACCGGGATTTTGATCTCGAAGCGCTTCCCGCTGAACGAGGCGCTTGAGGCGTACCGCGCGTTCGAGGCTCACGAAGACGGCTGTTTGAAGGTGGTGCTGACTCCTTACAAGGAGTAGGGAGCGGTTTGGCGATCATGATGACGACAACCGCGAGCCCGACGTCGCGGTTCGCCACTGGGGCGTTTTCGCTGCGCCTTCACCCGAGCCGTGTCAATGCTGGTCTAGCACGGAGAAGTCGGTGCTTAGGTACAAAATCACCGGTCTGCGCTCTTGGGCAAGGGCTTTCGACAACTGTCGAATCCGCTGCATCTCGGTGAGCTGGCTCGTTGATGCAAGCGCACAAAACGAATGCAGGCGATGAGCAGATCCAGCAGCGCAGACCCGTGATTTTGTACCGCGAATGGGTCGGCCTCCATGGCAAACCAGCTTCCGGTACGCCGAGGGCTTCCACGACCGAAAGACAGGCGAGCGCGCTTGGCTACGACACGGTCCACGTGCCCAGCAAGGCCAGGTGGTCGGTGCCCTTCACGTTGATGGTCTGCAGGGAGCCAACGGACATGCCGCTGTTCTTGGAATAGACGATGTGGTCGATCTCGATCATGGGCGGCACCGGCAGCATGGCGTAATCCGGTTCGGACGGATACGTCATATGGAAGCCCTCCCCCGCTTGCTGCGAGGCGTCTACCAGCGTGTCGCCGAGCATCTTGCGATAGCGCGAATGGTCCCACGTGGAGTTGAAATCGCCCATGATCAGGTATTCGTCGTCGTACTGGCGAAGCGAGCTCAAGTTGCGCAGGCTCTCGTTCCAGAACCCCCGCGTGCCCGACTTGGGCGACGTGGGATGCGTGCTGACCAGACGCACCGCATGCGAACCGGCGCTTATGGTGGCGGCGGGGACGGCGGACCCCGTGACGGGAAGGATGCTCGAGGAGACGTCGCTCATGGGAGCAAGCGAGTAGAGGACGTTCACGCCGCCGTTGTCGTAGGGGCCGGGCTCGCCGAACACGTGAGACGGAAGCAGTTCGTCGATGCCGGCCGCGGCAAGCCGCTCGATCAGCGAGGCGCTGACTTCCTGGAGCGCAAGGACCTCGACGCGCTGGTCGCGCACGATCGAGACGATCTGATCGGCATCGGCCAAGCCGTTCTTGGTGTTGAGGGTCATGATGCGCATGACGGTATCGGCAGACGTCTGAACGGGAACGGGCTCCACCGCCTTCGGCGCTATGCGCGAAGCGGGCAGGAAGAACCCTACGTGCCAGAAAACCTGGCAGACCAGGCAGAGCGCCGTGAATGCAGAAAGCGCTTTTCTCCTGGTCAGAAGCGCAGCAAGAAGCACAAGCGCACTTGGGATGGCAAGCCATGGAACGAATGCGGCCACCTCGGGAATGAGCCGCCCGTTGCTGAGGACGGAAGGCGCATAGCGCGAAGCCATGAGCACGACGAGACATGCCGTCAGCGTCCATAAAAGGACGCTTGCGATCGTGCGCCCGAGGGAGCGCTTGGGTTGCGCGTTGCGGACGGCGTGTTTGCCCTCGTTCGGTTCCATGGATCCCTCGCTTTCGGCCAAGCATATGCGAAAAGGCCAATCTACCACGTTTTGGCGAACGGCGATAGCGAAGGATCGACGCGACCGGTTGAGCGGCTTGCGGCGGCGCAGTCACGACCGCTACAAGCGCTCGACCAGCTTCTGCAGCTTGCGAACGAGGCCTTGCTGCAGCGGAATGCCGGCAAGATCCGCCTGATGGGCCTCCTCCACGCTGCGGATGGCCGCGCGCAGCGCACGAGCCGCGTCCTCGGCGGTTTTCGGGCGCGACGCCTTGAGGTGCGCCTTCAGCTGGCCGAGCGACATATCTTGACGCTGGTACTCCGCGAACAGGTCGCGCTGCTTTTGGGGCGGAAGCTCCGATATGGCTCGCATGGTGACGGGATCGACGGTGCCGGCTTGCGCCTCCACAACCCAGTTGTCGTCGAGCTCGCCCGTGAGGAGCTCGGCCTCCTCGCGCGTTTCGCGCAGGCGCTTCTCGGCGGCGATTGCGCGCTTGACCGTGGCGGGCGATACCGACTGCCCCGTCTCTTCGGTCACGATGCGCGCGATGATGTCGTTTGTGCGCACTCCTTTGAGCGAGGGGTCGGTTGCGCGCAGCGCGGGCACTTCCCTACCGATTGCCGCATAGCGAGCGCCGCGCTCCTCTTGCGATAGCCGACGCGTAACCAAGTTGGTCACGTTCAACAACACGCGGGCGCGCGCGTCGTCCAAGTCGTCGATGAGGGTCACGGGGATGGACGCGTAGGCTGGATCGTCGGCGGCCAGGCGACGATACGCTTCCAAGCGACGGTGCCCCGCAACCATCTGGTAGGTTCCGTCCGGCAGCACGCGGACGAGCGGCAACTGGCCAAGGCCTTCGGATCGAATGGATGCTACCAGCTCCTGCATCTCGCGCTCGTCCATGGTGTAGTCGTTCTCAGGGTGAGCAGCAATGCTGTCGATAGGAAGCGTTTTGGTTTGGTATGGCATGTTTAGCACATCTCCTTATTGCATATTTTTATCGTTTTATTCACTATTTTTGTATATTAATTCTTTTATTATGAATAAATATAGTTCTCAATATTGGATATTCTTATTGCTTTTCTTTTAGGCTTTCGTACGGGGTCATCGTGACCCCGTACATCATACCACTCCCCTTTTATCGATAATGGCGGTTATGTAAGGACGAGCGCGGAGGTTGGGGATGAGGTTGACACGGAAGCGGATGCGGCGCCGGTCGCCCTTTCGAACGAAGAGGCCGCGCGTATCCTGGCGTCGAGCAACTCCGGCGTGAAGGTCAGCGAGCGGCAAGCCGACCAAGCGAGGGTCTTAGGCTGTCATCTTGAGAGTTCGAAGCGAACCGAAGAATCTTCAGTCGGGGAAGCCCTCCTGCCTCGAGAAGGCCGTCTTGTCGTTATCGAGGGCCTGGACGGTTCCGGCAAAGAAACCCAGGCGAGCCTTCTGCGAAAGCGTTTGCTGAAAGACGGCATCGACCTGCGATCCCTCTCCTTCCCCTGTTACAAAAGCGACTCTTCAGCCCTCGTGCGAATGTACCTGGAGGGCAGGTTTGGCTCGAAGCCAAACGACGTCAACGCGTACGCTGCTTCGGCTTTCTACGCGGTTGACCGCTACGCTTCCTACAAGGAGAACTGGGGGGCGTTCTATGAAGCGGGCGGGCTTGTGCTCGCCGATCGATGGACCACCTCCAACGCCGTGCACCAATGCGCGAAGCTGCCGCGTTCTGATTGGGACACCTATCTGGACTGGCTCTTCGATTTCGAGTACCGCTTGATCGGGGTACCAAAACCAGACCTGGTAGTTTACCTGAGTATGGGCGCAGACGTGAGCACAAGGCTCGTCGAGGGCCGCTGCGCACGCGAAGGCACCGCCAAAGACGTGCACGAGGCGGACGCCTCTTATATGCAGCGCTGCCGTGAAGCCGCCGACTACTGCGCGGACCGCTTGGGTTGGAAGAAGGTCGAGTGTGCTCCCGAAGGCGCTCTGCGGACGATGGGAGATATTCATGAAGAGATTGCGAGGCTAGTGGAGCAAGATGGTAGATAGAGAAATTCTTGTAACAAGGTCATCCATGCCCCCATTCGAAGAATACTGCAATGAAATTCGGGGGCTTTGGAATACTCGTTTCCTTACAAACTGCGGCAAAAAGCACGCTGAACTTGAGCAGGCGATCAAAAACTACCTGGGTGTCCAGCAATTGTCTCTATTCGTGAACGGGCACTCCGCCCTCGAGTGCATTCTCGAAACCCTGGAGCTTGGCAAAGACGGACGAAACGAGGTGATCACTACACCGTTCACATTCGCATCGACTTCCCACGCCATCGTGCGCAAAGGACTTAAACCTGTTTTTTCCGATATTCGAGAAACCGACTACACTCTCGACCCAGAAAAAATCGAATCCCATATTACCGAAAAAACCTGTGCGATCTTGCCAGTTCATGTGTATGGCAATGTCTGCAATCACAAGCAAATCCAAGCAGTCGCTGCCAAATACGATCTCAAGGTAATTTACGACGCCGCGCATGCGTTTGGCGTAAAGAAGGACGGTGCTCCAGTAGGCACTTTTGGAGATGCTTCGATGTTTAGCTTTCACGCAACAAAGGTCTTCAATACAATCGAAGGTGGCGCCGTGGCCTACTCCGACGAGACTCTGGCAGAAAAGCTTTCGCAATGGAGAAATTTTGGCATTACCGGTCTGGAGTCCTGTGAATATATCGGCGGAAACGCCAAAATGAATGAGTTTTCTGCTGCTATGGGTCTGTGCAACCTTCGTTATGTCGACAGGGAGATTCGAAAGCGAAAGATAGCCGCAGAAAGGTACTTCGACCTTCTTGCATCCGTGCCGGGACTCTCGTTGTGCATCCCTCCCGCCAACATCGAACACAACTATTCGTACATGCCGGTTATTGTCGATCCGAACTTGTTTGGTGCAAATCGGGATGAAGTGCTCGCCGCTCTTGAAGAGAACCGGATTGGAGCGCGAAAATACTTCTACCCGATCATAAACGATTATGCTTGCTATCGAGGGACTTACGACAGTAGGGATACACCCGTTGCAAAGCGTATTGCCCAACAAGTGATCACCCTCCCATTATATGCGGACCTATCAACCGATAAAGTGAATCAGATTTGCGAAATAGTTAGAGGCTTGCATGGCTAAATTCGAAAACCACGAATCAAAACCACAGAAGAAGGCTCTGATTCTCAACGCCAGTCATAACGACATGCGCATGATTCAAGCCTTAAAAGCGCTGGGCTACTATGTGATTACGATCGGGCAAAACCCCGGCCTCATTGGGGAAAAGTACGCGGATGAATACATCTGTCAAGATTATTCCGACGAAGAGGCAACGCTTGCCCTGGCAAAGGGTCTGAATATCGATGCGATTTGCTCTTGCTGCAATGACTTTGGGGTATTGACCGCTGCTTATGTTGCCGAGCGGCTGAAGCTTCCTGGACATGATTCTTACGAAGTGGCTCAAGTGCTGCATCATAAGGATAGGTTCAAGTCTTTCGCGCGCGAGCTCGGCATCAAAACTCCGTTGGCGAGAGTTTTCATTAGCCCACAAGCCGCACTGGAGTGGATAAAATTTCATGGTGAATATCCGCTCATGGTAAAAGCCCCTGATTTGAGTGCTGGCAATGGCATCACCAAAGTATGCAGATGGCAAGAAGCTCGGCCTGCCGTAGAATTAGCCTTTGAAAAATCCAGAACAAAAAGCATTGTTGTCGAACCTTACATTGAGGGAACCCAGCACGCCATCTGCACGTTTCTGATTGACCGGAAGGTTGTCGCAGCATGCTCCAATAACGAATACTCATTTATTAACCCTTATCGCGTAGAGATCGACACCTTTCCTGCTGACGGTATTGAAGCACTGCAAGACAGACTTATTGCGGAAATTGAGAAAATGGCCGAGGCGTTGCACTTGACTGACGGCATTTTTGAAATGCAGTACCATATGACCCCCGATGGTGATTTTTGGATTATGGAATGCATGCGGCGCGTACTCGGAAACCTATACAGCATCCCTTCTTCAAGCCTTATGGGATTTAATTGGGACTACTGGGAGGTGCGCGCGCGATGCGGACTTGGATGCAGAGACTTTCCCTTGCATGCCCAACCCTCTGGGTTCTTCGCCTATAGAGCCCTCATTGCTGAGAAGAACGGTATCTACAAGTCTTTAAACGTTGCTGATAGTGTTCGGCAGTACATTGTTGAAACCTGTATGCTTCAAGATTTTGGCTATGAAATAAGGAACCATAAATCAGACCCCATGGGTTTCCTTTTCTTTTCCTTTCCCGATAGAGAAACGATGGACTCAGTAATGGTTGATCAATACCGCAACGTAAAAGTCGAAGTAGAGGAGTTGCTGTGACGAAGTCTGTAACGCTAGGCATGGCGGGGGCAGGACGTGCTTGCGAATTGCACATGGAAGGACTTCGTCGATTCAGCGGTGTTCCCGTTCGACTGAAGACAGTTATGGCTCGTAGGCAAGATCAGCTTGATGAAGCCGTGAATCGCTGGTCGTTCGAGCAATCGACCAAGAGCTTCGAAGATATGCTCAACGATCCGGAGATCGACGTAATCGATATTTGCACGCCACCTTACCTGCATCTTGAAATGGCGGAAAAGGCTCTTTTGGCCGGGAAACACGTCATTTGCGAGAAACCACTCGCTGGGTACTTCGGGCAAGAGGGCGATGAGGAGCCTATTGGAGACAAGGTTTCAAAGCGCATAATGTACGAACGGCTTCTGGAAAGTATGGAAAAGCTTCGTGAGATTGTAGAAAGCTCAGAATGTAAATTCATGTATGCAGAGAATTTCGTCTACGCTCCGGCCGTCATGAAGGCGGCAGAAATCATACGCGCGAAAGGAAGCAGGATCCTGTACGCAAAAGGCGAGGAGAGCCTCAAAGGATCAAGCTCGCACGTTGCGGGCGAATGGAGCAAAACCGGCGGTGGCACATTCATAAGGACCGGGACTCATCCGCTGTCTGCGATTCTTTGGTTGAAGCAGCAAGAGGCGCTTGCGCGCGAGGAAGACATTCGCGTGGAAAGCGTATTGGCTGACATGGGTCGCGTAACTCCCAGCTTAAGCGATTACGAGCACCGACATATTTCAGCACATCCTCGTGACGTGGAAGATCTGGGAACCGCCATACTTTCCTTTTCTGACGGATCAAAAGCCAATATCGTTGCTTGCGATACTTTGCTCGGCGGCTCGAAGAACGTTCTCGAGCTGTACTGCAACGATGCGGCAATCAATTGCACCCTCACCATGTCAAACATCATGAGCACTTATTTCCTTGATGAGGATTGCCTTGACGGGGTCAGCATATCTGAGATGCTCCCAGCAAAGACGGGCTGGAATAACCCGTTTCTTGCAGACGAAATACTCCGTGGCTACACCGACGAAATGCAGGACTTTATGGCATGCATTTATTACGACGCAGAACCCAAGTCAGGTTTTGATTTGGCCTACCAAACCATCAAAGTTCTTTACGCTGCCTATCTTTCCGCTGAAGAAGATAAGCGAATCTTTCTTTAAGGAGCACAGCCGATAATGACTATGGAATTTCGTCGCCGTCTTCCGATTCCCGCAGAGGTAAAGGAAGATCTGCCGCTTCCTTCGAGATACGAGAAGAAAAAGGCGGAGAGAGATTGGGAGATCGGGCAAATTCTCCAAGGAGTGGATGCTACGAGAAAGCTGCTCGTTATCGGGCCTTGCTCAGCCGACAGGAGCGATGCCGTTCTCGAATACTGCGCAAAGCTTGCAGAGCTTCAGGAGAAAGTGAAGGACAAGCTGCTGATCATTCCCCGCATTTATACCAGCAAGCCTCGAACGACAGGAGCTGGCTATAAAGGTATGTTGCATCAGCCAAACCCCAGCAGCGGATCCGACATGTTAGAAGGCCTAAAAACCATCCGAAGCCTACATCTCAAAGTGATTCAAGAAACCAACTTGTTCGGTGCGGATGAGATGCTTTATCCATCAAGCTACAGGTTCGTATCGGACCTACTATCTTATGCCGCAGTGGGTGCGCGCTCTGTGGAAAACCAAGAGCACAGATTGACCGCATCCGGTTTGGATATACCAGTGGGAATGAAAAACCCTACGGGAGGGGATATTTCCGTCATGATTAATGCAGTGTATGCGGCGCAGCAAGGACATATGTTCATCTATCGAAACTGGGAAGTTGTGACTTCGGGGAACCCTCTTGCGCATGCAATTTTGCGTGGCTACAAAAGATCTGACGGCAGAAATCGACCAAACTACCACTATGAAGACCTTCTCCTCCTATGTGAGGAATATTCAAAGATGGGATTGAAGAACCCGTCGGTGGTCATCGACTGCAACCACGCAAATTCGAATAAGAAGCACGTGGAACAGCCGCGCATCGTTCGCGATGTTCTTCGCAGCTGCTCCGAGTCGAAAGAAGTCTCAACCATGATAAAGGGCTTCATGGTTGAGAGCTATTTAGAGGAAGGAAGCCAGAAGGTCGGTGGGAGTGTATATGGGAAGTCAATAACAGACCCCTGTCTTGGCTGGAGCGGAACCGAACGTCTGATCCTAGAGTTGGCAGATGAGCTCTGATTCCATGTCTGAAAACTCCTTTCCAGGCTCCAGTAACTCCCTGCGAAATCGGCGCTGGAGAAAAAGATCCTTGTATGAAAGATTCGGGAAAAGGGCAATCGACGTAGCGGTTTCAGCTTTTGTCCTGGTGGTTACGCTTCCGGTCAATGCGTGCATTGCGATTCGCACATATTTTGATGTGGGGAGTCCCATCCTGTTTAAACAAGAGAGGGTCGGCATACATGGAGAGGTATTCACGTTAGTCAAGTTCCGCAATATGACCAACGAGACGGATGAGAACGGTCAGCTGTTGCTACCCGAGGACCGCGTAACTGATTTCGGGCGTTTCGTTAGATCGACGTCGCTCGATGAGCTTTTGAATTTCTGGTCGATTTTCAAAGGGGATATGTCGCTCATCGGCCCGAGGCCGCTGTTGGTTGAATATCGAGACTTATGGACGGAAGAGCACCTGGAGCGCTTGGGTGTTTTGCCAGGCCTCGAGTGTCCTACGCCTAAGAGAATCGATCATGCTATTACCTGGCAAGAGCAATTTGACAACGACGTATGGTATGCAGCCAATATCAGCCTGAAAACCGATATCAAATTGCTGGTCCGCCTCTTTTCACTGGTCCTGGATAAAGAACAGAGAAAAGCTCGGGAGGACGGCACGAAAGGCTATTTCATTGGTTACAGAGATGGCGAAGCGATCACCGAAGCCGAAGTGGATAACTGGCGAAGCAGCAGAGTGTTCTTTCCTGGCCGAAATTTGAGCGAAGATAAATGAAAGAGACTTCGATGAGGGTTCTAGTATACGGAATGGTCGGCACGAACAGAGGCGGTATCGAAACCTTCCTGCTGAATATGAACGAGCACATGTCAGATGGCTGTGTTTTCGATTACGTTATAGAAGAAGAGACATGCATACATGAAGACAGGGTTTTCCAAAAAGGCGGAAAGCTATTCCGAATAGCACCGAGAAAGACGCATCCGATGAAGAACGCCATCGATTCGTGGAGGTTAATGAAGAGCGCGGCGGCAAGCAATATGCCCGTGTATTTCAATTTGTCTTCATTGAGCTGGATTGTGCCCGTCGTCGAGGCGCGGTTGCTCAAGTTGGACGTATTCGTGCATGCGCACAACTCGGAGCTCATTGACTGCAACAGCGGCTTTTTCTACAAATTGGCTAACTCAATAAGTCGATGCATTATCAAAAAAATGAGAATCCATCGATTGACTTGCTCGGATCTCGCAGCATCGTTTATGTTTGGCGACGAGAAAAACGTCTTGATGATCCACAATGCCATAGATCTGCAGAAGTTCCGCTTCAACGAAGAAGCCCGAAACAACATAAGGAAAAAACTAAATATTTATAACGACATCGTTGTTGGTTTCGTAGGAAGGATCGCCTATGAAAAAAACCCGAGCTTTTTGCTCGATATAGCAGACAGTCTGTCGAAGCAAACCGAGAAGAATTGGACTGTCGTGCTGCTTGGAGACGGCCCCCTGCGTGAGTCGTTCGAACGTCAAGTACGAGAATCCAATTTCAAGTCTCATTTTCTATTGCTTGGCAATGTTCCTAATCCAAATGACTACATGCAAGCATTCGATGTGCTATGCCTGCCTTCGAGGCACGAAGGTTTGCCTTATGTATTGGTGGAAGCCCAAGCATCAGGACTCCGGTGCCTGGTATCCGACCGCATAACTCGCGTGGCGGCAGTCACGGATTTGGTTTCGTATTTGCCCGTAGGCCAAGACTCCGAGCTTTGGGCTGATGCGATTCTCAAACTGGAAGACAGAAACCGTTCCGTTTTCCTCGATACAATGTCTGAAACACGTTTTAACATTGATATCGAGGCGCCGCGCTTGGAGGGGATACTGCGTTCGTCATGGTGAAGAGCCGCATACAGAATTCTATCTCCAGTATAAGAGTGGCGGATCTCCTTGTTTTTCTGATCGCGCTCTTTTTCTTCAGACCTTCTTTGTTTGAAAAGTATGAATCGCTTAACATGGGTTTCAATCTTGGATTGATCGCCCTGCTCGCGCTTTACCTCGTCATTGCTTCTTTGAAAAACAAGACCGGAGTTACGGTTTATTCCTGCATGGCTGTAGGTTACTTTCTACTCTTGCTCACCTCGACGTATATCAATGATGGGTCTTTAACTAGATCGATGATGTATGTAGGCGTGGGAATCCTGAGCGTTCTCGTATTCGCAAGCATCTTCAAGTACGAGATGGCGGCATTTTTGAACTCCATGCAGGTACTAGGCCTTATCTTCATTCCTTTAAACCTGCTGACAATGCTTGTGATCCCCGGTGGCTTCACGAACAACGGCGTGCACCCAGTTTTTCTACTGGGTCAGGCTACCAGATTCATCTATTTCTTTTTGCCTATCTTTGTTTCCCTGTTGGTTCGCGATTATCGAAAAGGGACGCATCCGAGCAAATGCACGATAGCTCTATGGATTTGCGCGGAAACATCCCTTGTTATTGGGCAGACAGCTGCAGGGATAGTCGTGGTCTCGGCGCTTCCGTTGTTTATCTTGCTTTTGGGCAATCGCTTTGCAAAAACACTATGTTCTCCGCCAGTCTACCTCGCGGTTCAGCTCACCCTGTTTTTTATCTTAGTGTTTTCTACATTGCCAGAACAGACCTTAGGTCTGCTGCAATCATTGTTCCAGAAGGATGCAACACTCAGCTCAAGAACGTATATATGGGATAAAGTTATCC
Source organism: Paraeggerthella hongkongensis (assembly GCF_003726035.1). Taxonomy (GTDB): domain Bacteria; phylum Actinomycetota; class Coriobacteriia; order Coriobacteriales; family Eggerthellaceae; genus Paraeggerthella; species Paraeggerthella hongkongensis. The sequence continues at coordinate 80,515 of NZ_QICD01000007.1, forward strand.
TGCAGACTGAGTCAAACCCTCAGCAGTTCCTGTTCGGTTTTGGAGTACTTCAGAACAATGAGATGATCGCGCTCTTTAATTTTGTTCATTGTCATAATCATCTGCTTCAAGTGCTGTTTAATGGAGGTGTCGTAAGCCTGACGATCTTTATCACGCTGATCGGCCTTTCATACTGGGAGTTGATGAAGACCAATTCGGAAGCCACCTCTCGAATTATATCGTTTGGGATATTCCTCTTCTCTATAGCACTATTGTTCGACACCGTTGATGGCGTTCGAAACTACTACCTTGTCCTATTGATCCTAGGTAGCTGTTCGAAATACATAAGTCAGTGCGATGACTATTCTCTTCCAAAGCTAGAACGAGGTGATAGATGAAAAAAGTAGGAATCGTGACGCTGCATCGTTCTTATAGCTATGGCGCCTGCTTGCAGGCATATGCCACGAAACTGGCAATAGAACAGATGGGGTGTAATGCAAGCTTCGTAAACTATGTAAACGAGAACGAGCAGTACCAAAAACGCTTCGTATCACGACGACGAGATCATTCCTTTAACCAGAACGCGGTGGCTTCGCTAAAAAATATTATGTTAGGTCGCATACCTAACGAACGCAAAGCTTTCGATCAATTTCATGAAGAGTTCCTCCCGTCTTTAGATGAGACTTCCAACATGGCTTCAATAAGTTACTCCAATTTCGATATTTTATTATCTGGAAGCGATCAATTATGGAATCCAGAACTGTTTGGTGGACTGGATCGAGCTTATTTTCTCCAATTTGGGAATTGTAGGAAGATTGCGTATGCAGCTAGTGCGGGAAGCTACAGGTATTCGAAAGGCGAACTGGCTACTTTGGAAAACTATCTGGCAACATATAACCAGATTAGCGTACGAGAAGCCAATCTGAAGAGCCAAATCTCCAAAATAGTAGACACTCCAGTTGAAGAGGTCTTGGATCCAACCTTCTTGATAACTGGTGAAGAGTGGCTCGACCTCGCAAAGAAGCACGGTTCCTTTTCGCATGGCAAGCCCTATGTATTAGTTTATTTGGTTGGTGTATCGAAAGCTCATTATGAGATCGCTTATGCGAAAGTGATCGAAGAAGTCAAGAGACGCTACGGCTGCGAAGCTCTTTTGATTAGGTCGGATGGAATCAGCTTCTCCGGATGCGACAAGAAGCTTAAGAGGATTACCCCATGGGATCTGATTCTAGCTATCTCAAACGCAGAGTTAAACATTGCAAGTTCTTTTCATGGGGTGGCATTCGCAGTTAACCTTGGCGCCAACTTCATAGCATTGGATAATCCAAGCAACCCTTTACGAGTGCAAAATCTTCTTGCCGATACCGGTCTGGAGTGGAAGCGATATGCTGATACAGGTAGTGTTTCCTCCTGCCTCGATAAGCCAAGCTATGCAGAGGTTGGTAGGAGAGTTGATGAAGCAAGAGCGAAATCACTCGGATGGCTTTCGCAGGCTTTAGATTGTCAGAGTTTCTAGATTGCTTATGTTTGCCAAACGTGTCGACAAGGAAGCGATAGGTGCTTGATATGTATACGACAATGAAAAATGTTCAAATATTGTTAAGTCTGCTCAAGCAACGCGGAATTTGCAGAGTAGTTCATTCTCCCGGTGGTAGCAACGTGGCCTTATCCCGCTCCATACAAAACGACCCCTTCTTTATCGAATACTCGGTAGTGGACGAGCGAAGCTCGGTGTTTTTCGCAATGGGTCTTGCGATGGAGCTTGACGAGCCCGTCGTTGTTTTATGTACTTCAGGAACCGCAGTAACAAACTTCTCTTCCGGTATGGCGGAAGCATATTACAAGGGAGTCCCGGTTGTCGCAGTGACTGCAGACAGAAGCACGTATCTTCTAGATCAGCTTGAGACCCAGAAGCTCAATCAGACCGACATATTCAAATCGATAACTAAGTGCGAGGTGACACTGCCTGTTGTTCAGACGGATGACGACGCTTGGTATTGCAATAGACTGGTGAATGAGGCTCTGCTGGAGCTCTATCATCATGGAGCAGGTCCTGTTCACATTAATGTTCCCACCGTGGGCAGTAATGGTGGCTTCTCAGCGATGGAGTTGCCTTCTCAGAGGATGATCACAAGGTTGACCATTGAAGATTCTGCGGAGGAATGGCTCACGAAGAGAGACGAGTTGCTTTCTGCGGAGAAAGTCCTTGTTGTCATGGGAGAAAACGGACGGTACTCTCAGGATGACCTGAAGGCCATTGAAAAGTTTGCGATCGCTTACGATTGCGTCGTTTCGGTAGAGCACATGTCGCCCTACAAGAAAGAGCGCTCTCTGATCACCTATCGCGCAACTGAGGCGATGACTTCGAGCGCGTTTGAGCCTCTCGTTCCAGATCTAGTGATCAATGTCGATGGCAACATCGCTTCGGTCAATCTAAAAGACTACTTGAGGCTTAAACGGGGTAAATTCCGGCATTGGTCCATTATGCCAAATGGAAAAGTGCGCGATGTGTTCAAAGGGTTGACGGATATATTCGAATGCTCCCCGAGGTATTTTTTCAATCGTCTCGCCGATCTCGCTGATAGTGTAGAGAAAAATAGAAGCGACTATTACGTACTGTGGCAGGAAGCTGTCGAGGCGGTTGAGATGCCCGAACTTCCTTTATCGCATTTGGCCGTAGCAAAAAGCCTAGCTTGCAGAATACCCGAGAATTCTCTTCTAGAGCTTGGAATCCTCAATTCCACCCGCACCATGCAGTTTTTTGACCTCGATCCAAGCGTAAAAGTTTCGAGCAATATCGGTGCATTAGGCATTGACGGCTCCTTATCGACTTTGATAGGTCGCTCTGTTGCAACTGATGCGTTGTCGTTTATCATTCAAGGTGACCTGAGTTTCTTTTACGATATGAATGCCTTAAACATTCGCCACGTTCCCTCTAATTTGCGAGTACTCGTTGTCAACAACGGAGGAGGTGGCGAATTCCACATCGGCATGAATCCTGATGAAGTTGACGACATGGATACCTACTTGACTGCCGCTCATAGCACGCGTGCTGAAGGGTGGGCTAGATCTCGAGGGTTCAAATATCTATCTGTCAATCGTGAGGGCGAGCTGGATGCTGCAGTAGATGAGTTTGTTTCGCCCGATTCAGAAGCTCCGGTTTTCCTCGAAGTATTCACGAGTAAATTTGATGATGCAGAACTACTAAAACGCTTCTACAAGAATAACAGTGGAGCGTCGCTAAAGGAGCGGGCTCTTGACGAGGCGAAGCAATTCGCGAAGTCGAATTTCTCTGGAAAATTGTTCTCTGCAGCTTCCCGCCTCGGCAAACATAATAGAGCCTGAACCCAATGAGCAGGGAGCTTTCTCTAATAAAAAACACCGCGATATTCGCAGTGGGCAACGTCGGCTCGAAACTTCTCGTCCTGCTCCTTCTTCCTATCTGCACATACTTCATCGACCCATCAGGAGTTGGCGTATATGATCTATTGTACTCACTGCTGGAGGTTCTTAAACCTGTGGCGGTGCTTGCAATACCAGAATCGTTGTTTCGTTGGCTTCTGGATAAAGACGCTAATCGTCGTGGTGTGTTTGCTAGTTGGACTCCGCTTTTTGTTGTACTGCTATTAGCATTTACGTTTCTGTATGTAGCTGTTTGGTCTCTACTAAGATTTAATGATGCAGCGCTCGTGTACGCCCTGATAGTATCCGGGGTTGTGTACATGAGCCTTCAGTTTGCAACACGCGGTTTACACAATAACAAGTTATTCGCAATCCAAGGAATTGTGTACTCAATTGCACTTTGTTCGGCAAGTCTACTGTTCGTAATCCCGCTGGGCCTTGATTACAGAGGGATGCTGCTTGGAATCCTGGTTGGTAATCTCGTGTCAAGCGTGTTAATGATTGTGATTCAGCGTAAAGATTTCAAGTTCTCTTTCAAGGATAGAAACCTCGCACAAAGCAAGGAGATGTTAAGGTACTCTGCCTTACTACTCCCTAACAGTCTTTGCTGGTGGCTTATTAACGGATTTTCGCGAGTTCTTGTAGTAGGGGTATTAGGCTTAGCTGCAAATGGAGTCTTCGCAATTGCAGCAAGGTTTCCAACTGCATTAACTATGCTTTCGAATATATTTCAGCAAGCGTGGACAGAACAGGCTGTTGGAGAATTTGATGCGACGGATAGAAACGAGTACTTCACAAAGATCTTCCGCCTGTATAGCAGGATAGTGCTTTCGATTGCCATAGTCCTTATACCGTTCACTAAGTTATTTATAGACCTCTTTCTTGATTCCGGCTATACCGAGGCCTGTAACTATATAGGATTACTTTATTTGAGCGGCGTATTCAACGCCTTTTCAAGTTTTTTTGGAACAGGCTATTTTTGCGGGAAAGACACCAAGGGAGCAGCCTCTACCACTATTGTAGGCGCATTAGTTAGCTGTGGACTTAGCGTAGCATTGATCTTTCCCTTTGGGTTATTAGGGGTTGTAGTCGGAATGCTTGCTGGCCAGATGACGATGTGGATGGTGAGAATCCGACAGAGCTCCTCTTATTTCATGATACACATTGACTGGGTTCAGATAGTAATTGGTGTCGTAATTTGTCTACTCTTTTCGGGTGCTGTTATTTTTGTAAGTGACCAAACGGCAGTTGCTCTACTATTCCTTGGTGCGGTTGTTGCAGTTTTGCTCAGTTGGGATATTTTGAAGTCTGCTTTTCGGAAGTGCGCAAGGTTTAGCAGAGAATAATGGGGCCGATATAGACATGGAGGCAAAATGCGAGTTCTTCTATTGGGCGGAACAGGCGCGATCGGAAGAAACCTTGCAAAGATCTTGTCGTCGATGGGTTGCGAAACGGTTGTAACATCACGACAAAAACGCATTTCAAACAACGATGACATTGCCTATGTTCAAGGTAATGCCAAGGACATTGGATTCTTAAACGATATTCTTGGTCAAAATTGGGATGCTATCGTTGATTTTATGGTGTGGTCGACAGACGAGTTCTCTGGCATAGCTGACCGTTTTCTAGGTTCAACAGACCAGTACGTCTTTATTTCAACTTATCGAGTATATGATCATTCTCCCCTTATCACAGAAGATTGCCCGCGATTACTTGATTCAACAAATGATCGGGAGTTTCTTGCGACAGATGATTATGCGCTAGCAAAAGCTCGTTGTGAGAACATTCTTTTTTCGAGCCCGAAGAGGGGATGGACGATAATTAGACCGTCGATTGTTTATGATGGATCTGGGCGGTTTGATCTTGGAGTTTTGGCTTCAGGTGTTTGGCTGTGGCGAGCTCAACATCATATCACGATACCTTTTCCTGAAGAGATGCTCCACAAAGAAACAACGATGACGTGGGGTGGAGATGTCGCGCGGATGATAGCAAGGATTCTCGGTAAGAGTGAGTCGCTTGGTGAGGTTTATACCGCTGCGACTTCTTCCTGCATTAGTTGGAAAGAGGTGGCGGCGGCGTATCAGGAAGTGATTCCTTTTCTGTTGAAGCTATATCCACTAGATATCTTTGAAAGAGCCAAAGGAGATTTGTATCAGATTAGATACGACAGGATGTTTGATCGTGTCGTTGATAATTCTAAAATCATGAGAGCCACGGGTCTAGTGCAGGACGATTTAGTTAATCCCAAAGAAGGTCTTCGCCATGCCGTGCGCGAATACCTTGAGTCGGGCGTAGAGCTACGCCCACGCGTTGGCGAAAATGCAAGAATGGATCGTCTTGTCGGTGGGATGCCGTCACTCTCCCCCCTAATTGACTCAAAAGCTGGGGCAAGTCAGGTAGTGCGCTATCTAGCAAGAAGGTCATCTCTGTTAGATAGTCTCTGAAGGTAGCTTTTCTGAGTAGTAAGGCCAAACGGTGCCGTCGTTCAGATGAAAATGGTACCGCTGCTAAGAGGTAATTGCTCTCGTTCGGTGGCGTGCCGCCTGTTTCAGTGCGCCCCGGCAAGAAGGGCGTCCCTGTCGCGTCTGCACAGCGCCTCGCCGGCAACCCCGGCACCGACCCGCTCGCCGCGGTCAGCAACCTGCCCACATTCGTCTTCGGTATGTTCCGTGCCATCGACCCCATCATCCTCGGGTTCGGGGTGGTCCAAGTGGGCCTCTCTCTCAAAAGCCACGATCCCTCCTGCGTTGCTTGACCAATTTGGCGATTTTCAGGACATGGATCTATTTCTTAACCTTACAACGTTAATGAAAAGGTTGCTGTCTTTGTTGACTAAAGGATCAAAGACGCCGAGCGATTCAAGCTCATCATCAAGTTCGAGATAGTCCGAAGCAAAAATGCCATCGCTATGCTTGATAATTTCGCAATTCTCAAAGTATCTACTCGTTGGTTTCGCCCGGCTTTGCGCTCTGCAAATACTGCTGAAATAATTCTATGGTGAAGAAGTGCGCCATAGGGGTAAGCCTCTGAGGAGCGATGTTTCGCTCGATGATGTCGAAGAGCTGTTCTTCGGTTTTGACGTCAAGGTATTTTATAAAGAACAGAGCATCGTCGCGGTCCTTACCCACAAGTCGAGCTGACGTCAGCTTCATTGCTAGCATCGCTTCCGCATCGGGCATTCGAACGGTAAGGTTCCCGTATTCTCGAATCGTAACCAACTCCATTCGCGACGTGTCGATGAAGCCTTTTGCGGCATCATTGAGCCAATCCATTTCAAGCCCTTCGCAGGCTGCTATGGTCCGGGCTATTTCGCTTATTGGCCCAGTCGGGGCGAAGAGGCCATCGACGCCTTTCGTCGACGGCCTCGCCTCGTAAACCATCGTCATAACGGCCCCTCCGCAAATGACAATCTCTTCTGCGATGTCGCGCTTCTCCATTTCATCGTTTATTTCCCGAAAGAAACGCTCAATGTCGTTTTTCGTAATCATAAGAAGTCTTTCTAGGCTCGTGATAACGCATTGTCACCAAGGAATATGTTGTGGCAGCGGAATTCCATCGGCGTCGTTTCTTTAAGGAATGCCTGGAAATCGGGGTTTTCGGTATTCATGCCATAAATTGGAGTTGGTGACACGTATTGCTCGTCGAGCGCCCATTTGGGAACAGGGCGGGAATTATCGTGAGCAAGTTTATGGGCAGTTGCCGCTAAGAGGCAAAGCCAGTAGGTAGCGTCCGATCCCTTCCAATCAGGTTCTTTGCTTATTAAGCCGGCTTTATCATCTGAATGGGAGAAGTCATCCAAGAACTGGCCGTAGAGAAGATCCGGGTCTTCTTCGATGGCTCGTTCAGCTAATTTATTCAGTGAAAGACGCTCTCTTCCATTCATCGAAAGAAATGTCTCCGTGGATTTCCGCACGACGTCTGAAAACGTCATGCCATGGCGATGAGCGTATTGCTCAATCGCATGTTCTTCGATTTCAGAAAAACGTATCGCGCGCGGTTTTGTTTTCATATCCATATCCCTTCAAGCATGTAATACACAGCGTATTACATCTGGTGCAAATCTGCTTGCTTTGTCTGTCGATCGCCCAGCATGAATCTTGTTTTAGGTGATATGGAGCGCACGAAACCAGTGATACGCAACGAATGAAACGGCTAGGCAGCATGGCGATACGGAAAGCGCGAAACAGGTGTTACGCGAAACGCGAAATAATCACTTGACGGCGGAGCAGCTTTCGATCTACGCCGGCGTGCCTCCGTATCGGTTCGACGGAGGATTGATCGCGCTATGGCATTTCACAACTGAAACGCCTTGCGAGATGCTCTCGAACGGGGCCATTGTCTATGCCTCGGGCGCTGAGGTTTCTCTGCGGGAGAACACGGTGCGCGATCCCGAGCCGCCGGCTCCTGCGTTTGCCATGCCCGATGCCGAAACAGGCATGAGCAAGGCGGCAGAGTGGGAGAGCAGGACGGCGGCCGCAGTCCTGCTTGAATCGCTGAAGGCGCTGAGCGGGCAAGACGCGACATCCGGGTTCCGCGGGCAGAGCAACGACGATCTTAACGGTTCGGTCGCGCTGCTGATGGACGCAACGTTGGCGAAGTCGAGCGACGTGCGCCAGATCGAGCAATCGGGCGATCCTGCGAAGGAATCACTCGTATCGCTTTTCTCCTCCCTGTCGACAGTATGAGCTCTCGCACCCGTTTTCGAGGCGTTCTTCCTGCTTGGGCAGCGCTGGTGTTTCGCGTACCGTCTGCAACGGTTCGTACGTTACCTGCGCATTTCAGCGTTCTCGAAAAGCGGTCTGGCGTTTCTTTTTGTTTCTGCGGCTTGCGCTGCACTTGCGATATACCTTGCAGCGAAGCCGTCACCCGAGCCTGAGGATGACGAGGAAGACAAAGGCGAAACGGTCATCGCGTTCAAGTCGATCGGATTCTACACCGACACTTCGAAAAACGATGGGGCCGTGTGCGTACGCCCTGATTTCGACGCCTCCCCCATCTTGCCCGAATGGACGGTGGGATGCGATAGGTCGTTGTCGGCCTACTGGCGCGTTCCCGCCGAGCGGCATCCGCTTCTGCGGGTGACGATCGAGGTCAAGAAGCTGAAAGCCCCACCTCCATCACTCTCAAGGCCTCGGCGATAGGTGAGGATAAGCTGCTTGGATCGCTTGCCGCCAAGAGCGTTTCGCTTTCCTGTTTAGGATCGGTCGTTGTAGACTTTCCGCTCGCAGAGCATCGCATGGCGTCGAGCGCATTGGGGTCGCATGCTGTCCGTTTCCAATGGGTGCTCGGAGATCGGATCTGGGGTTCCACCAATCATGAGGTGCACCTGCTTGCCGCACGGCCCGCACCTCCCTGGTCGAGCGTGTCGGAAGCTGGCGATGTGCCGACGGCAGGAGCTCTTCGACTTGCCGCGGGCGTGGTGAGCGTCGCAAGCTCCGAGAGCGAAGCGAACCGTCGGTTCTGCTCGCAGATCGTCACGTGGATCCAGACATCTAAAAAGCTGGTTTGACGAGCCTGGATAGATGGGTCTGTTTTCTCGCGATGGAGCGGAAGCCACTGATCCCTCACGTTCGATGCGAAGGCATTCCTCAAAGCTCTCGATTCGTCTCCCGTGCGTGCGGGTGCTCTTGATTGCTCGTGCTTGGCGTTGGTTCTGGCTCGTGCGGAAGGCCTGACGGGCGCGCGTATTGCGGAGTTGTCGGGCGTGGCAGGCATGGGCTCGGTAGAGGTGCGATACGCCTGTCGTCTAGGTGCCGAGAGCGCGGAACCGGGTTTTTCGCAAATCGCTATCCTGTTATCTGTACAGATGACGGGGGCCGCACCCTTGTATACGACCCGTACTTATGCCCTGTCGATCCGAGCGGAAAACATACGAGTGTGGCAGGGCTTCCGTTTTCCACGGGCTCCGAGTCGACGGACGTTGTGGTGAAGGCGGATGCCTCCACGTACCGGGAGCTGGTTTGCGAACCGGGTTCAACTTGCTGCATCGGGCTGAAGGTGGAGAACCTTGCCATCGGCAGTCTGCCTCTGCAAGGAATCGCTCCAGGAAATCCTATTGCGAAAAGGAACGACTACCGACCGCCGTTCGATGATTTCATTGTCAAGGCGCTGCAGGTGAATCCCTGCCCGGTGCGCTGCCATTCGGTGAGCCTCATTAATGGCATCAAAGTGGATCTACCCTAGAAAAGAACCAAACTTGGAAGGGGCGTGATACCCGTGAGCACTAACACGCTGCTGCGCAAGAAGGTGGTGTCGTGTCTGCCATAAACCGGTTGCAAAACCTCTAAAACTGAACCCCGCGAAAAATCCCTGTAGTCAGGGAGTAAAGAGATCTTGTCTAAATTGGGCTTGATCAGGTGTTTTCGTTGCCAGTGATTGGTTCATTTAGGAAAGGTTGCGCTGATGGTGAGATGATTTTTAGTGTCTGTCACCTACTTTATTGTTTAGAGCCTACAATCCGCGTTGTAATTTAGAATCGCCGAACCGAATCGAACCGATTATTTGGAGGCACCCCCAAGGCGCAGTTCGGCGAAACGATCAATTGCCATTTCGGTTTTATATGCTTCAAACAACTCACGACAACCAAATTTAGGTATGTAGCCCAGCTCGTCCTTTGCGTTTTGCACATTCATCAAGAACCCGCCGCCACTAGGAAGTTCAGGACGGTAGATAACTTCAGAACGACCAGATGCTGGAGCGAACACATCCGGCAACGCAATACAACTGATGCCGCGTAGCTCAATAAGATATGCTAGACAGCTTCTAGCGCTATCTAATGCGATCGCACCCTCATGGTATGGTCGTCCACCAAAATCCTCGAGCTCTAGGTAGCCTCCAATCTCATACTTAAACACTTTATGCCGCCCTCAAACCCGAGCGGCACAGCCAGGTATCTAGAGGACCGCACTCAAGAAGCCCCCCTCAATCCTGCAAATCGATTGGCAGACATTTCATACTTGAAATCCTCCAAGAAGGTAATGAAGTCATATTCAGGTTTGTAACCGAGTAATTCACGACAATTAGAAATATCCATAATGTAAGAAGGTCCACTTGGCTTATCAGGCCGATACACAATCGACGAATCTCGGCCTTCTGGATTAAATACCGCAGCAATACCGCGAATCCACTCCTCGGTCGTAGTACCAATCCCGGTACCCACATTAAAGCAACCGCCATCAACATCCTTTGCAAGAACAGCCTTACGCAGAAGTTGACAAAAGTCCTTCACGCTAACAACATCCTTGGCTCTGGTCGGATCGCCCCATATTTCCAATTCCTCTCCATCCATCGCTTTGTCCATAAGCAGCCGGTAGCCAAGTGTACGGCGTATGCCGTTAACATTGTAGGTCTTATCTGGCGTGTAGGCATAAACAGTAGGCAGCCGAAACACGAAGTCCTTGATTCCATACTCGGCAGCGTAATGCCTAATTAAATCCACAGCAAAACACTTTGATAAAGCGTAAACAGTATGATCACCTGCCATAATAATATTACGATTATCATAGGGGCGTATAATCGGAGAATCAGGCGTGACGGAACCGAGTACATCAGAAATCGTTTGTGCATATAGAATTCTATCCGCACCGACCTTACGGCAGTACTCAAGTACATTAAGTGCGCCTCGACTATTAACATCAATATAAAGAGATGGTTTATAACCGTTCATATACGCAGGTAAAACACCTGCCAAAAGAATGACAGCAAAAACATCTTCTTGCGGAAGTGTCGAAAGAGTGGCTGCGTCAGCCATATCTACACATGCATAACCAATTCCATATTGCTGGAAAAAGTCAGTATCTCGACGCCCAGCCGCAAATACCTCATACTCATGCCCAGGAAGGTTCCTGACTAAATCCTCAGTGAGGTAAGCACCCGTGTTTCCCGTGGCTCCAATGATGACAACTTTCTTCATATCTAGCTCACCTTAACTCTCATAAAATCACCTGGGGCATTACGGAAATTGTCGAGCTCTAATCGAGTGTCGAAGCGCAGCATTACTGAACCAAATGCGTGATTAGCAGCTGTAAAAGCCTCCACTTTCGCGCCTGGCTCCACCCATAATTGCTCTTCAACCACGCACGCATCGGCAAAGCCGGAAGCATACTCCAAACCAACAAAAATGCCGCCATGATCACTATGTAACATTTGCTGAAACCAAAAGCCATCATATGCAGGCATTGATAACGTATCAATAGGTTCACCCAAGGCCGACTGCACAGAGCAACGAATTAGATCAACTTTGCCACCAGTAGCATGACGCAACATCTCGCACAAGCGATTTCCGCCTCCACGCGGCGAGCTTTCCATAATATATGCTTTGTCGTTAGTAGCAACACGGGTCTCAATGTTAAAGACGCCGTCACGCAAGCCCAACAGATTGGCCAAACGTTGTAACTCTCCTACCAGTTCATCTTGAGCCCATGTAGGCATCGTGGCTGGCATAGTATATGCAGCAGGCGTATAGGGATTTGGTACCTTAGGGTCAAACAGTTGCGAGGTAAAACTCACGCATTTAAACTCACCATCAACGATAAAGCCATCAGCGTCAGAAGAGTCGCCCTGCTTTTCTAGAAACTGTTCCACAATACAACGGCCATCACGTGAGAACTTAAGCGCGTATTCCACCGCAGTTCGCAACTCGCAAGGATTAGTTGCACAAGAGCAACCTTTTGATCCCGCGGAATCCACAGGCTTAGCCATCACGGGATAGGCAATAGAATCAGCTTCCGCCATTGCCTCGTCGACAGTACGAAAAAAATGTAACTCTGGGCAGTTGAAGCCATTATCACGTAAAAAAGTGCGGTAGCGCTCTTTATCTTGCAGAATCGACACCGCCCTGTAGCTCCCCTGGAATGGCAACTCCAACTTCTCTGCAGCATAAGACGCTGCAACCACACCCGGATCGGCAGCAAACGACATAATACCATCTGCACCACATTGACGTGCGGCCGCAAGTACCGCCTCACCATCAACAATACTTGCGTTTATGTAAGCATCCGAATAATTATGTGCGTAATTGTGCGGTAAAAAATCACAAGTCACTACTCGGGCGCCTAATTCATGGGCTGCGTCAATAACGGGTAACGCGTAACGCGCACCACCCAGCAAGAGAAGAGTTTTTGACATTTCTAACCCACCTTTCCGCAAGAAAGAACGGTGCCACAGATCCGATCCACATCCGCAAGTGCTAAATCTGCATACATCGGCAGTGTTAAAACACGCTCTGCTATGTTCGCCGCTACAGGGGTTCTTTCGCTGGCATAAACACTGCGGTAGCACTCATAATCGCTGATGAGAGGGTAGAAATATTTCCTGGCGCCAATCCCCCGCTCAGCCAAGGCTTTGAATACATCGTCGCGCGTTGCACCAAATTCATCAGTGAAGACAACTGGTAGGTACGCATAATTATGCTTAACGTTGTTCGGCGGTAGACACAGTCGAATTCCCGAAGCATCCGAGAAGTTCTCCCAGTAGCGCTCAGCTACGGCTCTGCGTTTTGCGATCCCCTCATCAAGATGTCGGAGGTTGCATATACCCATTGCGGCGCAAAACTCATTCATTTTTGCATTACCGCCAACATATTCAACGGCCTCAGGGCCGGTAATGCCGAAGTTTTTCCACTGATTAAGCGTGTTGTACAGTTTAGAATCCCTAAGGCAAACCGCACCGCCTTCAATAGTGTTAAAAACCTTGGTTGCGTGGAAACTAAACATACTTGCATCGCCAAAAGATGCCGCTGACGCCCCATCACGCTCAATACCGAATGCGTGGGCCGCGTCGTAAATCACTTTGAGTCCATGTTCGTCTGCAATCTGCTGGATTGCATCTACATCGCAAAGGTTTCCATACACATGCACCGGGACAATAGCACAGGTACGCGGGGTAATGAGCTTTCGTATTGAGCTTGGATCTAAGGTGTAATCAACGGGCTTGATATCCGCAAAAACAGGAGTGAGCCCCTTGCGCTTGATAGCATGCGTTGTCGAAGCAAAAGTGAAAGGGGTGGTTATAACCTCACCCTGCAGTTGCATTGCCTCCAAAACACATTCCAAAGCAGAATGCCCATTGGTAAAAAGAGCAATATTATTCACCTGAAGTCGGCTTCTCAATTCCGATTCGAGTTGCTTATGCTTTACCCCCATATTGGTAAGCCAGTGACTCTCCCATAGCGGCGTTATTTCATCCACATACTCCTGTAGCGGAGGCATGGACGAGCGTGTGACCAGTATGCGATCTTGCTCCATGCGTTTCCTCTCTTCAGTTTTCAAGTTGCGATTTTGCAAAATTTGAATTCTACCTATCACTTAAAACATAACGCCCAAGCATGACTACCCTCTAGACCTCATGAAACCCTTGACAGTTGCGAGTAAATATTCAAATGCTTCAACATGAAAAAGCTTCGATAAAGCTAGATAGACAACAGTCATCACAAGAGCCTGAATTGCTATGGTCACCAACGGCGGCATACTTAATAATGAAAAAGGCCAAGCACATGCAGCTGCAACGATCGTCAAAATGAATGCCGGGAAAATATCTTTGAGCTGTTCTGAATACGAATAACCGATAACTTTTTTATTAGGGTAGGCATTAACAAAAGTACCTATAACCCCCGTTAGTAAATACGATGCAACCATTGCATAGATATCTTGCAGAACAAGTGCTGTGAGCAGAATAAAGACTATTCCGTAGCTTTTCTTTATGAGTTCAAGCTTGAGGAACAAATCACTTCGTCCCATGCCATTTAGCGCCTGTAAGTTAGAGGTATGAATCGGAAGCATTGCGTATACGAAACAATACACCTGCATAAACCATACACAGGGAAGCCATTGCTCACCAAGAAGGACCAACACTAGAGATTGCGCAGTTGACGCAAACATAACCATTGCTGGCATAATTAAGTATGTGCTTGTTTTAAGCGCACGCCTTACCAATCGCTTTACCTGCTCAACGTCGCTTTGCACATGACTTACAGCCGACAACATAACCGACTGAATAGCACCATCAAGAATACCGCCGACCGCAGCTGGATATTTCTTACCCTGAGAAACAAGCCCCAGACTAGCTGTTGAGAACTGTTTACCAATAATGAGATCCGACAAGCTCTGATAACCAACATCCAACAATCCCGAAACAAGGAGTTTCCACCCAAAACCGAATAGTTCACGAGTTCTTTTTAAATCAAAAACTAAAGAAGGCTTCCAGGAAACTTGAAAAGCAAGAACTAAGCAACTAATGAGTTGATAGAAAATCTGCTGCGCAACCAGCGCCCACAACCCTGCGCCCAGAACGGCCAGGACAATACCAATTGTCCCGGAAACCACTACAGATGAAATACTGGAATAGAAAACTTTTTTGAACTCTAAACGTCGCTGAACAATAGCGACCTGCACCGAATTGTAAGCATTGATAATTAAGACCAAGCCCAAAACCCTAAGAGGCCAAACAAGGTCGGCGGATCCATAAAATTGCGAGATTGCCGGCGCCGCAAAGAACACAGCAATATACAAAACCAACGAGATTGATGAAGAAAGCCAAAACACTGTAGAGCAATCTTTATTACTAGCAGTTTCGCTCTGAACAAGCGCCGTATTAAGGCCTGATACGACAATAGTATTACCAACATTGATAAAGACTAGCATGATGGCAAGCAGACCAAATTGTTCAGGCGCAAGCAGTCGCGCAAGCACTATTTGAACTATAAGCTGGACAGCCATACCGCCACCTCGTTCAAATAGCTTCCAGAATAGGGCTATTACTGTTCTCTGTTTTAGGCTGTTTATATTTTCGCTATTTATTTTGAGGATTTGATCTTCTTGAGGCATTTCACCACAGTTCAAGCCTTGAACCGCCCTTCCCAAATCAACTTAACGATTGCAGGGGAACAATAAAAAAGCAGCAGAAGGAAAAGCCATTTTACTCCGCGTGCCTTGGCTGCCTGAACAGCATCTTTTCTAGAAAGGATCCCCCGTTCGCCTGTTGCAAACATAAGACTAAGTCGCTTATCGTCATCAAATGATTTGGTCGAGGTTCGATAACGCCCGTTTGTATATTCGTCGAAATACTCGTAAAGCGATACGTACGATTGAATGGCTCTCAGTCGGGCAGCTCTGCTCTTTCCCCACGACTCCATCATGGAGCCTTCACTTGCAATGCGATAAACCGTAGTACTCCTGTCGATATAATAGGAATTCCCTCTGATTGCCATGAATAATTGATGCGCTCTATCTCCCCCGAAAGCCTCTTTCGGCAATTTTGGCTCTTGAAGCCAAATGTCGATTCTGGCAAAAAACGACGCTGTGGGAATAAAATTAAGTCGGATAACAGCATCGGCAGACAGCTTTCCTCCACACGACAAGATGGAAGAATCCTCTCGAGAGCTTGGTAGCATTGCACCAAGCTCTCTCCCATCTGTTGCGCTGATTTTCATGGCGTTCGTAAAACAGAAAACGCCGTTCTCATCCGATTCTAGAGTATCGAACTGCGCTTGTAGCTTCTCTTCGTCAATCCAGTAATCATCGCCCTCGCACAATGCGAGATACTTTGCGTTGGTTTGGATTAGATATTCTTTATACCAATAATAATTGCCCTTTCGGTATTGGTTTTCCACTTCATATATCCCTTTGATGATATCCGGGTATTTCCTTTCGTACTCCCTGATAATACGTGAGGTTCCGTCTAATGAGGCATCGTCGTGAACAAGAACAATATATGAAAATTCGGTCTTCTGACTCACGAATCCATCCAGAGCGTCAGAGATATAACGCTCCTGGTTATATGCAGAACATATAACCACAACCTCAACATCTAGGTTTCTGACTTCTTCCGGCAATAACCCGATTTTTGTTGAATCATGCATGGTAAGACAGCCCATTCTTTAAACTATGGTTTTCACTATTTGGGATTAATGCTCCGCTTGCTTAAAATGTTCGAAATACAGTACAGGATAGTCATGGTAGCGAGATCACCAAATACAAAAGTAAATGTGGTCATCATTGACCCTCGGAGTAAATAAAAAGTTAGGCACAGCAAAAACGGATAATACAGGGCAAGTATAGTCACCTTGTCTTGATTGATACTCAAGCGCTGCCTCCAATACTTTGCGTCAACCTTTCGAACTACCAATCCATAGACAATGGCAAAAGAGACCAATCCCATTATGCCGAAATTGATAAAACCCTCGAATGGAAGAGCAAACGACATATCAGTGAATGGATAATTCATCGATGAAAAAACCAATTCACCCGATGGAATAGGTTTTCCAGGCCATAGTGTTCGTGGGATAAAAAATAGTAGTGCGCCTATCAACTGACGTCCAAGCGCCACGCCGTACATCTGCACATAGTCAAAGCACCAGAACATAATAGAAAAGGCATCATAGTTTCCGGTTGAATACCCTGACGTCAGGGAATTAATGATTATTTCCCAAGATTCATTCAAGCTTGCAGATTCCTGGATATATTTAAAAGCGTCAAATAGTGGATACGCCAGGAGAAAACCGACAATGAGAAAGAAGGAGAACAGACCTCTTTTCCGAGAGAAAGCGGGGAAGAGAAAGATTGCAAGACCTAGATAAATGGACGCAATGTTAAACCTAGCGAGTGCCGCAGGAAAACAGGTCAATATCAAACAGACTCCAGCAACAACGGCAGCACCGTAATGGCGACGTTTCAAGCGAGCATTCAGCGTCAATAGGGCAAAACTACCGAACACGAACGCGCGCGGACAAACGGTGGCAATCAATGCCAAGCTACTTGAATCAAGATCGACACCGGCAGAGGTCCTTATAAAAAGACTACCGATACCAATTGTGGCAATAAGAAGCGTAGTACATACAATGCTTCCTAAGGAAAGAAACACCACCGCTGCCGGGCTTAACCGAAACACCATCTT
Organism: Paraeggerthella hongkongensis; assembly: GCF_003726035.1. Classification (GTDB taxonomy): domain Bacteria; phylum Actinomycetota; class Coriobacteriia; order Coriobacteriales; family Eggerthellaceae; genus Paraeggerthella; species Paraeggerthella hongkongensis. The sequence continues at coordinate 97,786 of NZ_QICD01000007.1, forward strand.
CTGGGACATATGCTTTTCATTAAGATCGGCCTTATCCTGCGAAACGCGCTTATCGCGTCCGCTTGCAAACGAAAACACAACGCCCCATAGCAATGTGAGCAGACATGTGCTCAAGATTTGAGGTTCTGAAGGGCTGTATCCCCATGGCCAAAAGCTAGCAAAGTACTGATTCAATGGAGCAATCGAAAAGAAAGTCACGTAGAAGATCCAGTGAACCTGCCTCAACGAATAAGGGCAATCTGCCATTGAGATCCAGAGCATGACCATGCCGAATAATCCATTTATCGCAAAGGCTAAAGAGACACTTGTGAAGAGCGCGTTCTCTTTTGTAAATGGGATGATCAGAAGAATTGCCAGCACGATGATGCACATCCATGCAAAGCCGTTCTGGACGGAGTTCTTTCGGCGCTGAGGAGAACCCGCCGCACTGGCGGTTAATGCCTTGATCTTGCCATCAAGTCCAACATTGCTGCGGTTGCTTAGCGCGTCCATTTCGATTATCTCCCCGTTACTTTCGCGTAAAATGCCCAAGATAATCTATAAAAAGGAAGCCCTAGCAATAATGCGCAAAGAGCAGCCTTGTCGCGTTTTGGGGTCCGTTTGTTTTCTAGGACGTTTGCGCAATGGCATAGGGTGTCTTTTCGAACTGCTTTCGCATTTCGTCGTTGCTCGGGAATCTTCAGATTGCATGCACGCAAAACGCTTAAAGAATGAAAAACGTAGTAGCGCTCCGCTGCTGACTCTACTTCTTGATCAGGACCCGAAAGATCAATGTAAGCTTGTCGCGCAAGCGCCCACCTGTCAAAAACCCCGATACCGCCGGAGTGAGTGATAGAGCTCTCGCGCATGACGTAGTTATATAGAGGCGCTCCACCGACGGCTACAGAGTCCGCTAACTGAATAAGTTTATAGGTGGTTCCCACATCTTCATATTTTTTCCCTAATGGAAAACGGATGTCGGCAAATAGCGAACTACGAAGCAGTTTGCCGTTCGCGGAAACGTTAATCATGTCATCAAAAAGCAAGGACAGGAGAGCTTCTCTGCTGGAGAGCACGATAGGCTGTTCCGCAATTCTTTTCCACGGCTTCTTGCCATTTTCGCGACAGAGCATAAAGACGCATGTCGCGATGTCAGAATCTTTCAGTTTGATGGAATCATGCAAGTACTCTAGGTAATTCCTCTCCACCCAATCATCGGAGTCAATGAATGAGACGTATGCTCCTCGAATACGCTCTAAGCCGAAGTTACGGGCATCGGAGAGACCGCCATTTTGCTTATAGAAATACTTGATTCGAGGGTCTCGTTCGCATGCTTTTTTGCATATTGCTGCTGATCCGTCAGTCGAGCCATCATCAATGAGAAGGAGTTCGAAGGACTTGTATGATTGGTTGAGGATCGATTCGATGCACTTTCCTACATACTTTTCCACATTGTAGACCGGAACAACGACACTAATTGTTGGGTTAGATTGCAATATCATAGATTATCCCGTTGATAGCTAAAATATCAAGTTGACCACTAGGGTTTCTTGCATCTTCATAGATTGAAATCGCATGTGGAGATCTTCTTATTGTTCACAATCCTCTTTGAGTGATCAGCAGAAACGCTAGCGAACAAGGCAAACATCCTGATCTTCAAGGAATTGGCAGCGTCAATCCCGAACTGTCCCTCAAATGCCATGCCGTCCCCTTACTGCCCCTGCTTCGCGTACTTCGCCTCGGTGGCCTCCTTGGCGGGGCGCCACCATGCCTCGTTGTCGCGGTACCACCGGACGGTGTCGGCCAAGCCCTCGGCGAAGTCCGTGTGCCTGGGCTCCCAGCCCAGCTCGCGGCGCAGCTTCGAGGAGTCGATGGCGTAGCGGCGGTCGTGGCCGGGGCGGTCGCGCACCCAGTCGAACTCGTCGGCGGGACGGCCCATGCCCTCCAGGATGGCGCGCAGCACGTCGATGTTGTTCCTCTCGCCGTCGGCCCCGATCAGGTAGGTCTCGCCCATGCGGCCCTTCTCGAGGATCGTCCACACCGCGCTCGAGTGGTCCTCGGTGTGTATCCAGTCGCGCACGTTCAGGCCGTCGCCGTAGAGCTTCGGCTTGACGCCGCAGATGACGTTCGTGATCTGGCGCGGGATGAACTTCTCCACGTGCTGGTAGGGCCCGTAGTTGTTGGAGCAGTTGGATATGGTGGCGCGCACGCCGTAGGTGCGGTGCCACGCCCGCACCAGCATGTCCGACGACGCCTTGGTGGAGCTGTACGGGGAGCTGGGGCGGTACGGGGTGTCCTCCGTGAAGCGCGCCGGGTCGTCCAGGGCGAGGTCGCCGTACACCTCGTCGGTCGAGATGTGGTGGA
>NZ_QICD01000008.1 GCF_003726035.1 Paraeggerthella hongkongensis
GATTGCAGTCGGGCCCTTGAAATCAATATCTTGTGGGTGTGCACTGCTAGGCAGAATCACTGTGCCGATGCTGCGGAATGCCGTACCGATGGTCTGGAACGATGTACCGATACGGGCGTAATAACCACCAAGTACAAACCACCCTTCAAAAGGGTGGTTTGCTCAGGGCCTATAAGGCCAAGGCGCTGCCCTTCTCTTCGTTCAGGGCGCACCACCTTTGGCTCGTCGCAGCCGCTTGAAGCGGCGCTCGCATTGCCCGACTACCCCCGAAGGGGGTTCTCGAAGGCCGCCCCTTCTTGAAGGGATCCTCGCACTCCTTGACGCTGAGCTTGTCCAGCGCGATGTCGTGGGCTTCCTGCTCCCTGACGTGCTTGGCGATCGCGGCCTCGTTCAGCCCGACGGTCGTCGCGTAGTAGCCTTCGGAGCAGAAGTGGCGGTTTCCGAACCTGTACTTCAGGTTGGCGTGCAAGGCGCACATCATCAGCGCGCTCTTGCCCTTGAGGTACCCCATGAAGCTCGACACGCTCAGCTTGGGCGGTATGCTGACCAGTATATGGACGTGATCCGGCATCAGATGCCCTTCGATTATCTCAACTCCCTTGTACTTGCAGAGTTGCTGGAATATCTCGCCCAACGAATCCCTGTATTGGTTGTAGATGATTTTGCGCCTATACTTCGGTGTGAACACGATGTGGTACTTGCACATCCACTTCGTGTGCGACAGGCTGTTAGCCTGATTTGCCATGGTGGCCGCCTTTCTAAGGCCGATGCGTCCTGAACAAATGCATCATAACCCTAGCTGGCGGCCGCCGCCCCGTAAGGGCGAAGCCTTCGACGCGCACCCGCATAGCGGGTGGTTTTCTTCCCGCCGCGCTGCGCGCGCCGGGTGGGGTCACGACCCCTGAATTATACTGCCTTTGCCAAGCAAAGGGCAGGGTAGTGCAGTATCCGCAAACCCTCTCCTACTGCTCGAGGTATTTTCTTTCCGCTTCTGCGAATTTCAAATCGATCTCGCTGAGAATAGATTCCCTACTTTCTGACAATTCTTTAAATGCCATATTCAGTTGTTCGAACATGATTTTCTCTGCTGGATTGGCAATCTGCGAGGAATCTTCCATACGGGAAAAGCCTGATTTTAAAACTTCGCCGACAGCCTCATCGAGCTCCTCTGGTGTCAAATCAGTGATAACTTTTTTCTCTTTGTCCGGCAACTGGAAGTAACCGGTTTTTTCGCTAATGAAAATCAACGCCATAATATGGCCGCCTTTCTACATATGCTTCTTGTCCTGCCTCCATTAGGTCCAGAAGCGTGCCGGCCCTATCGATGGTTTCTCCTGTGGCTGAGGTTAGTTTCACGGCACCGGCGTCGCCCGAATACATATCGTGGTTCCCATCTTTCGAGACGGTGGCGAGGATTACGCGATCTGGTTTTACCGAAACACCGAGGACATTGTTGTGGGTGGACAAAAACACGGTGGTGTCATTGGATATTCGCTTTACGTGGCTCCTGATTTCCTCGAACAAGAACGGGTTGTCGAACGAAGATTCCGGTTCGTCGATGAGAACCATGTCGAAGGTCTGTGCATCTTCGATTTTCCGCAAGAACAGATATTCAGCCTTTTGACCGCCTGACACAGAATCGCCGACTTCGTTTAGCAAGGAAACCTCTATATCGAAAAACGCATTAGCAAGCTTACCAGGGGCGGCATTTGCGATAACCCTTTCAACGAACTCAGCGGGTTCCTTCGCCAGCAAGCCGGCAAGACTTTCCTGAGAGCCTATCGCATGCCTTAGCTTGGTTGCATCTTTGTGGTTGACGCGCTTTGTGACTCTCTTGAATCTTCCGATTTGCGTTTCTGAAACGAGTTGGGGAAGAGTCATATTCTGCCTGAAAGCAGATAATCTGCTAACCACTTCGCTTCTCAAGCATGTTTCCGCGAAGGGGCTAACCGGGCATTGCGGCCTAGATGATTTTGTTGCCAAAGCTGATTTGATTTTTGTGATTATCTCGTTCGTTTTGGCTCTCCGGACTTTCAAGAGCTCGGCGCTCTTGAAAGTGCTAATAGCTAGATCCAGCAGAGTTCTCAGCCGTTCATGCCCAATAAGTCTTTCAATCTGTTCGGACAGCACGTTTTTGTCCATCAGCGTAATGACGGACCTTACTAGTATTTCCTCATCGGCCGATGAAACGACGGCGAGCTTCGAAGCGCTGTACATGGCGCATCTCGAGAAGGTGTCTTCGCGAGAGACGGTTTCCGCATACTCCTTAAGCTTCTTCAGGTAGTCCTTCGTTGACTTCAGAGTGCATTCGCGAGAAGGAAGCGTTTCGACGAATTGACATAGCTCAACGAGCTCTCTGCGATAAGCGCTTTCGAATCTAGATGCTTCATCTTTCAGCAGTTGAGAAAACTCGGTCTCCTCCGCATCCTTCACGATTTCGAATTGCTTGATATACAGTACGTCATCCGGCGCCTGCGAATGATATATCTGGTTAAGCAGATAGGTTTTTCCTGAAGAACGCGCCCCCAGCACGACGTTCAATTTTGACGACGCGCAAAGGTTTGGAGCGATCTCAAGCAAGCCGTCCTGCCCAGATAGCTGAAACTTCGCCTTATCCAGAAAGGCAAGCTTCAATGCATCGAAGCCGCAATCCTCAATGGAGGTGCATGTGTATTTTCCGATGATGCTTTCGGAAGCCTCGGATGCTCGGTAGTCGCTAAATATGACTACGGGCCTCCCCTGCGACTCGAAAGCTCTTTGCCATTTTTTCTGACTCGTAACTTCAAGGGCCGAAACCACATTGCCAAGCTTCCGAAGCGTCTCTTCAGGAATATACGGCTTCTTCTTATAGTGGGGAATCACGAGGAATGTTCCGTCGCAGAATAGCTCAACAAACTGTTCAAGCCCGATTCCTTCGTCTCCCTGGCTAATGCTGGAAAGCTGTTCGCACTTTTCGTTTAGTGCCTCAACGTGTTCCGGGCTTCCGATTACCAATGCGTGGAATTTTTCGACGCTTACTTCAACACCAGGAAGAACTATGGTTCCTGAAAGGCCTTCGCAGATTTCCCCATAATTTGCTTTGTCAAAAATATTGTGATTGGTAATGGCAATTGCATCAAGGCTGTTTGCGGATACATGCCCAGCTAATGCTTCAATCGAGAAGTCGAAAGCTTCCTCGATTTCGGTAGATATCGTATGGATATGCAAGTCGATTCTTTTCAAATGCATTAGTCCTTCTGTTAGTTATTGGCAACCAAAAGAGCAATGTCGTCTAGCTGCTGTGCGATTTCCCTGAAATCAACTCCAAGATCAAGGGTGAAGCAATGAAAACCGTGGCCGGTTTCGTTCCAACTCTCGTGTACGGCAGCCTCACTCTCAGTCAGGGCGTACAAGAGCATGCCCTCGACCTCCTTTTCTGGGAAGTCGTATGCCTCATGCATGACGTAGCCATAGATCTGGTTGCGATGCGCCGGGGATAGGATCTCGTGACCCATATTGCTTTGCATAATTTGCCCGTAGCATTTGCAGTCAATGATGAGCGTTTTGCTTTCGTACTCAAGGGTAACATCTGTGTAGAGAGCCGGAAGGAAAGACGGCGCATCTTCGCTGCCGCTAGAGACCCGCTTTGAGCTGACGGCCAGCCGTGGATGTTCCGCTTTGAAGTATGCAAGTACGAAGTTCTCGTATAAGGCATGCAGCTTCTGACCGTCCACATAGCGCGCAAGCTTCGTGTCGCCTTCTTTGTCGCTAAGCAGCCAACCTTCCACAACCATATGGCAGACGTTCATCAGGAGCTGATAGCTGCGATTGTTTCGATGGAATCTCAGCCGAGACCACTGAATCTGCTGTGGCTCGAGTGGCGAAATGTCAGAAAGATAATGCAAGCAACGCTTGAGGTCGGCTTTTCCAGATGGGTCTACCGTCGAAGAACCCAAGAGAAGCGAGGCGCAACACTTCAGGATGCGATTCATGTAAGTATCTTCGGAATACTCGTCGTACACGCACTTGATTTCGCGATGTTGCGCAATCCTGTTCTTGGCAGTTCCTGAAATATCGATATGCCCGCGAACACCAAGCAGGTCTTCTTCGACTTCAAGATAGCCGCGGTCGAACCCCCTCTTTCTTTGGATGCCGATGCCGAGCGCAAGAATGGCTGCCAAGAGATCTTCAAGACGACCGAAGCCCTCCTTGGCTAGTTCGGCATACTCTTGCAAACTGAGCGCCTTAAAGGCATATGCCATCATGTAGTAGATGTTCCTGATGACTACGTTGTCTTCGGCCGTTACAGCCATTACTGCAGACTCCTCAACCTTGCAATCTCGGTGTCGGCCGTCTTGCGGTCATCGAACCAGTACTCCCTAATCAAAGGGACAAGCTCGTATTTAACAATGGAATCCACGCAGCCGGGCTCGACCTCCTTCTTCTTGCAGAAATAACTGTGCCCGATGCGGAAGCCATCGCCCAAAGCTGGGTCATCTGCAATCTTCTTATTGAGTTTACGAACTGCATCGATAAGCGCAAGCATACGCTGGTCCTCGCACCCTTCAACGCGTTTCATGAATGCTTGGTTGTTGAGTGCAGGCTGCATCTCGAAGAAAGCGAATCGCCTTCGAAGTGCATAGTCAATCAGCGCCAGGCCGCGGTCGGCGGTGTTCATCATGCCGATAATGGTCACGTTTTCGGGAACGCAGAAGCGTCTTCCGTCGATGCCGAGCTTTAATGGTTCTCCGCGATGGCTGTCCTCTAGGAGCATAAGCAGTTCGCCGAACACCTTGGAAACATTGGCACGGTTGATCTCGTCAATAATGAAGAAGTACTCGACCCTATCTTTGTCGGCAGCGGCCTTGTTGCAAAACTTCACGAAAGGGCCCTCTTCGATGAAGAATCCTCCCTCCGCGTTGGGCTTGAATCCTATGACGAACTCATCATAAGAAGTACTCTGATGGAATTGGATTTTTTCAATGCGGGATTTGTCTTTGCATCCCATAATTGCCCAGGCAAGGCGTTCTGCGGCGAAAGTCTTGCCGGTTCCGGGGGCGCCTTGGAGAATCACATTCTTCTTCTGTGTTACGAGCCCCTTGAGGTCTTCGTAATCAGATTTTTCCATGTACACGTCAGCCAAGAAGTCCTCGTCGGAATACGACTCGATTGCAGCTGTTGTCGGAGCGTCCTCCTCATCCTCGTATGCAAGTTCGAGAATAGCTGCGACCTCGGCTTCGCTTAGCCTGAAGAAGCTGCCGTTAGGGTTCTTTAGGAACTCCATGTTCGTGAGCTCAGCGCAATTCTTGATTGTTTCGAAGGGAATTGGGGTAGTGAGATCTCGGACCTTCTTGAAGTACATACGCTCGCTATCGTGCTCTTGAGATATCTCGCAGATGGAAACGACAGCCTTCACTGGGGTCGCTTCGTAGCCAATGACGAGGTCTCCCGGTTTGGCCCCGATAAAGTTCTTGTGGATACGGCGAGGATTGCCTTTTTCGTTGTAGAGGGTGTAGCTTTGCTCTTCCCCAATGGCGATGTCCGCGAAGCTCCAAATCTTCGGGCTGGCGGTGAGCCACCATCCATTAGAGACCGAAGGTAGCTCGCCAGGCTCGGACTGTCGAGCTGATGCATTGTCTGAGCTGGGCAACAGACGGGTGTTGCCCTCAAGCGCCAGCTTGAGCTCCGGACGAATCTTCCATATGAAGGTACCTGCTTGATCTTTGTCAGCTGCTTTTCCGAGAAACGGGATGCTCCAATACTGGTTGTCGCCCCACTGGTTAATGCGAGGCTCGATGTCGAGTTTAAGCGCAATTCTTTCACCGAGGGAAGAGCCGACAGCGTTGTAGTGGTTAGGCGTATCGCCGAAGGCTTCAGACAGCTCCTTGCATGTAGAGCTGCCTCCCAACTCAAGCATCTTCGAAAGCATATCCATTGAAACCGGCGTGAAGATATCATCGTCTTCAACCAGCTCAAACCAGAGGGCCTGATCGATACCGGGATCGAAAACACCCGGGAGTGGACCCCATCCATCGTAATCGTAAGCTGCTGTGGAAATCGCTTCGAAAGAAAGGTCGGTTTTATCGCGAACTTCTTTGAGGATTCCCAGGTATTCAGATCCTTTACTATTTTTGTCGACCTTAACGAAGTAGGCATCAGCGAGATATCTTGCTGTGTTTGAATCGAGCGGGAGAAAGCTTTCCGGGAAACACCAGAATAGCGCCATTGTCAATTTGGCGAGGCCGATATTCTTTTGACCGAGGACGATGTCGAAGAGCCGCGCGAACTCTGGTTCGCTTTCTCCTCCAATAGCAAAACGGCATGCGCACTCAAAGAAGTCCCACTTCTCGTCGATATGAGAGTCCTGACCGTCCATGAAGCGCCACTGCTGATTGTTGACCACAGGGATACCGCAATAGTCTCGGGGGCGCTGTTCTTTTAAACCGAACTCTGACAGAACATCGGCGATGATGGAACTCCTAGTCTCATCTTTTTGATGGCGGTTGAAAAGGGCCATGAAGGTCAACGGATCCATCCTGCTAACGCCTTGCATGTTTGCATGGCGATTGCAGATATTAAGCAGGTACCCTTCCTGGTTTCGTTTTTCTGAAAGCTTTGAGGCAATTGCCTTGTAACTTGGAATCCATGAGTACTGTGTCATCTCGGTCATGCCTGTTTCCAACTCCTACTTTTCATCCGTATTAGCCCTGTGGTAGACGTAGGGCAACAGACTCTCGTTCAGGAAGCCCATATAGGCTCCCTCGTTCTTGCTGAATGCTTCGGCCATCTCGTTGCTCTCGGCTAGGATAGCGCCCAACGCCCCCATCATCGCCTGGCCGAACACGGCGGCGACATCGCTCATTGGATTGCTTCGGCATTGGGCGACGAACTTGCCATCCTCAAGTATCTTGTCGGTGCAAGCTTTGAAAATCTTGTCGGCCTCTTCCCAGTCGGTACCGAACAGCTCGTTCATGCGACGCACGAGTTCGGAGAGCAGATCTTTCTCCTCGTCACGCTTCACCCCGGCGTTTGCTGCGCCGTTGTGGAGCTTTTCGCTCTCGAGGCTGATGGACCGTGTACCCTTGTCTTCGATGCGCAGGTACTCCAGCTCCACTTTTCCGTGAAGGTCCTCGATTGGGTCCTTGTCGCTGAAGAGCTTCTTGATGAGCAGGCCGGCATAGCAGAAGAAACGATGTAAATCTTCGTCGCCCAGCTGGACCATTTGGCCTATGAAACTGTAATTACGCAGGAACTTGCGAAGCAGGCTCTTGAACAGCTTCCTGGGACCGTCCTCGAGGTCCTTCCACTTGTCGACGGCGGGAGCAAGCTTGCCCTCGATCTTGCGAAGCGTGGCATCCGGGTCACCCGTGGCGTACCACTCGTCACTCACGGCCTCGACCTCCGCCTCATCGTAGATGCGGAAGCCGTCGAGCCTCGCCTTGATGTCGTAGACGACATTGGGGTCGGTCACGGCATCGAGTTCGGTCACCTCGTAGTAAGCGGCAAAGCTAGCACGGATGGTCTCCCAGTCGTTCACGAAGTCCACCACGCGAGTGAACTTGCCCGGATAACACCTGTTCAGGCGAGAAAGCGCCTGTACGGCGGCAACGCCAGTGAGCATCTTGTCCACGTACATAGCGCAAAGTTTCGGTTGGTCGAAGCCGGTCTGGAACTTGTTCGCGCACACGATGATTCGTCGCTCGTCGCGCTCGAACTCGGACGCAGTCTGCGTCTCGGGAACGCCGTTGAGGCTCGATTCGGTAAGCTCATTGCCGTCCACCTCCAGCTTGCCGCTGAATGCGATCATCGGCTTGAGATCGTAGCCGTGGGACTCGGAGTATTCCTTGATCGCAGCGTAGAGACGGTAGGCTGCCGGCCTGGAATAGGTCACGACCATCGCCTTTGCGATACCGTCGAGGCCGGCGGCGACATCGTGCGCGAAGTGCTCGACGATGATGCCAGCCTTCGTTGCCACGGTCTTCGGGTCGTTCTGGGCTATGGAAAGCATGGCGGGATTGGCCTTGGAGCCCTTGTAGCGTGGGTCGTTCTCAATGACCTTGGCGAGCTTGTAGTATTGCTGGTAGCAGGTGTAGCTGTCCAGCACATCGAGAATAAAGCCCTCCTGGATTGCCTGCTTCATGGAGTACAGGTGGAACGCTCTGGGTACGAGCCTCCCGTCTTTGTCCGTCTCGCACGCCTCGTCGCGAGTGCCGAAGACTTCAAGGGTCGCCTGCTTGGGCGTGGCGGTAAACGCAAAGAAGCTCACGTTCTCCAAACGCCCTTGAGCTTGCAGCTCCTCGGCCAACCTGTCGCGATCGGCCTCATCTTGCTCCTGGTCGAGGTCGAGTTCGGCTAGCGCCATCTTCATCTTGGCATGGCTCTTGCCGGTCTGGGAGGAGTGCGCCTCGTCGATGATGACGGCGTATTTTCGGCCCGTGGATTTAACCTCGGCGCAGATGTACGGGAACTTTTGGATGGTGGAGGTTACGATCTTCGCTCCTGAGTTGAGCGCATCACGCAGACCGGCGGAACCGTCCTCCTCGCGAATGCGAACCACGACGCCGCGCTTGTGGTCCACGGCCTCAATATTGTCTGAGAGCTGGGTGTCCAAATTCCTTCTGTCGGTGAGAATAACCACCGTGTCGAATACGGCATCTCCGTTGTCGTTGTGCAAGGTGGAGAGCCTGTGGGCAAGCCATGAGATGGTGTTGGATTTGCCAGATCCGGCAGAATGCTGTACCAAGTAATTTTTTCCTGCACCATTTGCACGCACATCCGCAACAAGCGTGCGTACGGCATCCATCTGGTGGTAGCGTGGAAAAATGACCTTCTTCATGGCTTTGGAGTCCGCATCGTACTCCACGCGCACGTAGCGGCGAATGATGTCCATGAGGCTGGAGGGAGCCAGCACCTCACGATAGAGGTATTCGGTACGACAGCCGTTCGGATTGGCGGGGTTTCCCGCACCAGCCTTACCGTTACCTTTGTCAAAGGGCAGGAACTGGGTCTTGCCATTCTTGAGCCAGGTGGTCATCTGCACGGTCTCGGAGTCCAGCGCGAAGTGAACGATCGAACGTCGGTTGGGCTTGAAAAGGAGCTCTTTGCTAGAACGATCTTTCTTGTACTGCGTCACCGCGTGTTCGGTGTTCTGACCTGTAAGGTTGTTCTTGAGCTCCATGGTGACTACAGGGATGCCGTTCAGGAACAGCGCCACGTCTACCGAGTCGTTCTCATTGGTTCCGGGCGTGGTGCCGTAGCGGAGCTGGCGGACGACCTCGAATCGGTTTGCTCTCCATTTTTTTGCAAGCTCGGGATTCTTGTCAGTCGCTGGCTCGAAGTAGCACAGCTGGAAAGATGCGTTGGGAATCATTTTGAAACCGTTGCGCAGCGCGTTTACCAGGCCGTCGCGATTCTCGTGAGGCTCCATAGCATCGCAGGCGCGTTTTAAAAACTCTCGTTCCGTATTCGATCCATACAAGTTTTCAATCTTGGCCCACTCTTTAGGTTGGGTCTCCTTTACGAAACCAATTAAAGATTCTGCCTTAAGCGCAATTTTTCTATCGTAATCAGCCTGGGCCGCAGCAAAAGATGCTCCCAACACACGTTCCTTGCGCCAAGTACGCCAACCAATCTTTTCGAGAAACTGTTCAACGTCGCTTTCAAAGTCTTTTTCCTGGGTTGCAGGGATGGAGGCAACTTCGTATGAGGGGTTACTTGGATTCGTGATAGTTTCGGTTTTAATGTCCATGGGCTATCTCAATTCATCAAGGGAATTTTTGCACGAAACGACTTCCGTAATAAGGGCTTGACGCGCCTCCAAGAGCGACTTGATAGAGGCCGCCCTTTTTTCAATGAGAGCATCAACCTTGCCAACGATGCGATCAAGCTCTTCGGCAATGGCTTCTTGTTCGGAAAGTGGCGGTAAATATATCGGGCCCTTTTCGAGTAGCTCAATGTTCAGTCCCTGGTAAACACTTCCAGCAAGGTGGGCGTTTAGGTACGACCAGAATGCATTGCTTGACAAGTAATACATGAGGAATCGAGCTGAGATGGATTCTTTAACATCGATCATCGCAACTTCTCGCGCAATGTTCCATCCAGCGCATTCTTGGGGAACAATTGCGCAGCCACCCAAGGTTCCACGTACATTAATTAGTACTTCGCCGCCCTTGAGAATGGTTCGTGAAAACTCATTACTGAGTCCTGGGGTTACTGTTTTCAACCCAGAGACATCAACGTAGCCCTCGTGTACGTCACTGCATCTGAACACCGGAACTCCGCCGGTTTCCGGCGAATCGCCAAGCTTGATGATTCCGTATGTGATGTCCCGATCATGAACTTCGGAGATTCTACTCTTCGACCAACCAACTGGTACTTGCTCAAGCCACTCGGAATTCGTCTCTTTCATTTGGACTGCAGGATTCAAACCTTTAAGGGCAAGTTCGCTAATAATAGCTTTTCTATAAGCGCGAAGAAGCTTGCACGATTCGATTTCGCGATCAATCGTTTTGTCAATAAGAGAGACCTTTTCATCAAGCAAGGAAGCTGCAGCGATTTGATAGTCGGGTTCGGGAACGGGAACCGTGATTTGCCCAAGTTCAGAGACGCTAACACCTCCGATTAATCCCGTCATGCGAGACAGGAAGTCTTGTTGAAAATAAGATCCTTGGACAACGTAATACAAAAAACGGGGATTTATGCCTGTAGGATGAATGCAGCAGAGCTTGTTTACATATGCAACAGTTTTATCAATCTGCGCGACTTTTCTTCCGGCGTTTCCTCCTTCTAGGCACAGCAAGACATCTCCGGCCTCTGCACGGCGAAACGCTTTATCGGAGTCTTTAATGTATATTCCATTGTTGTATTCGACTCGATGCGTCTCTCGGTCGATGTTCTTCGTAGCAATATACGGAACCGCACTATCTGGGTCCATATACAGCGGCTTGTCTTCGTCTTTTATACTGTTTCCGCTGCAAAGAAGGCAGACTCTCTTCAGTGGAATAGTCTTTGGAGAGTTCAATTACTTACCTCCAATCTCATCGAAAAGCGACGAGATTTCAAGCTCAATTTTATGTAGGTCAGCCAAGATTTCGGAACTTGGGCGTATTTCCTCAAACTTGAAGAAATACCTACTAAATTGAATTTCATAACCAATCGTGCCCAAAACCATTTGCTTCGTGGCTTTGTCTTTTCGGGCTTCAATCCAGGCGCCAGGTGCAAAGGGTCTAACTTCGCGATTGAGATAGTCTTCAGGGCTTTCACGTAGAGGAATACACTCTGTGTCTTTGAGAGACTTGTCGGCTTTTGGCCTTCCCTTTTTGTCAACGACAATTCTTCCAGTGAAGGGATCTACAAGCGGACGCATGACGTCGACTTGAATGTAGCCAAAATCTTCGTTTGCGAAAACTTTAGATACAGATTCATCGGCAGAATCGAATTGGGTGTACAAATTCATGATGTCCTGGATTTGCGAGTCGCTAAGTTTCACTCGCTTTGATCCAAGACTACGAGGCATTTTCATGTAGATGCCGTTTGCATTTATAAGCTGAACTTTTCCCTGGCGTTGAGGGACTTTATTGTTGCTCAGCACCCAAATGTAGGTCGAGATGCCGGTATTGAAGAAGAAATCGTTGGGCATCGCAATAATGGCCTCAACAAGATCGCTCTCAAGAAGATACTTTCTAATTTCGCTTTCTCCTGAACCCGCGGCCCCAGTAAACATTGGACTTCCGTTCATGAAAACAGCTATACGACCGCCGCCTTCAGATCTTGGTCTCATCTTTGCGACCATATGTTGAACGAAGAGCAGCTGGCCGTCGTTAATTCGGGGAAGGCCAGCTCCGAAGCGACCAGCGAATCCCTTCTCCTCATGCTCTTTCATGACGGCTTTCTTGGACTTTTCCCACTTGACGCCGTAGGGAGGGTTCGAGATCTGGTAGCCGAAAGTCTCACCGGCCATGAGGTCATCGGCAAGCGTGTCGCCCTTGTGGACGTTCGCCGCATTGCCTCCCTTGAGCACGGTGTCAGACTTGCAGATAGCGTATGACTCGTCGTTAATCTCCTGAGCATATGTGACTACGGTGACATCTTGGCCGAGCTCGTCGTTGAGACCGCGGACTTTCTCTTTGAAAACGCTGAGAGCACCGCCGGTGCCCGCACATGGATCGCAGACCTTAACAATGCCATTTGGCTTGGTGAGGTCTTCCTTTGCGCCGGCAATGAGCAGTTCGGCAGCCAGAGCGAGTCCGTCGCGCGGGCTGAAGTGTTCTCCGGCGGTCTCGTTGGAGACTTCGGAGAACTTGCGGATAAGTTCCTCGTAAATGTCGCCCATGACGGCATTGTCTACAGATTCGGGGCTTAAATCGACTTCGGGTTTGCAGAATCGCTCCACGATCAAATAGAGCAAGTCGTTGTCTGCCAAGGTCTTGATGACATCAAAGATCTTGAATTTCTCAAATACGTCGGCCATGTCAGCGGAGAAAGATGTTACGTAGGAGATGAGGTTGTCTTTGATGTCATCAGCCTCGTCAAGAAGCGACTCCATGGTGTAATGGGAAGTATTGTAGAAGCCCACGCTGCCAGCGGCCTTCATGAGCTGCGTCTTCTTGATGGCCGCAGGAAGGGTACTCTCGTTTGCCTTGAGGACTGCCTGCTTGGTTGGCTTAAGGACGACATCCAAACGACGCATGACGGTAAAGGGGAGAATGATTCCGCCATACTCATGCTGCTTATACGTGTTGCGAAGCAGGTCCGCAGTACCCCAGATGAAGCGGGAGATCTCATTGTAATTCAATTTAGCCTCTTTCTACGTTCGACAGTTCGTCGATAATGCACTTGCGCACGAGCGTGCTAAAGCTCATCCCTTTGAGCTCAGCAGCTTCCTTTGCGCTATCTCGGAGGTTCTTGGGCAGCCGTATCGTGATGGCGGTCATCTCACCACCAACAAGGTACTGCTGGATATCAGTGGTATCGGCGCCAGACTTAATCAGTTGCTTGTAGCTCATCGCATGGTTCCTTCCGTGTGTATGCGAAGTGCAATACAAACGAATTATATCATTTCCCAAAAACGTTCATTAGCTGTCAGCTAGGCGTGGACTGTTAGGCGGCGAGAAACCCTGCACTGATGAGTGATTCGAGATTTTCCCTGAAATTGGTCTTGGTCACCTTGAGGCCGCCGTTTGCGGTGAGTCTGATTACCCTGGGGAAGACATCTCTCATTCGTTCCATGCGCGCAATGACGCTACCGTCAGAGCCCTTTCCGCTTGTGCTGTGAGGGACGGCGCCGAACATAACCGCAACAATATTGTGGTTGTACTCGAGTTTCCGGAAGTCGTAACGCACGCTTTCGTCGTGATCAACAAAGACGATACGGTCGCGGGAAATGCCCAATTCCTTAGCCACGCCGCATAGGTCCTTGGGGCGCGCCCGCGCATCGCCGAACACCACAACCTTGCCTTCGGGCCACGTCTCGAGGGGCACATCGCCCTCAGCGAGGTCTCCCATTCCAATCAGATACAGGAACTCTTCAAGTCTACCGTTGGTGTTAAGCCTGATGAGGACCGTGGTGATTTCCTCAGGCAGGCGCGCAAGGATCTCTTCCTGAAGTTCTAGAAGCGCCTCTGCTCCGAGCTTATCCAAGACATACCCCCTATCCCTCGTCCAGGAGGCTTGCCATCTTTTGGCGTGCCTTCTCGATTGCCATCTTGTGAATGGTAATCTCCTGGCGGAGGGCCTCGTAGCGATCAATAATTTTTGCCTGTTCATCAATGCTCGCTATCGGGACCAAAATGTCGTCGAAAGCCTTAGCAGGAATGCTTGGCATGGTAGTGCCCACGCATGCCCTTCGGAGTTGAGCAACACCCTGATCGGTGCAAAGATAGAGTTTCACGTATCGAGGGTCGACCTTTGCACGGTCGAGGCTGATGATGTAGAGGTTTCCCGTTGCGAGGATCTTCTCGCCCTCAGGTACATCAGCCACTGCAATCTTGAAATTGGGGCCGATTTTGGAGAGCAGTAGATCGCCGTCTTTTACGCAGTACTTATCCTGACTCGGCTCGATCTCCGTGAGGTAGGGCAGGTCGTCTTCGATTTCGCCATCGATGATGTTTTGAAGCATCAAGTACCTAAACTTGGTGGAAGTGTTGGAATTGAACTCCTCGAGCTGCCTCTTGGCCCAACCGGATCCTCGGGTGATCTTGAGCGAGAGGTTCTCAACCGAGATGCCGTCTTTCACTTCGATGGCCTCTCCAAGGTGCCGCTCTGGGTTAAGGATGAAGCCGTCGGCTGCGAGATCGTCATAGGTCATACGTCTACTGAGACCTTCGTCGTCCTTGTTAAGAAGCTCCAAGATCCTTGCGATGTCACCGTCTGAGAAGGTCGTTTCCCTACGCCCTTTCTGACATAGCTCAGACGCGTCGATAAGCCTAACTGCGTCATTGCCCTTCGAAAGTATGACCATGGTTGTCGGGATTCCCGTGCAAGGGCTGAACATGCCTGCAGGCAGTGCGATTACAGCCTCGATCCAGCCATTGGCGATGAAGTGACGGCGAATCCTCTCGTCTGCGCCGTTGTAGGAGCTTCCGCGCGTCATGACCCCAACCGCTTTTCCGCCTTCCTTCAGCCTTGCGATGAGCTGAAGGTTGAAGAGCCAGTCGCTAGACTGGAAATGCGGGATGCCCTCGTAGCCCTGCAACTCGATGGCCTCGAGCACCTCCTTCTTAAGGGAGCCCATCTTCATTGCGAAGGGATAGTTGGAGAAGCATTTGTCGAAGGTTCCGTCAATGCGAAACATGTCAGCTTGCTCAACAGTAGCGTTTGGGCCTATAGCTTCTGTGCGCATTTTCGCAATCGCCACGGAAGTCAGGTTGATGTCGCATCCGTAGACAAGCTCGCAGTCGGCTTCCTTGGATGCTCTGACGAGAAAAGATCCAGTTCCTGTTCCGAAATCGGCCACACGGTTTCCCTTGACGATATCCAGGGCCTTGACTGCGAGTTCGGTAACGCCGCGCGGGGTGATTCCCTCGAATCCCATGAATTGGGAAGCAAGGCCTTCCTCCAGTTCGATGTCGAGAATGATTTTCGCAAGTTCCTCGGGATCGTCAGGGAGGATTCCGTAGACCTTCCTCACGGCATCCGCGGAATTCGAAAGGTAGCGTCCGGACGCGAAGACGTCCTCGACAAGATGGGAGATATGGCCGTCCTCGTCGTTTTCGTGAACTACCTCAATGAGGTCACTAACAATATCATCGCTAGTTGCGATGCCTGCGTTGAACTGGGTAAGAGCCGCCCTCTTGGCGTGACAGATCGCCATGACGGCAATAAAGCTGTAACCACGGTCAATCACTGATCCGCGAAGAGCGTTGGCGACTTCCCATGCAATGTTGCTCGTCTTTTCCAATGTTGCCTCCTTGGTTTACGACTACCAAATTCTTGTTTAAGGACACTATATCATCTCTTTGGTAATCGTAAACCAGAAATTCTTGGTAATGAAGAACCATGTTCGTATTGAGGGTTCACACCCGCCTCCCGCGTCGGATTAGCGATCGGCGAGCTTGAGAGCGAATCATGAGGAACAGTCGGTTGCACTAAGGAGCCACAGGCAAGTCATGGCTCTCAGCCCTTGCAGGCCCGATCTTGTTGATATCACCCCTGAAGTAAAGGCGGGTGACACCAAACGCCCCTAGCGCTCACGTGCAAGCCGATGAAGAAGCGGGGGTGTCTCTGGCTGTATCGCCGAGCCGGCATGCTGCTGCAAGCTCTTCGCGCAACCTTGCCAACCCTCGAATCGACGCCACCTATGGCAATGGTCGATGAAGCCAAACCTTCGTCATGCAGGCAATCATTCTGGTTGCCTCGTTCGGTCCAACCATCTTCGGCTCGAATTCACACTCGTAGCAGGTAGGCTATCCAGCCATCCTGAATCCATTGCACAGAACCCCCTATGCCGGGACGTCCTCCTTCGCCTTCCTTGGCTCCGCCAAACTCGCTCAGAACCAGGCTCTTCAGCCAAGGCGCGAAAAACTTTTGCTGCGCAAAACTCGGGCCCTACCGGGTTTTCGCTTGATTCCTTGCCCTCGGCCAGAACCTGCGCGGCTTTTGGATCACGAGGCAGGCCCAGAACTCGAATGCTGCGTCAAAAGTTTGAAGAAGGACGAGCTGCAGAAGCAGCTCTACAACGCGCTCATTGAGCTTGAGGAGAGAACCGGTACTGGTAGCTTCGCTTAGGCGATAGCAAGCCTCTGAAAGCGAGCTCAAGACCTAGGCTTTCTCGGCCAGATAGGTCATCACCTTTATGAAGATGACTACAGGAGCAAAAAGCAGCGCAAGAAGAGCGTCGAAACATCCCGGCCTCCTCACGCCATCCCCTTTCGACAAATCACTCCCTGCAGAACCCAGAATATCGCAATCGATGCGTCCACCATGCGCCAAGCATCGGACAACAAGCTCTCCCGCCCCTCCCGCCTCTCCGCCCCAACCTTAAAAAGACCTGAAATCCCATTTGCCGTGGTATAAAGACCCCAAGCAACGAAAGACCCCCTTGAGGAATCGGCCTTCCGGACGGAGCACCATCGCCCATGGAGCAACCGGAAACGCAAGAACTGCGCCGCATTCCCCAAACGAAGCGAAGAGGCATCGATGAAAACAACCGTGAAGATCGCATTGATCGTGATACTTGCCCTAGCCGGCATCTCCCTAGCTACGTTCATGCTCCTGAAATCGCTCACCCCCAATCAGGAAGAGCGCATAGCCTACGACAAGGACAAGCAGGTCGCGCTCATCGACTCGCAGCTTGCCGGGATGGACCTCGAAAAGATCCGCGCGAAAAAAGACCTGATCATGGAGAAGTCCATCGAAGACCTGCATGCGGCAATCTCGAAGGGCGAACTAACCTACGAAGAGCTGACGGCGTTTTACCTGGACCGCATCAAAACGTACGATGCCGGCAAAAAGGGGCTCAACGCAGTGGCGGCAATCAACCCGAAAGCGATAGAGGAAGCCCGCGCCCTCGACGCGAGCCCCGCAACCCCGACGGGCATGAGGGGAATCCCCGTCCTCCTCAAAGACAACATCAACACGAACACCATGCCGACCAGCGGCGGCACCTACGCGCTCAAGGACTTCACGCCAAGCGACAACGCCGAAATGGTAACCGCCCTCATCAATAGCGGCGCCATCATTTTGGGCAAGTCGAACCTGTCGGAGCTTGCGAACTTCATGGACACGAGGATGCCAAGCGGCTACAGCTCCAAGGCCGGCCAAACCCACAACCCCTTCAATCCCCTCGAGCTCTCGCCGGAAGGCTCCAGTTCCGGAAGCGGCGCAGCCGTTGCCGCGAACCTCTCCGCAGTGGCGATCGGAACGGAAACCACAGGCTCGATCATCGCCCCGTCGGCGATCCATTCGATCGTCGGGTTCAAGCCCACGAAAGACGCCATCTCCGCCGCGGGCGTGATTCCGCTGTCATCCACTATGGACACCGTAGGGCCCATGACGAAAAACGTGAAGGACGCAGCCGCTCTCTACAACGCATCCATATCGGATACGTCGAAGGCCGTCAACGAAAACCTCGACGCCGACTTTCTTAAAGGAAAGAGAATCGGCATTGTCGGCAAAGATCCCGATCAGGCCCTTGCCAACAAGATAAAGGCCTGCGGCGCCGAAGCGGTAGCGGTCGAGCTTCCGGAAGAAGGAATCGACAACGAGCACATCATCAACCAGGACTTCAAAAACGACCTCAATCGGTATCTGCAAACCTACAATGCGCCGGTAAAAAGCCTCGCGGAGCTGATCGCCTTCAACAAAGAAGACGCGAGCAGACGAGCAAAATACGGCCAGGACCTCCTTGAAGAGGCAAACGAGGTGAACGAATTCGACAAAGCGAAGGTCGAAGCGATGGTTAAAAAGGCACAGAGCCGAATCGACGACCTGCTTCGCGACAACAAGCTCGACGCACTTGTCTTCTACGACAACGAAGGCGTCCTTCTGCCCGCCACGGCAGGATGCCCCGAACTGACGGTGCCGGCTGGCGTTTCGGACGAGGGAGCGCCAAAGGGAGCTACATTCATCGCAAGGCAGAACGAGGACGAGAAGCTGCTCAACATCGCCTACAGCTTCGAGCAGAAAACCGCCGGGCGCGCGATCCCCCAGAACTACCTGAAGTAGGATCGCCCGCCGTCAATGAGCGGCGGGCTACGTCGTTGATGGGCTCCCTCGAACAATCGAGCAGCCCCTTCGAATACGCTCAAGCCAAATCAAACGCAAGTGGCTATCGTGCCAGCAAAACGCCTAGAAAACTAAACTTCCCGACGATTTCGCAACGGGCAGTCGCTTCAATTCCTATGGGTTTCCAGGCAACAAATCGCGCACCCGCCAGCATCACTGCAACAAACGCAAGCTACCCGCAAAGCTTCGAAACGGTCGCGCGCCCCAGCCCTCTCTTGGTTGCCATATCGTCATTTGCGCGATAGAATGCACATTCTCGTCGCAAACACCAACTGCAAAATAGAAACACTCGCGTTCCGTCCAGCGCTACGCTTGGGCGGAACGTCGCGTTTGCGCGGGCAGAACACCATGAAAGCCGACACGACCCAGAAGAATCGACTATGCAACGCGACAAAATCAAACCTATCCTGTTCAGCATCATCAAGCATTCCAGCAAAGAAGAGCTCAAGAAGCAGCTGCCCAAAGACATCGTTTCGGGCATCATGGTGGCAGTAGTGGCCCTGCCCCTCTCCATCGCCCTCGCCATTGCCTCCGGCGTCAGCCCCGAAAAGGGGCTCTATACGGCCATCGTCGCCGGGTTCCTTATCGCTTTCTTAGGCGGAAGCCGCGTGCAGATCTCCGGTCCCACCGCGGCGTTCGCCACCATCGTAGCCGGCATCGTGGCTGCAGACGGCATAGACGGCCTGATCGCCGCCACCATCATCGCTGGCGTCCTGCTTATGCTCATGGGATTTTTCAAGCTCGGCGCCATCATCCGCTTCGTGCCCTACACCATCACCACGGGCTTCACCGCGGGCATCGCGGCAACGCTCGTCATCGGACAGGCGAAGGATTTTCTGGGACTCACTTTCCCCGCGGGCGCGCCCACGGTTGAGACCATGGACAAGCTGCAGGCCGTAACCCAAAGCATCGCCACGGTCAACTGGCAGGCGTTCGCAGTGGGCGTCGTGTGCCTTGCAATCCTTTTCGCCTGGCCCAAGGTAAGCGAAAGGATCCCCGGCTCCCTGGTGGCGCTGATCGCCGGAGTGGCCATGGTGAACGGCTTCGGAATGAACGTGAACACCATCGGGGACCTCTACACCATCAACAGCGGACTGCCCGCCTTCCACGTTCCGCAACTCAACCTGGACATATTCCGCGAGCAGATGATGAACGGCGTCACCATCGCCATTTTGGCCGCCATAGAATCATTGCTGTCCTGCGTGGTCGCCGACAGCATGATCAGCTCCCACCATCGCAGCAACATGGAGCTCGTAGCCCAGGGCGCGGGCAACGTCGCATCGGTGCTGTTCGGCGGCATCCCCGCAACGGGAGCCATCGCCCGCACGGCCGCGAACGTCAAAAACGGCGGGCGCACCCCCGTCGCCGGCATGACCCATGCGCTGGTGCTGCTCATCGTCCTGGCGTTCTTCATGCCCTACGCCGCCTTCATCCCCATGCCCACCATCGCGGCCATCCTGCTGCACGTCGCGTACAACATGTCCGGCTGGCGCAACTTCGCGCATCTGTGCAAAACCACGTCGAAGGGCGCCGTCGCCACGCTGCTTCTAACCTTCACGCTGACCATCGTGTTCGACCTGGTGGTAGCCATCGGCGTGGGCATGCTGATCACCGTGGTCCTGTTCATGAAGATGGTCAGCAAGGAAACCGAGGTCCGCGGCTGGAAGTACTACTGCGACGAGGACTCCGAGGTCACCCACCTTCGCGAACTGCCCAAAAGCGTGCGCGTGTACGAGATCAACGGCCCCCATGTTCTTCGGCATGACCGACCGCATCACGGACATTTCGGTAAAATCGTTCACGAAGTACCTGATCATCCGCATGCGTGGCGTTCCCTCGCTCGACTCCACGGGCATGAACGCACTGGAGAACCTGTATGACTACTGCCGCGAAAACGGCGTGAGCCTCATCTTCTCGCATGCCAACGAGCAGCCCATGAAGACCATGCGGCGCGCAGGCTTCGTGGATTTGATCGGCGAAGATCATTTCCGCGGCAACATCGACGACGCCATAGCCTACGCGCACCAGCTGCTCGATGAGGAGAATCGTGCCGCTCACAAGCACGCACGGTAGCGCAAGCGCACCGCCAAGCCAAGCCTCAACGTTGCCCGAGCGCCACGCGCGCAAGCTCCAACATGCGCGTGGCCCAAAAACCTAGCCGCCGCTGCCACCGCGCGCAACAACTCGTTGCTTTACGCCTTCGCACCTCGCATGGTTCAATGTCCTTGCGGCGCATCGCCGCTCCCGGCTCGCCTGAAAGGACGCCCCATGACCATCGCAGACATCCTCGTTGCCATGCGCAAAGAGCGCAACCTCACGCAGCAAGACGTCGCCCGCAAGCTTTTCGTAACGCGCCAAGCGGTATCTCGCTGGGAAAACGGCGAAACCACGCCCGGCATCGACATGTGCAAGCTGATCTCGGCCACCTTCGACCTCCCCGTCACCCACTTGCTCGAGATGCCGGACGGAGACTACTGCCAGAGTTGCGGCATGCCTTTCTACCAGCCGAAAGACCACGGCAGCGAAGCCGACGGGGCTCTTTCCGCCGACTACTGCTCATGGTGCTATCGCGACGGCGCATTCGTCGAAGACGAGTCGCTTGAGGAGCTTATCGAGCGTTGCGCCCCGTACATGGCCGAATCCTGCCACGTTTCACGCGACGAGGCCGTCTCGTTCATGGGCGCGCTGCTCCCCCACCTCAAGCGCTGGAAATAGCAACCGGAAACACCCGAACCACATGCAAGGAGAATGCACCGAACTCGCCTTGCATGCTCCCACGCCCCCTCAGGCTTCCTCGTGATAGAATTCGTCGAGGAAAATCAACCCCGCAGCGCGCACGCAGCGCCGCGGGCGTTTCAAACCCACGAAGACGGGAGCATCATGATCAAGGAACTGGTAAAGGACGAGGCCATCCTCTCGCAACCCTGCGCTGCAGCCACCGCCGAAGACGCGTCGGTTGCGCAGGATCTGATCGACACGCTGACCTCGCTCGAAGGCGCCGCATGCTTGGCGGCCAATCAAATTGGAGCCACCACCTGCGTCGTCGCCTATCTTGACGACAACGACCAGCCGCACGTCATGTACAACCCCAAGCTGCTGCAGGCGCTCGGCGCGTTCAAGACCGTCGAAGGCTGCCTTTCTCTGGAAGCCGATTCCAAGGTAACGCGCTACGACCGCGTCAAAATCGCCTACGAAGAGCTGGTCGAGGGCGCGCTCGTTCCTCGCAAGAAGGACTTCAATGGTTGGACGGCCCAGATCATCCAGCACACGATCGACCACTGCAAGGGCAAGCTGGTCTAGTTCGCACAGTCAGAGCAGCAAGGACGCATCATGGCAAAACCATCCAGCAACCCCGACCGGGACCGTTGGATCCGCGCGCTCGCCTCAAAAGGCGGGCGCGCCGCTTCGGCTCCGCTCAACCGCAACCCGCGCGCCGGCATCGGCCCGAACAAGGCCTCGGGCCACAAGGGCGGCATCAGCCGCCAAGGCTCCAAACGCGGTTGACGCATCAACGACGGCCTCCGCACCGCACCGCCCCCGCAGCCATCCCCTCGAAAGGCCCTCCCGTGATCAAGCCCATCATGAGAAACCAAACGTTTCTTGCACAGCCCTGCGCGCCGGCGACAGCCGCCGATGCCCAAACGGCGCAGGACCTGCTCGACACGCTGGCCGCCCACTCGCACGAATGCGTCGGAATGGCCGCCAACATGATCGGCGTGCCGAAGCGCATCATCGTATTCGACGACGAGGGCACGTCGCGCATCATGTTCAATCCGGAAGTCATCAGCTGCGCAGGCCCCTTCGAAACGGAAGAAGGCTGTCTCTCGCTCCTTGGCAGGCGCACCGCCACACGCTACCGAACCATCAAGGTTCGCTACGAAGACGAGGCGTTTCGCTCCAAGACGAAGTCGTTCGCCGGGTGGACCGCGCAGATCATCCAGCACGAGATCGACCACTGCAACGGCATCGTGATCTAGGCCGGCGGGCAGCTGCGCGATCCCGCAACCGCTCGCGCAGCGAAGCCCCGCGCGAGCAACCCGCGCGAAAGCTTTAGCCCTCTACCGTCCGATCGTGATTCACCACCCGATAGAACAACGATCGAATCTCGTCCGCATCGGTCGTTTGCCCAAGGGCCCACATGGTCTTCGCCATCAAAGCCTCGGTGGTCATATCGCCGCCCTTGAGAATGCCGGGATGGTCGGCAAAGGCTCGTCCCACTTCGTACACGCCCAAATCGCACCCCTCTTCGGGCACCTGCGTGGTCATCACCAGGGTTTTCCCGGCATCGACCCAGTCGAAAAGCGCCTGATGGAAGTCGTGGTACGCAGGAATTCCCCCAATACCGAACGTCTCCACGATCACCGCATCGTAGTCGCGCTCCAAAAGTTCGAACACGCTTGGGCTCATTCCCGGCGTCAATTTGAGAACGAACACGCGCTCGTTCAGGCGATCGAACAGACGAAGCGACCCCTCGTCCGCGCATCGAACGGGCGAGGCCGCCCGGATCACACGATCGTTCCTGATGAGGGCTATCTCGGGAAAATTAACGCTCGTAAACGCGTTGAAGCTCATGGTGCGCTGCTTGCGCGCGCGAGTACCCGCGATCACCGAGCCGCCGAACGCAACGGACACGTCGCATGATCGATCGTCAAGCGCGTACAGCAAGCTTTGGTACACGTTGAGTTTCGCGTCGGTGAACGGACTGCCCATGGGCTGTTGCGAACCGGTCAGCACAATGGGCTTTCCGCTCCCCTGGATCAGGTACGAAAGCGCCGCTGCCGTATACGCCATGGTGTCGGTGCCGTGCAGCACCACGAACCCGTCGTACGCATCGTAGGCACGCGCGATTTCGTCGCGAACGAGCATCCAATCAGCAGGTCGCATGTTCGTGCTGTCGATGTTCATAGGCTGCACCACGTCCAACGCGCACAAGCCCTCCACCTGCGGCACGAACCGAGCAAGCTCCTCGCCGGTCAGCGACGGGGCAAGTCCGCAGCCATCCTCGGCTGAAGCGATGGTGCCCCCGGTTGCAATCATCAAAATCTTCTTCATGCGCACGCTTTCCCTCGAATCCTTTGAACGAAACAACAGTACCTGCCTCCACGCAAGCGCGAACGCTCCGCTCGAAAATTCCATCAAGCCCCCAGCTGCACCCAAAGCCGTCAGCTCGAAAGAGCGCACCGCACGCCCCTTCGGCCCTGCGCGCGGCCTTAGATGCGACTTCATAAAGTCGACGGCGCCGCCGCTGCCCGCGCTTCTCATGCAGAAACCGCGAATCGTCCCACGACCTCGACCTTGCAAGGCTTCAGGAGCTTTATACTGATGCTTTTGCAGGACGAGGCGGCAGGGCAAGACGAAAGGTACATAATGGGCGGATTCTTCGGGGCTGCATCACATCATGATGTGGTGCTGGACGTGTTTTTTGGCGTGGACTACCACTCTCACTTGGGGACGCGGCGCGCAGGCATGATCTTCCACGACGACGAGGGCTTCCAGCGCGAAATCCACTCGATCGAGAACACGCCGTTTCGCACGCGCTTCGAAGACGATCTTCCTGGCTTCCACGGATGCAGCGGCATCGGCTGCATCAGCGACACCGACCCGCAGCCGCTTCTGGTGCGGTCGCATCTGGGCACCTTCGGCATCACCACCGTAGGCGCCATCAACAATGCCGAACAGCTGGTGGAATCCTACTTCACCGACGGCAACCGCCAGTTCATGGCCATGAGCTCCGGCGCCGTCAACACCACCGAGCTGGTGGCTGCGCTCATCAACCAGAAAGACGACTTCGTCTCGGGCATCAAGCATGCGCAAGATGCGATCGAGGGATCGCTCACCTTGCTGATCATGACCGAGGACGGCCGCATCATCGCAGCGCGCGACAAGGTGGGACGCCTCCCCGTGCTCATCGGCAAGAACGACGACGGGTTCTGCATCTCGTTCGAGTCGTTCGCGTACCACAAGCTGGGCTACGACGACGAATACGAGCTGGGCCCCGGCGAAATCGTGCGCATCGACGCCGACGGATACCAGACCATCGCCCCCGCAGGCGACAAGATGAAGATCTGCGCGTTTCTGTGGGTGTACTACGGCTACCCCAACTCGAATTACGAAGGCGTGAACGTCGAGGTCATGCGCTACCGCAACGGTGCCGTCATGGCGCGCAACGAAGCCGCCGCCGGCACCCTGCCCGACCTGGACTACGTGGCGGGCGTGCCCGATTCCGGCGTACCGCATGCCATCGGATACGCAACGGAGTGCAAGACGCCGTTCGCCCGCCCGTTCATCAAGTACACGCCCACGTGGGCGCGTTCGTTCATGCCCAGCAACCAAGAGGTTCGCAACCGCGTGGCCAAAATGAAGCAGATCCATATCCCCGAGCTTATCCGCGACAAGAAGCTGCTGTTCGTGGACGATTCCATCGTACGCGGCACCCAGCTGCACGAAACGGTGGACTTCCTGTACGAATGCGGCGCGTCCGAGGTGCACATGCGCTCGGCTTGTCCGCCCATCATGTTCAGCTGCAAGTATCTGAGCTTCTCAAGCAGCAAGTCCGAGATGGACCTGATCGCGCGCCGCGTAGTGCAGCAGCTCGAAGGCGACGAAGGCCAGGAACACCTGGAGGAATACGCCGACAGCTCCACCGAGCGCGGCCAGTGCATGCTGCACGCAATCTGCGAGCAGATGGGCTTCGATTCGCTGGGTTACCAGTCGCTTGACGGTATGCTGGAAGCCATCGGCATCGATCGCGACCAGGTATGCACCTACTGCTGGAACGGCAAGGAATAGCCTTTTTCGACAACGCTTGCTCGACGAAAAGAACCGCTTCGGCGGTTCTTTTTTCATTCTCCCATTTTATTCAACAATTGTACCAATAGTGGTACTCATAACTCACCCCTTCTCCGGTACACTGCGCAGCATACTCGCCAGATCCAAAGCAAGGAGGCCCCATGAGCACCGCAGCCATCGCAGCCCGGCATATCGATACCGACCGTTCCTCCCGCACAACCGCGCGCGCCTCGCATGCGCAGACCTCAGCAGCGAACCCGGAAATCCGCGCGATAGCCGGCGGCCTCTACCCTGGCCGCAAGCAAGCGCTTCACGCGCGAAACCAGCACGGCATTGCGAAGCATGAGCCCTCGAGCGAGCGTATCGACCGACGCAGCACCGCCCGAAATGACACCGCAGCGAAGCCGCGTCTCCTTCAGGGAATGCAAGGCGTCGGCTACAACCTGTCATCAGGCGAGCGCACTATGGCGGCAGGCGCGGGAATCCTGTTCTCCCTGGCGGCAATCGCAGCCATGATGCCCTAAAGGAAGGAGGATACCGTGAAGGACACTTTGGCACCGTTGCAATCGCAGTCTCGACCATCGCTTCGCCCGGCCTCCGCAGATGCGGCGGCCGTCTTCGCAAGCCTGTACCGACGCTGGAGCGGCGATGCTCGTCGCCTCTCGCGCGAAAGCATGCAGGCTGTCCGCAGCGCAACGGGATCGCGCATCGTCGACGTGCTTTCCATATGGGACGAACAGGAAGCATGCTGGCTGGCCGACGCACCCACCATGATCAGGCTCGACACTTGCGACATCACCGCATTTGCCATGCATAGCCCGCTCATAGCCATCCACCGCGGCCGTGTCGAGACCGACTCGCCCATTGCAACCTTCGGGTCACACAGCCGCTTGGAAAACGGTTCGCGCGCATCGCAGCCCTTCTTCTGGAGAAGCGTCCGGCCCTGCTCCTACGCATTAGGGCGCACGGTGGAGCGATTCGCGTTCGAAACCGATGGAAGAAAACGCCTCCTGGCCCTTGAGGCCCATCTGGACGATGGAGGATGGCTGCGCATGAGCAGCTTCGGCATCGACTCCGAGCGATCCTATTCGTATGCGTCGAGGATGTTCTTCAAGTAATCGCGATACGCATTCGCAAGCGCCGCGGGCTTTTCGATGCGCACCCGACTGCCGAACTGGGCTACCCAACCGAAAAACGCCGGACTCTCGACAACGGCCACGTGCACGCGCGCATGATCCTCCCCCGCCGATGTGACGGGAACGTCTTCGCCGAATCGGTCGATCACGCCGCCCATGGCTTCGCCGGATACCAAAAGCGTTGCGGAAACCGGCTCGCCTCCGTACATGCCGAACGCCCGCTGCTCCAGCTTCCCCGCATCGAACGTGGCAATGCGGTCGTTGCGCGAAGCAGGCTCGTCAAGCAGAGCGATATGCTCCATACGGTCCACTCGGTAATGAGGAAACCCGTCGTGCTTCTCGTTGTATGCCACCAGGTAGTAATAGCCGTCTGCGTACACCAGCTGCACGGGAGTCTCCTCGTAGCGCCGACCGTTGCGCTGCCGAACCCGGCGCTTTTGCGCATCGTACTTGAAGTAGAGAAACGACACTTTGCAACGCTGCGCCATAGCGCGCTGAAGCTGATCCACGTTGGCCAGCACCGACTCGTTCTGCATCTTGATGCGACCCTCAACATGCAAGCGCCTGGTCAGAAGCGCCCGCTGGCGTTCGGGAGCCAACCGCTTCACGCTGCGAACCAGCTTGTCGCTCATGCGCTGCGTCAGGAAGCGCGAGCTTTGCACTGCGTCCACCAACAAGGCAAGTTCCGAAAGCGTGAAATCTCGCGAAGCCAACGCGTACTCGACCGGGGCGCAACGCCGCGTGCGTATGTCCATGCCGAAAGCACGCAACGCCTCGATGTCGCGGTACACCGACTTGCGCTCGGCCGAAATACCGAGCGCCCCTAGCCGCTCGAGGATCTCGGCCATAGTAAGGCCGCGCTCGTCATCGGTTTCATCTTGAAGCATCTTCATGAGATACAGCAGCTTCAGCTTCTGGCGGTTGACGGCCATGCACGCTCCTTTTTCAGCCATGTCTTCAAACCCCAGTATACAAGCGCGCCCCAAAACTATCGCAAAAAAAAGGCCCTGCCGCTTTGAATAAACGGCAGGGCCTTTCCATGCATAACG
Source organism: Paraeggerthella hongkongensis (assembly GCF_003726035.1). Lineage (GTDB taxonomy): Bacteria > Actinomycetota > Coriobacteriia > Coriobacteriales > Eggerthellaceae > Paraeggerthella > Paraeggerthella hongkongensis. The sequence goes on from NZ_QICD01000008.1 coordinate 27,176, forward strand.
TTTAACGGCTACAGCATTTCAGCGCGCAGTTCCTCGCCGCTTTTGGAGGACAGGTACGCCGGGGCAATGTCGAACATCGTCTTGCAGCCCGTCTGGCCTTCGCGGCTCAGGCGATGCGCCGCACGGGCGCAGGCCGTGAGCACGCTGCCCGTGAACTCGGGGTTGGAATCCAGCTTCAGCGAGAACTCGACCACATGGCGATGCTCGCCGTTTTCGCCGGTCAAGCCCGAACGGATCACCGAACCGCCGTGGGGAATGCCCGCATGGTCACGATCAAGCTCTTCCTGCGAGATAAACATGACCGTGGTGTCGTAGTCGGCAAAGTAGTTCGGCATTTCGACGATGGCCTTTTCGATGGCTGCCAGATCGGCGCCTTCCTCGGCCACCACGAAGCACTCGCGCGTATGCTTCTCGCGCGTGGTCAACTGAGGATTCCGACCGGCGCGAACGGAATCGAGCGCCGCAGGAACGGGAACCGTGTACTGACGAGCGTCGGCCACGCCCTCGATGCGACGAATCGCATCGCTATGACCCTGGGAAACGCCGCGGCCCCAGAACGTGTAGTCGGCGCCTTCGGGCAGAATGCAGTTCGCGTACAGACGCGCAAGCGAGAACATGCCCGGATCCCAACCGGCGGAAATGACGGCGACCTTGCCGCCTTCCTTTGCCGCCGCATCCACGTTCGCAAAATGCGCGGGGATGTTCGCGTGCGTGTCAAAGGAGTCCACCACGTTGAACAACCCGGCGTACGCCGGCGTCTGCTCGGGCAGGTCGCGCGCGCTGCCGCCGCACAGGATAAGGACGTCTACATCGTTTACGTGCGCTGCCAGGTCATCAGCGGAGTACACCGCAACACCCTCGGTCAAAGGCTTCACGGAAGCAGGGTTGCGTCGAGTGAATAGAGCGACCAGCTCAAGATCGTCGTTTTGCCGACAGGAAAGCTCCACGCCCCTGCCCAGATTGCCGTACCCCAAAATGCCGATGCGCGTTTTCGTCATATGTCGCTCCTTGCACTCGTTTGTACCCATGCATTGAATGTATGAGCCCATGATGGACGACCGCAACCAACGTCGTCAACGAACGCAATGCGACTCCAAGAAAGCCCCATCGTGCTGAAACGAATTGGAAACGTTGTCGGGAATACCCTCCGAAAGCGCGCTTTCGGAGGGTATTCCCGACGCATTGCCATAGGTGTCGATTCGCGCCCGTCCGCTCCTACGCCTTCTCCACCCGAATGGCGCACACCTTGTACTCGGGCGCCTTCGACACGCGGTCGAGCGCGGCGATGGTCAGCCAGTTGCTGTTGCCGTCCTGGAAATGGAACGGCATCCACGTTTCACCCGGGTTGGTCTTGCCCGATACGCGCGCCGTCGTCTCGATCTGGCCACGACGCGACGACACGCACACGCGGTCCCCGTCGGACACGCCCAAAGCCTCCGCATCGCATTCGTGCAGCTCGATGAACGAACGATCCGCAACCTCGTTCACGCCCTGCGCGCGAGCAGTCATCGCGCAGGCGTTGTACTGGTACAGAATGCGCCCGGTAGTAAGCATGAGCGGATACTCCGCATCGGGCAGCTCCACCGAAGGCTGGTAGCTTGGCGTGGAGAACGACCCCACGCCCTGCGAAAACTCGCTCACATGCAGAATGGGCGTACCCGGGTGATCTTCGTTCGGGCACGGCCATTGCAAACCGCGCCCGGCAACGCCCTCGCCGTCAAGGCGCTCGTGGCTCATGCCGCCGTACGTGGGCGTGACGGACGCCACCTCGTCCATGATCTCAGCCGGCGTCAGGCAAGGCTGAACATACCCCATCCGGTTCATGACCTCGGTGAATATCTCGGTATCCGGACGCGCGCCCGCCAAAACGTCCACCGCCTTGCGCACGCGCTGCACGCGACGCTCGGTGTTCGTGAACGTGCCTTCCTTCTCAGCGTAGCTGCAACCGGGCAGAATCACGTCGGCGTACTTCGCCGTCTCGGTCATGAACAGGTCGTCCACCACGAAGAAGTCCAGCGACTCCAGCGCGCGAATCACGTGCCCCGTGTCGGGATCGGTGCGCACAGGATCCTCGCCGAACAAAAACAGCCCCTTGATGCCGCCCTCGATCATGGACGGGAAGCACTCGGTTGCCTTCACGCCGCGCTCGCGCGGCAAGCTGGTGCCCCACGCGCGTTCGAAGCGACGCACCACCTCGGGATCGGCCACCTTCTGATACCCCGGCAGATCGTCGGGTCCGGCGCCCATGTCGCACGCGCCCTGCACGTTGTTCTGACCGCGCAACGGATTCACGCCGCCGCCGCGCTTGCCCAAGTTTCCCGTGATCATGGCGATGTTTGACAGCGCCATCACGCCGTCGGTGCCGGTGGAGTGCTCCGTCACGCCCAAGCAGTACACGATGGCGGCCACGCGGGCCTTGCCGTACATCTTGGCCGCAGCCACCAGATCGCGTTGGTCGACGCCGCAGATGTCCTCCACGCGCTCCGGCACGTAATCGCGCACCGTTGCGGACATGATCTCCACGCCTTCCGTGCGCTCCTCCACGAAATCCGCATCGTAGAGGCCTTCGCGCAGGATCACGTTCACCATGCAGTTGGCGAAAGCCACGTTGGTACCCGGGCGCAGCTTCAAGTGAATGTCCGCCTGCGCGGCCAGCCCGATGTCGCGCGGATCCACCACGATCAAGCGGCACCCGCGCTCCACCGCGGCGCGTATCTGCATGCCGATGACCGGATGAGCCTCTTCGGGGTTCGACCCCACCAGCATGATCACGTCGGCTTCGTTCACCACGTCTTCAATTGAGTTCGTCATCGCTCCCGAACCAAGCATGGTTGCCAGACCGGCAACCGTGGGAGCGTGTCAAACACGCGCGCAGCAGTCGACGTTGTTCGTCTGCAGCGCCGTTCGAGCCATCTTCTGGAACAGGTAGATGTCCTCGTTCGTGGAACGCGAACAGGCGAACGCCGCAAGGGAGGCTCCCCCGTGCTCGTCGCGCAGCTCCGTGAAGCGACGAGCCACCAGATCAAGCGCGTCATCCCAGGTAGCAGGTTCGAATTCGCCTGTTTCGCGATTCTTGACAAGCGGCGTGCGCAAGCGATCGGGCGCATCGACGAAGTCGAAGCTGGCCGAGCGCCCCTTCACGCACAGAAGGCCGTTGTTCGAGGGACCGGGCGCTCCCTCCGCATCCACGATGCGCCCGTCTTTCACCACCAAGTCGAGCTGGCATCCCACGCCGCAATGCGGGCACGTGGTGCGCACGCGATTCGTCTCCCATGAGCGGTACGTCGCGCGGCGCTTCTCCGTGAGGGCCCCGGTCGGGCAAGCCTGCGCGCACGTGCCGCACGACTCGCAATCGGTCATGCGCCAATCGGCTCCGAAAGGCGCCTCGATAACCGTGCGGACCCCGCGCTTCCCCGCTTGCAACGTATGATTGCGCGCAGCGCTGTTGCACGCGCCCACGCAACGCTGGCAACGAATGCACAGGTTGGGATCGTGCGAAAGAAACGGATTGGCATCCAGCACGGGCTCGCGCTTCTGCGCAACCTCGAAGGAAGACTCCAGCACGCCGTACTCGCGGCAAAGCGCCTGCAGCTCGCACGCGCCGTTCTTGTCGCACGAGAAGCAGTAGTGCGTCGAATCAAGCCCATGATCGGCGATGATGAGATCGAGCGCGACGCGACGGTACGCCTCCACGCGCGGCGAATCCGTGGTCACGACCATGCCGTCTTGCACGGGCGTCGAGCATGCGGGAACCGGATGGTCCAAGCCCTCCACGTCCACCACGCACACGCGGCACGACGAAACGGCTCCCGACCTCTTCAAATAGCACAGTGTGGGAACGCGCACGCCCGCCTCGCGCGCAGCGTCCAAAACGGTCGCCCCCTCGCGCACCTGCACAGCGCTCCCATTGATCGTGATGCTAGGCATACTGAACCCGGCCCCCTTCCAACGTTCCCGGTCCGAAGCAGTCGCAGCGCAGGCAGCGCCCGCACTCCTGCACGGCTTCTTCGCGGCTCATCTCAATCTCGACTCCTTGGAAATCGCGTTTGCGTTCGCGAGCCGGACGTTCGGTTATCTCCACGCGCCCCTTGGGCGTACGGTCGTTCGGACGCGCAACGGGAACCTCCACGTCGCAGCGCAGCTTATGGCTGTAGCCCAAGAACTCGTCGATGTTGCGCGCGGCGACCTTGCCCGCTCCGATGGCGCGAATGGCCGTCGCGGGTCCCGTCTGGCAATCGCCGCCCACGAACACGTTGTCGAAGCCCTCGGCGCGCAAGCGCTCATCGGCGTTGAAGCAACCCCAGGTGGTCGCCATGCCGAACTCCTCGAACGGCGCCGACACCACGTTCTGCCCCACCGCGATCAGCACGATATCGGCCTCGATGCGGCGCTCGGGCTTGTTCGCGGCCACGGGCGCGGGTCGACCGCCGCGCACCGCGCCGATCATCTGCGGTTGGGTGACAAGCGCCGCGCATCGCCCTTCCGCGTCCTTCTCGACGGCCACGGGCGCCTCCAGGACGATCATCTCGACGCCCTCGGCGATAGCGCTCTCAACTTCGATGGGCAAAGCGGTCATGTCTTCCTTGCGACGGCGGTACACCACCGACACGTCGTCGGCGCCTGCGCGAACCGCCGTGCGCGCGCAGTCCATGGCCACGTTGCCGCCGCCCACCACGACCACGCTCTTGCCCGAGAAATCAGGATAGTCGCCGTCGCCGATGCGGCCCAGCATATCGACGGCCGACATCACGCCTTCGGCATCCGCGCCCTCGATGCGCAGGCTCTTGCCCGTTTGGGCGCCGATGGCCACGTACACGGCATGGTAGGTGTCCGCGATCTCGCGCATCTCGGTCAAGCCGATGGACTCGCCGCAGCGCGCGGTGATGGTGCCGGCGTTCATGATGCCGCGGATGTCCTCGTCCAGCCGCTCGCGCGGGAAGCGATACGCGGGGATCCCGTAGCGCAACATGCCCCCCAGCTGCTCGCGCTCTTCGAACACCGTCACGCGATGCCCCATGAGCGCGCAGAAGTACGCGCAGGTCAAGCCACTCGGCCCGCCGCCGATGACGGCAACGGTACGCGCCGTGTCAACGCTGCGCGGCGGCACGGCAACGGTATCGGCGGGAGCCTGATCAACGGCGAACTTCTTGATGCCGCGAATGTTGAGGGGCGCGTCGATGAGCGTGCGGCGACAGCGCTCCTCGCACGGATGCTCGCACACGAGCGCGCACGCCGTGGGGAACGGATTGTCCTTGCGAACCATCTGCACGGCACCGGCGTAGTCGCCTTCGGCCACCAGCGCAATGTAGGCGGGAACGTTCACGTGCGCGGGGCAGAGCGTTTCGCAGGGAACCGACTGGCCCACGCCCGCTTGGCAGCACCCCCGCTCCACATGGCTTTCGTATTCCGCAGCGAACGCGTCCATGCCCTCGAGCAGCGCATTGGCGGCTTCATAGCCGATGGCGCAGTCTGCCGTATCGCGCACCATACAGGCCAACGCGCGCAGTCGTTCCAACGTCCCGGCGTCGGCGTCGCACGCCACCACGCGCTCGAGCAACGCGGCAAGCTGCGGCAAGCCGTCGCGGCACGGAACGCACTTGCCGCACGTTTGCAGAGCGCCGTCGCGCAGAAGCGACAATTGGGCGGCAAGCGGGCACATCCCCGGCGGAGACGCCTCCACCCGTCGTTCGTGCCTGTTCAGCTGTTGGGCGATACGCGCGTCGTCTTTCGACTTCGGCGCAATCGATAATGCGGTCACGTCCATCCCCCACATTCGATGCAATGATTCGCTCGACATGTCATTTCGGTAATGCTTAAAAGTACTCGAACAAGCAGAATACCAGAGGACGAATCTGCGCAGAGACATGAAATCGCCGGAAAACGGCGCCGATCCGCCCGCCCGAGCCGCCTTAGTCGAACACGGAGAAATTCAAGCAGTCGACCGGACGCCGACCCAGCACCACGTCGATCGCGCTGCGCATGGTGCGCGTACGCAGCTCTAGCCCGGATTCCTCGGACCAGTACGCCGCATGCGACGTGAGCACGGTATGGGGAGCGCGCAACAACGGATGGTCGAAATCGACCGGCTCCCCTTCGTACACGTCGATGCCGGCGCCCCACAGCTTCCCCGCCTCAAGCGCCGACGCCAAGGCCAAAGTATCCACCACCGCGCCGCGCGCCGTGTTCACCACTACGGCGTCGTCCTTCATGCGGGCCAAACGATCGCCGTTCACAAGATGATGGGTCTCGGGCGTAAGGGCAACATGAAGGCTGACCACATCCGAGGACTCCAGCAATTCATCGAGCGGCACGATATCGTAACCCTCCGGCGTACGCCGACCCGGCACCAGCGAACGCGACCAGCACGCCACGTGAAAACCCAGCCCGGCAGCCTTGCGCGCGGTGGCACGACCTATATCGCCCATGCCCACCACGCCGAACACCCGGCCGCGCACCTGGCCTAAAGGACGGCGCCGCGCATAGTCCCATACGCCCGCACGCATGTCCGCATCGATTTCGTTCAGTCGACGAAGGACGCATAAGGCCAGGGATATCGCATGATCGGACACCACCTCGGTGCCGTATCCGGGAGCAGTGCATACCGCAACGCCACGCTCCGTCGCCGCCTCCACATCGATGGCGTCGTAGCCCACGCCCGTGCGGCTGACCACGCGCAGCCGAGGAAGCTTCTCGAACGTCGCGCGCGTCAACGTGCTGTACGAAGTGACTATCCCGTCCGCGTCGGCCGCAAGGCGAGCGACGTCCTCGGGCCCGCGCGAATCAAAGCACGCGAAGTCCACGCCCGCATCGCGCGCCATGCGCTCCTCGAAGTCCATGTTCTCGAAATCGCTGTCGATCATAACGATCTTGGGCATACTTCGTCCTTCCTCGATGCGCGGTCTTGACGAACGCTAGGGGTTCCAGTAGGGTCGCGTAAACCATAGAATCGCGCTTGGGAAAGGTCGCAGTATGAAAAAATCGGTCGACGGCCGCAAGGTCGCCATCATAGGATGCGGGTTCGTGGGGTCGGCCACGGCCTTCACGCTGATGCAAAGCGGTTTGTTCTCGGAAATGGTGCTGGTCGACGTCGACCGCAATCGGGCCGAAGGCGAAGCGCTCGACATCAGCCACGGCATGCCCTTCGCCAGCCCCATGAACATCTACGCCGGCGACTACGACGACCTTGCCGACGCGGCCATCGTCGTGGTTACGGCCGGAGCCAACCAACAACCTGGCGAAACGCGACTTGACCTGGTACACAAGAACGTGGGGATCTTCAAGTCCATTATTCCCGAAATAGCGAAGCGAGGCTTCGGCGGCATCCTTTTGGTGGTGTCGAACCCGGTGGACATCCTCACCTACGTGGCCTTGAAGCTCTCCGGCCTTCCCGAGGATCGCGTGATAGGATCCGGCACGGTGCTCGATACCGCGCGCTTCAAGAACATCCTGGGCGAGCACTTGGGCGTGGACCCGCGCAACGTGCACGCCCGCATCATCGGCGAGCACGGCGACAGCGAGATCGCCGTCTGGAGCCTGGCGAACGTCTCGGGCATTCCCGTGAACGACTTCTGCGAGATGCGCGGCCATTTCGAGCATGAGGAGTCCATGCAGCGCATCGCAGAGGACGTGAAGAACAGCGCCTACGAGATCATCGCGAAGAAAAAGGCCACGTATTACGGCATCGCCATGGCGGTCAAGCGCATCTGCGAGGCCATCGTGCGCGACGAGAAGCCTATCCTTCCCGTATCGAACTACCAAAACGGCGGAGAATACGGCTTGGACGACGTGGTTCTGAGCCTGCCCGCCGTCGTAGGCAAAGACGGCATCGAGTATCGCGTGCCCGCACCCATCAACGAGGAGGAGCTCGCCGCCCTGCAAGCATCCGCCGCCAAGCTGAAGGACGTCATCGCAGAGCTGGATCTGGACTGAATCCGGGGCAGGGAGCAAGGCAGATACCGGGGGGTGCTCCGCCCCCGGTCTCACCCACCCCGCAGCCGTACCCTTGCCTACACCCGTTCGGCAAATTTATAGCCAACGCGCCAAACCGTAAGGAGGTACTTTGGCTGAGATGGGTTGTCCTCGATCTTTTCGCGAATCTTGCGCATGAACACGGTGATGCTGCTCTCATCCACCTCGCTATCCGCGCCCCAAATATGTTCGTAGATCTGGCCTCGCGTAAAAACCTGCCCTGGACTGGCGGCCAGCAAAGCCAGTATCTCGAATTCCTTTGCGGTCAATTCGACCCGCCGTCCTCGCAAGCGCACCTCGTATTGGTTGAACAGGATCTCCAGGTCCCCCGTGCAATTGCTCCCCTCGCGACTGACGGCTTTCGCAAACGACAGATCGTCGCGATGCCGACGCAGGTGCGCCTCGATGCGCAGCAACAGCTCATCGGAACTGAACGGCTTCACCACGTAATCATCGCCACCCGCCTTGAAGCCAATGCTCTTATCGACGATATCGCCTTTTGCCGATAGGAAAACAATGGGGATGCGTCGCCCTGCCTCGCGCATGCGCAAGCACACGTCGAAACCGTTCATTCCCGGCATCATCACATCGAGCAACAGCAGATCAGGCTTCTCCGTAGCAAGCATGGCCAAGCCGCTCTCCCCGTCAAACGCAGCGCAAAAAGCATAGCCCGCCTCTTCGACGACGCGCCTCATGAGGACATGCAAGCCTTCGTCATCATCAATGAGCATGATTTTCGAATTGGCAACCACGTTCATTCCCCTGTTCCCCCTACCGGTATACGCACGACGAACACGCTCCCTTCGCCCAGTGCGCTCTCGACCGATATAGTCCCCTCGTGCATCTCAACATATTCCTTCGCAAGGGCCAGCCCCAGGCCCGTTCCGTTATAGCGTCGCGAAGCCGATGAATCCGCCTGCACGAATCTCTCGAAAATACGCTCCTGGTCTTTCTCCGCGATACCGATTCCCGTGTCGGCAACTTCGATCCACACCTGATCGCACTCTGGATGGTGGCCGATATGCAGATCCACAGAGCCTTCCTCGTGCGTGAACTTCACAGCGTTTCCGCACAGATTTTCAAGGACATGGCGCATTTTATCAAAATCAGCCCGAACCAAAGGAACGTCCGGATCAATTTGGCACGCAAAACGAATGGCTTTGTGGTTCGCCAACGGTTGAACGACGGCTTGAACCATGCCAACGACATCCCCAAGATCCACCATCTCCGTACTCATCAGGATTCTTCCAGCGTCAAGTCTGCTCATTTCCAAAATGTCGTTAATCATAAGAAGCAGCGCCCGACTGTTCGCTTCTATTTCACGCCGCGTTTCGGCCTCCCTTTCATCCAAAGGATCACGTTCTTTGTTCAAAAGTTCGGTGAAGGCGATGATGGACGTGAGCGGCGTTCGAAGCTCATGGCTCATCATGGCAAGAAACTCCGACTTGTAGCGGTTGTCGTCTCGCAATCGATCGTTAGCCCGCTCAAGCTGCACGCGATGATCCTTCAACACTTCGTTAGCCCGAGCCAACTGCGCCGTACGCTCGCTTACCTGCGACTCTAATCCTTCATAGAGATCGGAAAGCTCATGAGCCATTGTGTTAAATTCCCCGACAAGCGTATTCAATTCCAAGGAAGATTCCGCGTCGGTAAGCTGCACATCAAGATCGCCTTCCTGAATGCGGGCCACTCCACCGCGAAAGCGCTGCAATGGGCGTATGACCAAATGGGAAAGCGCCACGTACACAATAGCCAAACATGCTATTAAAAGGCCGACGAAGAAGAGCACATCCTGCACGATGTTTTCACGCGAAGCGGCGGCGTACATATCCATAGGTATGACAATGCTGATAGCACCGCCGATATCATCGATTTCCCATCCTTCTTTAGGATAGCCAGTCACATCGATCTCACCCTTAGGACCGCCATGGCACTCAAGACAGCTGCGCTCTATCTTCATGGGGGCAAGGTAGCGAAACACTTCACGACCTTTATATTCGGTAACCGCGTAATACTCCTTGGTATCTGGCTTCTCATTGAAGGCCGTCAGAGCCTTTTGCTCAAATGCATCGGGCTGATCCTCTTGATTGCGAGGATTGAAATTAACGAATCGAGTCTCGTATCCCGATTCTATCGTGAATAGTTTTCCAATGCTTCTTCCCGCAATAGCGCAATGAAGCCCCTGGTATACACCGTTTTTCGAATAAGCCGTGGACTCGAATTTGTCCTGGTTGGAAGACATGAAGTCCCACACTGCCGACATCTGCTGCGAGAGAACCTGCCCTTTCTCTCGCAGTTCCGTTTCCGTTTGCACGCGCTGAGCATGTGATGTCCAAACTAGATTAACGCCTAGAAAAAGCGCAAACAGCACCACCATAAGCACTGAGAATTTTGTCTTCAGTTTGATGTTTCTCACTCCAGCCCCTCCCCCTTTGAGCGGCCTTCATTATAGGATGAAACAACCACGCCCCGGTGGACTATGCGTCAATCACGGCAATGAGCTCTTTCAGGATATCGCCATCGCTGAAGCAGACTTCGCGAGTCAGAGCCGCAGCACTTGGGTAAAACCGGCTTACGCCATGAGGTGCGCGGCTATTCAATCGATCGACGAATGCAGGCAGCCATGCATGCAGGTGCTCCTCAAGGAAGCGATCCTGGGTCAAGAGCATATCGGCCATTTCGTCTCGATTGCCCGCATTCCACGCCTCAAGCGTTTTTTCGGCAAGCGTTGCCATAAAATCCAACTCGATTCCCACATGGTCATCCGCTTCATGGGGATACCCCGCGGCCTGAAAACCAGCAGCACGATACGCTTCTCGGACATCAAGCGTGCTTTGCTGGAACAGCAAATCCTCTCCGACAACATACACCGACTCCCAAAGCGGTGCAGGAATCTCGCCCGGCCCGATGAACAACTTCACGTATTCGCTCTTCAATGCATCCACATCTTGATCTTCGAGAAGCTCCAGCAAGAGGCGATGTCCATCGACAAGACGCGAATCATCGGAATCAGCTAGATCGAGCGCTTCGCGCACCCGATCACTTTGCACCGTGGAAAGCAAACCTTCATCGGGTTCGAATGCAAATAAACGCCACAGATAGCGGTACAAAAAGCAGCGATTTGCAAGGACAACCGCTACAGCATCGTCGTTATTCATGATACCCCCTCAAGGGGCCGCGGTGCGAGGGAGGGTTTACACCGCGGCCCGTACATGGATGGCGCGCTACAGAGAAACAGGTCGATAATCCTGCTCCAAAGCGGCCGGCTTCGGATTGATCAAGGTGCAAGGGCTGGTTTCAGCCGAGTTCGGCAGAACGGCAACATCGCTCACGGCTTCCGGATGCGCAGCCAGAAGCTCATCATAAGAGCCAAATTCAATGGCGCGCATCGGACATGCGGCGACGCATGCCGGGACTTCGCCATTTTTGCGCAACTGAATGCAGCCGTCGCACTTGTGCGTGAGCTTGCTCTCCTCAATATATTGAGGCACGCCGTAGGGACACGCTTTAACGCAGTACTGGCACCCGATGCACTTGCTGTCGTCATGCTGGACGGTGCCATCTTCTTCATCAATGTACATGGCACTATTAGGACACGCCTCGACGCAGGCAGGATTCATGCAGTGGTTGCAGGTGGCAGCGAAGCTATATAGACGAGCCTCGGGATATGCTCCCGTTTCAAACGTATGAACATGCCTGAACAGCGTACCCACGCCAAGAGCATTTTTATCTTTGCATGCTACTTGGCACGTACGACAGCCCGAGCAGCTCGTGAGATCAAAATAGAATCCCTGTTTGGTCATTGCTATCTCCCTTCCTTAATCCAGCGCCGGCATGTTGCAGGGATCCGTCTCGCTGTCAGGCTTAAGCGCCTCTTCCGTCCATTTCTCATAGTTCACCAAAACGGTGTTGTACGAACCAAGCATAGGCTGAGGCGATTCCACACTGCCAGTCAGAACGTTCTCATTGCCGCCATGATCGATGCCCGTCTTCGGGTCGATCTTCGGCCATCCGCCGTGCGGAAGAGCGATGCAACCAGGCATAATCGACTCGAGCACGGTAGCATTGCGCAGTACTTTTCCGTACTGGTTGTACACGAGCACCGTATCGCCGTCCGAAATACCCTTTTCAGCAGCGTCAGAAGCATTGATAAACACCGGGTTAACAAATGCTTCACGCACCCAAGGTAGGTTCTCGAACACTGTATGAGCGCGACGCAGATAATGGGGGGTGAACATTTGGAACGGATACTCGCCCTTCGCCTTGCTTCCCCAATCAGAGAACGAAGCTTCGTAACCATCGACAGGCTTGTGATACGTTGGGTATGGTTTGTACTCTTCGTCCATATACCCAACCATGTTGTAGGAGTCAGCCTTCGCCTGGCAATAGATCTCGAGCTTACCGCTTGCCGATTCGCGTGGATTGTTTTCCGGATCGTTGCGGAAGGCTTCGTAGGCAATAAAGCCATAGTTGTCGCCCTGCTTGCGCTCAACCTGATAGCCTCCACGCTCGGCAAACTCCTTGATCGTAATGCGACCTTTCTGGTGCTCGCACGTAGCATCCCCGAAGCGCTCTTTGTAGTATGCAAGGCCCTCGTCGTCAATGGTTACGAGCGGTTCGGGCGTTACGCCATCTTCGCCCACAACCGTCGCACCCTTGATGGCCACTAGGAACATCTGAGCAGGGGTTCCTGCGAAGAGCTTTTCTTTAGGAAGACCGAGCTTTTCAGCAAGAAGCAAGCTTAACTCGTAATCAGTTTTCGCCTCAAACAAAGGCTCGCATACCTGATTGGGGAAGTAGAGCATTTCACGACCATGGCACATGCTCGCCGTAGCCATAACCGTGTCGACCAGCGAGCACTTCACCTCCCAAGCGGTCGTTGCGGGCAAAACGATATCGCTGTACTGCGCGGAAGGATTGAAATCATAGCTTGCCGTAATAACAGTTTCGACTTTGCGATACGCCTCAACCGCCTTGTTCACGTCAACGCGAGACTGGAAGAAGTTCGCACCATGGTTGACAATAAGCCGCACGTCGATCTCTCGCCACTCGCCCGGCTTCGTTGCCATCTTCGGGCCAACGATGTTTCCGCTATAGTAGTAACGACCTTCAACAATAGCCCGGTTGATTTGAGCGCTCGGCAACAGGTCGTCAATGGGATTCATCATGGAGTCCATGGCCTGCAAGCTTGTTGCACCCCACGACACAAGGTAAGAGCCGCTGTTGCCCGCCTCGTATTGATAGGCGGATCCGCATGCATGCCCAGATTTGCCCATATGACCGCCCATAGCGCCAACGGTCAAATACAGCTGAGGAAGATCCTCGGCGCCGTTGCAGCGCGCCGCAGCATAGCTGTGCAGAATCATAACCTTCTTTTGGCACGACATCTCACGCGCATACCACTGGATATCCTCCACCGGCGTGCCGCACATTTCATGCGCCCACTCAGGTGTCTTGGGAATTCCATCGTACTCGCCCAGAACATAGGAACGGAAGTTCTCATCCACTTTCGCATCTGCGGGCATGTGATCGGAATCGAAGCCAACTGTGCAGCGATTCAAGAAATCCCAGTCGATAAGAGGATTGGACTCGCTGTCTTCAGTGAGCATAGTGTAAGCGACCGCCAGCAAAAAGGCTGTATCGGTTCCCGGACGGACGCGAATCCAGCGAGCGTCGAGCAACTGCGCAGATACATTGTAGCTGGGACCCACATAGACGAACTGAGTGCCGCCCTTTTTCGCGTTCATGAATACGTACGAAGGGTTTCCAGGCGATGCCCATACCGGATTGCAGCCGTACAGGACAACAGTCTCCGCATTAAGCACGTCGAACCGGTCATTGGTGGAGCACAAGTCCGGCTCGTAGGTGTGGTACGTCGTACCCAACATGAGAGGACCGGCGTACCAAGATCCGAAGGAGTCGGTGGCCTGACTGCTGATATGGCCTCCCATAAGATTCAAAATGCCGCCAAGAGGACCCGTCCCATACGAGTTCATATACACCGAGCGCGGCCCGAAGTCCGCATACATGCGCTTTATTTCGCTTGCGACAAGATCCAGCGCTTCATCCCAGCTGATGCGCTCCCATTCGTCAACGCCGCGCAGCTCGCGCTTGCCACCCCCGTTCGGCTCCCAGTTTTTGCGCTTCATAGGATATTTGATGCGCTGAGCCGAAAACACCTGCTGCTGCTGAGAACGCCCCCGCAAACAACCGCGCTGCTGAAGATATTCCCACGTATCCTCATGCACGTCATCGGTTTTTTGACGTACGATAACGCCGTCTTTTACCAGAACTTTGTTAAAGCAACGGCCTCCGCAGTTATGCCAACATGGAGCAGACAACCATTCGCCTTCAACCAGATTGCGCTCGCTCGGCTGAGAAGCAGTCTCCTTTGCAGGCTCAACCTTGGGCGAGCAACCCGACAAAGCAGACGTTGCAGCCAAGGCGGCCGTGGCCGCCAAACTCCCCTGGACAAACTTCCTACGATCAATTTCGCAGGCGCTTCGAGCTTTTTCCAAATAACCCGTCATCGCTCCTCCTACACTCGTCTTCTCCCCCTGGAAACGCACTTCCAGCATACGACAAGTCTACGAAGCCGAAAGATTAATGGCTATGCAGGCACTCTTGAGTCTTTCTTACCAACTTATTTCCAAATCCTTAACGAACCCTCCGCAATCATGACGTCGCGCGACGGATTCCGGCCCCCTACCAACATTCGGCACATGACCGACCGAACGCGTCTGCAACGCTTTGTCAACCTGGATTACTCTGCTTACGGGGACGCAACTCCGTCAAAGCCGCTTCGTCTCTATCGCCACTTCGTGCGCAGCTCCCAAAAGGCAACGGCGCTGGCAGCGGCCACGTTCAGGGAATCCACGTCGTGGTCCATGGGGATCTTCACCGTGTAGTCGCACGCCGCCACGGTAGCCGGAGCAAGGCCGTCGCCTTCGGTGCCCAGCACGAGCGCCAGCTTCTCGCATGCGCGCAGGCGCGCGTCGTGCAGCGGGATCGAATCGTCGGAAAGCGCCAACGCTGCAGCCTTGAATCCCAGGTCGTGCAGCAAGGCAACGCCTTCGACGGCCCATTCGCGCACGCTGCCGATGCGCGTCCACGGCACCTGGAACACCGTCCCCATGGACACGCGCGCCGCACGACGGTACAGCGGATCATGGCACGAAGGCGTGACCAACACGGCATCGATGCCGAGCGCGGCGGCGGAGCGGAACACGGCGCCGATGTTCGTGTAGTTCGTGATGTCCTCCAGCACCGCAACGCGGCGCGCATCGGCCAGCAGATCTTCCACCGACGGAAGCGGCGGACGCTCGAACGCCGCCAACGCCCCGCGCGTCACCTGGTAGCCGGTCAGCGCGTGAAACCGCTCGCGCGTTGCCACGAACGCCGGAAGTTCGGGGTCGATCCGCAGCAGCCGATCGATCAGCGGCATCGTCTGGTCGAGCCAGCATTCTTCCACGAACAGCGAAACCGGGCGCGCGCCGGCGGCGAGCGCCCGTTCGATCACCTTGCGCGACTCCCCTATGAACAAGCCGCCCTCAAAGTCCGGGCAATCCCGCAGCTGCGCATCCGTCATGCCGGAGTACACCGCCAAGCGCGCGTCGTCCAAACCTTCCAAATGAATCAGCGGCATAGCTTCCCCTTTCAGTCGGCGAACATGGTACCACGCAAGCGGAAGCGTCGAGCGTATGACGAATCCGCCCCGTTGCAATCGCGCAGTCTCCCACCGCCCCGCGATGCCCTATACTTCTCGCATGTAACGGGCACGGATTCAAAGGGGGCCTTATGGCCGCAACCGTCAAAACGCTTTTGGAGCACCACGGCGAACTGTACTGGGGCACGCGCCAGGCAAATCCGGGATACCACTACGGGCTGTCGCTCGACATCGGAGAAAACGGCGTTGCCGCACGGGTGGTCTACGTGATGAGCGACCTCGACGAGAACGACGACCCCGTCGTCACGCCCGAGATGCTCATGTCGTGCTACACCGTGGATGACCTGGAAGCCAACGGCATCGTCCTGAGCGACCTCATGGACGAAGACGACGGCTCCGTCAAGGGCTGGTACTGCATCGAAGAGTCGCTCTTCCCCGAAAACCAGGTTGAAGCGCTGCAGGAGAGCAACGCTCAGCTCGACGGCTATCTGGACATCATGCTTGACATCATGCTCATTTCGCCCGAAGAGGTAGCGGCAGGCATGCCGTCGCTCGACGACATCTCGTTTTTCGACCTTCTGAGCGAGCTTGAGGGAATCGCGGAGCGCATCGATTCTGGCGCTCTGGCGAAACCGCTGCCGTTCAACTTCCGCCTTGTAGGCGATGCGCTGTTCGGCTGGGAATTCGCCGACGAAGAGGACTGGCGCTAACGCACAAGCAACGATGCGCTGGTAGCGGCAATCCGCATGCCCAGATCAGCAGCCGATTCGTCGCGCAAACCCGCAAGATCGGCCAACGTGCGCTCAAGAAGCCCTCTCCAGACACCGGCTTCAAGGGACGCGCCCGGCGAAGAAGGCTCGTCGGTCTCCAACAGCAAGCGCTCGCGGGGCAGGCCGCGCGCATAAGCGCGCCCGCGCTTCGTGGCCAGCATGCGCGGGCCTACCGAAAAGAAGCAGCCGAGCCGTATCGCGCGCTGCAGATCGCCGGACGAGCCCGAGAACCAATGGAACACGCATGCGTTGCCTTCTGTCGCGCGATGTCGTTCGAGCGCATCGAGGACCGCACCCGCCGCGCGTACGGCATGGAGCGTTAGCACTTTGTCCCCCCGCTTGACGCATGCAGAGACCACGCGATCGAACGCGCGCTCCTGCGCTTCACGCGACGCAACGTGCCTCGCACCGAAGTCCAGTCCGATCTCGCCGATAAACCGGGCCGATCCTACCAACCGTTCGAACGACTCCAACGCTTCGCCCCCGTCGCCCGTTTCGCTTCCGGCCACCCACCAGGGATGCAGGCCCAAGCCAACGCGCACGTTGCCGCACGCCGCCAATTCCTGCACGGCGCGCTCGTAGCCCTCGGGCGTCACCGTTGCCGACAGGGCGCTCACCCCAAGCTCGTCAAGACCGACCGCAAGCGAAGCCGCATTCGGCGCGAAGTCCACATGGCAGTGCAGGTCGAAAAGGCGCATCGACGAAACGTCGCCGTCGACCACCGAAGATGCCGTCCCCAAAATGGTCATCGACCGATTCCCGCCAGCTCGCGAAGCACCTCGCCCGCGATCATCTGCCCCATGATAGGCGGCACGTACGACGCCGTTCCCAGGTTCGACCGCTCGCGCCGCGCGGCGCCTTCGCGCACTGGCACTTCGACCGGCTGCTCGCATGAATACAGCACCCGCAGGCTGCGAATGCCGCGCTTGCGGCCTTCCTTGCGCATGATGCGGCACAGCGGGCAGTTCACCGTTTCGTACACGTCGGCTGCGCGAAAGCACTCGGGATGCAGCTTGTTCGCCGCCCCCATGCTGCTGATCAGGCGCACGCCCTCGCGATCCGCATATTCCGCGATCGCCAGCTTCGTGGAAATGGTGTCGATCGCGTCCACCACGTAGTCGGCGCGCACGCCGAACTCGCCCAAAAGAGCAGGGACGTTCTCGGCCAGCACGAACGTGTCCAGCGCCTCTACCTGGGCGTTCGGGTTGATGTCGGCCACCATGGCGCGCACCACCTCCGTCTTCTTGCGCCCGATGGTGCTATGAAACGCGATGGCCTGTCGATTGATGTTGCTCGCCTGCACCACATCGTGGTCCACCACGATCAAGCGCCCCACGCCGCCACGTGCGAGCGCTTCGACGCAGTTCGACCCCACGCCGCCCAAGCCCAGCACCATAACGGTGGAGGCGGCCAGGCGCTCAACGCCTTCGCGGCCCATGATCAACTCGAGTTTCGATACGGCATCGTCTGCAACGCTCATGGCAATCCTTTCTATCGGCGAACATGGTAGCATTGCGCCGCTCCGAAACGAAGCGGCGGACGGGAGCTGGGCGCAAATCGGCACCCGTGACAAAAAAATCGTGCGGCGAAAACGTCTTTGAGACGACTCGTCAGCAAAAGGCCTGGTCCCATTTTGATCTGCGGCCGGAGAACGGGCTCGTGCTCTCTGAGAATTGTCACAGGTCCCGATTCGCGCCCACATTTGGAATGGCGCGCATCCGCGCTTTATGGCCGACGACCCCGCCATGCCCCCGAAGCGCTTGCCCGCGCGCCCGGACGCGTGCTACACTCGCACGGCAACGTTTCGCGGACGCTCCCATGCCAAGCGCCCGCCACTCCAAGGAGAGCGATACATGAAGTTCTAGCGATGCCCCAACCCCGACGTATCCCGGCGCCCACACGGCGCTCGGCCCTGCGCGGACTCGCATCGCAGATCCATACGCTCGACCCAACGCCCACGCGCCGCTCAGCGCGTCAGCGAGCCCCCTATGCGAACATCCGCATGCAGGGCCTCCGAACTCACAGGAGGTCTTCATGGTTCTCACCTTACACGATATCGGCTACACCTACCCCGGGTCGCCCGCACCCGCCATCGAGCATGTCTCGGCTACGTTTGCCGAAGGCTGGTGCGGCGTCATCGGCGATAACGGCTGCGGGAAGAGCACGCTTGTGCGCATCGCATGCGGCCTGGCCCAACCCGACGTCGGCAGCATCTTTCCCCAGCGCACGGCAACGTACTGCCCTCAAGACGCCGTTACCTCGCCCGACTTGCTGTACGACTTCGCATGCGATTTCTCTCGCCGCGCAATCGCGCTGCGCGAGAATCTGGGCATTGGAGACGATATGCCCTGGCGGTTCGACGAACTCAGCTTTGGGGAACGCAAGAAGGTCCAGGTAGCCGTGGCGCTTTGGCAAAGCCCCGACATACTGGCGCTCGACGAGCCCACGAACCACGTGGACGCGCCCTGCCGCGCCGCCATTGCGCAGGCGCTCAAGGGCTATCGCGGCATCGGCATCCTCGTATCGCACGATCGCGATCTATTGAACGCCCTGGTCGAACGCTGCCTTATGTTCGAAGCCGGAACTTGGTCCATGCGCCCGGGAACCTACGACGAAGCGCGCATGCAACACGAGCGCGAACGAGCCGAAGCCCTGGCCAAACGAGCAACCGCCAAGCGAGAAGCCGAACGCCTGGCGGCCGAAGCGAACGAGCGGGCCCGACAAGCCGCGCGAACGGCAGCCCGGCTGAGCGCCCGGCACCTGGACAAGCACGATAGCGACGGCAGGGAAAAGCGTCGGCTTGCCGTGTACTCCGGGCAGGACGGCAAGACCGGCGCGCTCGCGTCGAACATGGACGCGCGCGCCGGACGAGCCCGACGGGAAGCGCAGGGCATCCGCACGGCGAAACGCTACAACGGGTCGCTCTGGCTGGAGTCGAAACCCCATCCGCGCGCAACGCTCCTGTTCATGGACGAGCACGTCATCCCCTGCGGACAGGGTCGGCTCACGCTTCCGAAACTCGTCCTCGGAAACACCGACCACATCGGCATCTCGGGACCGAACGGCGCGGGCAAATCGACGCTCGTGCGCCACCTGCTCCAACAGCTTCTCAACGATATCGCCGTCCTGACGATCCCGCAGGAAGTATCGCCCGCCGAAGCAAGGAGCATCGCGAACAGCCTGCTTTCAACCGACGAGGCCCGCATGGGACGCCTGCTTTCGATCGTCACCCAGCTCAACTCGAACGCGAAGCGCATCCTGGCCGGCAGCGATGTGAGCCCGGGCGAGCTGCGAAAATTGATGCTGGCCCAAGGCATGCTGGACGAGCCGGCGCTCATCGTGATGGACGAGCCCACCAACCACCTGGACCTGCATTCGGCAGAAGCGCTCGAACGCGCGCTTGCGGCCTACCCCGGCGCGCTCGTTGCCGTATCGCACGACCAAGCGTTCCTGACCGCTTGCACCAGCACGCGCTGGCACGTGGAAGAAGGGCGCGTGAGCGTGCAATGACCGACTTCATCCCCGGCACTCCACGAAGCGTAGGTTGCCCGCACGCGAAAGCAGCCCCATACTCGATGCAATCGAAACAGGGGCGTTGCAAACCGCCCACGACCACCGAACGGAGCACTCCATGTCCACCTACATTACCGGCGACACCATCCGCAAGCTGCGCGAACGAAAAGGCTGCACGCAACGCGAGCTTGCCAACCGCCTCGGCGTCACCGACAAAGCGGTTTCCAAATGGGAAACGGGAAAAGGACTTCCCGACATCACGCTGGTCGAGCCTTTGAGCGCGGCGCTCGACGTGTCGGTGGCCGAACTGCTTTCGGGAGAATGCGCCCACAACTCGAACCGCTGCGCCAACATGCTGCGCACACGCTTCTACGTCTGCCCCCTCTGCGGCAACGTCGTCCATGCAACCGGCGAGGGCGCGTTCAGCTGCTGCGGCATCCTGCTCCCCGCCCTCGATGCCGAAGAGGCGGACCCCGCCGACAGCGCGCATCACCTGGAAATCGACGTGGTGGAACACGACTTCTACGTAACGATGGGCCACCCCATGACAAAGCAGCACTTCGTGAGCTTCATCGCCTACGCCACAACGGACCGTCTGCACTTGCGAAAGCTGTACCCGGAACAGGCGGCCGAAGCACGGTTCCCCATCATGGGATCGGGAACCGTTTACGCTTTCTGCAACCAGCACGGCCTGTTCAAGGCGAAGGCCGCACGGCCTAAGCCGTCACGCTAGCCGAGCTGCCCGCCGGGCCCGCGGCGGCTTGAGCGCTCGCCGGAGCGGTCGAACCCGTGGAGGACCCGGAGCCCGAACCCGTCGCAGAACCCGAGCCGGACGAACCGGAACTGCCACCCGAAGTCGAACCCGATCCCGATCCGCTGCCGCCGTCAGCCGGCCCGCCAGCATCGGTGCCGCCAGCGCCCCCCGACCCGGTGCCGGCGCCAGAACCCGATCCGCCCGCCGCGCCCGAACCGGATCCGCCCGCTCCCGAAGAGCCAGAACCGTCGCCGGTGCCGGTGCCGGCGCTGCCGGAATTCGATCCGTCGGCGCCCGGCGAACCCTGCTGGCCGGCCGAAGATCCGGATCCCGCGGAAGAGCCCTCGCTTTTGCCGGGCTTCTGCGTGTCGGCGCTTGCGGCCGACCCCGACGAACCGGCTTGCCCCTGCCCGGTCGAAGCACCGCCCACGTCCTGCGGAGCCTCTTGCCTCTGCACCGAAACGAGCGGCTCCGGCCGCGCGCCGAAGCCCTCGCCCTGCGTGATCAGATTGACCGCAAAGGCCGAGATCAACACCGCCGCCACCGCCGACGCGGCAGATACCGCGACGATCTTGCGCTGCGTCCTGCGCTTGCGTTCGCGATTGTCGCGAACCCGCTGCGCCGTCACGTCGCCAAGAAGCGCGGCATCGCCGATCCGAGGCGTGAGCGACCGGCGCACGGTCACCGGTCGCAGAACCGCCGTTTCGCCGACGGGCGACAAGGCGACGGTCGACGCGGCGCGCGAATCGTCATCGGATCCATATCCAGGGTCGCCTGGCTTCAGCTCGCGCAGCTTTTCGGCTGAGGCGGTGAAGAACTTCTTGTACAGTTGCGACGCCACCGCCGAAACGATGGAGCCCACGCCCACGCCGATCACCGATCCGTAAATGCCTATTTGAGACGCCAGCAACATGGAGGTAACGGCTGCGAGCGCGCCGGCGACCACCTGCGGCAACGACAGGTCGTCGAACAGCGCGCGCAGCGAACCGCCCTTCCCGGGGTTGTCATCGCGTGCATTCCGTTCCATCGTGCGTCCTCCTTGCGAACCCCAACGTTCGCCCGTTCGTTTTCTCGTCTTCGAACATACCCCACCCATGTCGTATGCTTATGTGGTTCATCCAATCGTTATCAGCAAGCCACAGAACGTCCAATCCTCTACCGCGATGCAGTGCCGCGCGGAGCGCGGACGGTGGAACGCGAACATGGAAGGCGAGACTGTATGCACCTGAACCGACCGAAGCGCTTCGATGTCCTTGTGATAGGTTGCGGCATAGCCGGAACCATGGCGGCAATCTCGGCGGCACGCGCGGGAGCGCGCACGGCAATCGCCTGTCTGGGACCCCTGTTCTCGGGCTCGAGCTTCTACCCGGGCACCTGGGGCCTGGGGTTCATCGGTCCCGAATCGCCCTCCGACGAAGCCGACCTTGCAGACCGCATTCTCGACGTGGGCTGCGGCATGGCCGACCCCGCGTTGGTCGCGTCGTTCGTCGGCGGCATCTCCGATGGACTCGCGCAGCTGGAAGCGCTTGGCATGACGCTCAAGAAGCCCGCACGTGCACAGGAGCGCGAATTCATCCCCTGCTTCGACCGCAAGCACCGTCTATGGAGGGGCATCGAGCGCGGCCCGTTCGAGCACGCCATGGCCGCCGAGCTTGATCGCTTGAACGTAACCGTGCTCCCTCGCCAAGAATTGATCGACCTGGCCATGCAAGAAGGAACCGCCACGGGAGCCGTGCTGTTCGACCATGCGGCGCAGTCGTTCGAACTGGTCCCGGCCGGCGCCGTCGTGCTTGCCACGGGCGGCTACGGCGGACTGTTCGAGCGCCGGCTCACGGCGGACGACGTGCAGGGAACCGCCCAAGCCGTTGCGCTGCGCAGCGGCTGCACGCTCGTCAACCTGGAGTTCATGCAGATGATGCCGGGGCTTGTTCATCCAAAGAGCGGCATCGTGTTCAACGAAAAGACGTTTCGATTCGCCCAACTGTTCGACGCGGAGGGGCGCGACGCGCTGCGCGAGGTGCCGGACGCTCGCTTTGCGCTGGAAGCGCGATCGGGCCACGGACCCTTCACAGCCCGGCTCGCATCGCGCGATGTGGACCTTGCGCTGGCGAACGCAGGCTCGAACGGCCTGACCGTGCGCTACCGCTTCGACAGCTCCTGCCAACTACCCGAATTCGTGCGCACGTACTTCGACTGGCTGGAGAAAGACTGCGGCATCCGGATCGACGACGAGCTGGTCATCGCCCCCTACGCCCATGCGGCGAACGGCGGCGTCCTCATCGACGAGCATGCGGCAACCGGCGTCGACGGGCTTTACGCCTGCGGCGAGGCAACGGGCGGCATGCACGGCGCCGATCGCATCGGCGGCCTTTCAAGCGCGAACGGCATCGTGTTCGGTTTGCGAGCAGGAGTCTCGGCGGCAGCATGGGCCGGAAAAACAGGGGCGCAAAGCAGCCGTCAGCCTCACGTTCGCGCCGCATTCGAAGGAATCGGCATCGAAAACGGCGTCGACATCCGCAAGGCGCTGAGACGCATCATGACCGAGCACTGCATGATCGCACGAAGCGAGCATGGGCTGAATGCAGCGCAGAAAGCCTTGGAGGACTTGGCCGAGCAGGCCGAATCCGCAAAACGCCGAACCGAAGATCCTCGGCAAGCTGCGGAAACGGCGCGCACCCTAGCCCAACTGACCCTCGCAAGGTCTATCGTGAAAGCGGCACGAACGCGCACTGAAAGTCGCGGCGCCCATTACCGCCTCGACTTCCCCGCTTCGGACCCCCGCCAAGCTCGACCGCTTGCCATCGACCTTGGGAAAAACGGCGACCTTGTGGCGCGCCCGCTGGATCGGCGTCGCTGAACGACGTCACGAACGCACCGCCGGAACCATTGCCAGATCGGCCAAGGTCACGCCGTCGACATAGTCCTCTATCGTCTTGTCGAGACCAGCCCAGAAGCGAACGGTGGTGCACTCCGACAAACGCGGGCATCGCTCGTCGCCGTCAAGACCCATGCACGCCACCGGGGCCGTGCTGCCCTCAACCGCGCGCAGCACGTCTCCGGCCCTGATGGCAGCCGGGTCGTCCGCCAGTACATAACCGCCTCCTTTGCCGCGGACGCTACGAAGCAGTCCTGCCTGAACAAGCGGGCGGGCAAGCTGCTCAAGGTATTTGAACGAGATGTCCTCCCGTTCGGCAACCTCGCGCAACGCAACCTTCGCCCCGTCTCCCGCCTGGGCCACGCACACCATGAGCCGCAACGCATAACGGCCCTTCGTCGATACGAGCATCGAAACTCCTTCCCTCCACGCCGCACGAGCTCCGGCAAAATCGGCACGCCGGTCGCACCGGGCACCGAACGTTTTGCATAAATTCTATCAACTTTCTAGGATTAATGCTTGACTTTTCACGGTATCGGTTTATTTTAATCCTAGCAAAACTATATGATTAACTTACGACGAGAGATTTCGGGCGATGCGCCTCCCAAGGCGCGCCACCCGCCCCGAACACGAAAGGAACGTTCGCATGACCGGAAAAAGCCCGCTCCTGTCCGTACAGGGGCTTACCGTCTCAGCCAACGACAAAGCCATTCTCAACGACATACATCTGAACATCGGAGCCGGGGAAACCCATGTCATCATGGGGCCGAACGGCGCCGGCAAGTCAACGCTCGGGCACGTTGCCATGGGCAGTCCCGTTTACACCGTCGAAAGCGGCACGATACGGTTCGACGGTCGAGATATCACCGACCTCGCCCCGGACAAACGCTCGCATGCGGGGCTGTTCCTCAGCTTCCAGGCGCCGGTCGAGATACCAGGCGTCCCAGTTTCCAGCTTTCTGCGCGCCACCGCAGCAGGTCGCGAAGGATCCGCCATGAAGGGCAAGCTGTTCCGCAAGCACGTGCGCGACCTTGCGCAAGAGCTGGACATGGATCCCGCCTACCTCGACCGGGAGCTGGGCGTGGGCTTCTCCGGCGGTGAGAAGAAGAAGCTCGAGATGCTGCAGCTTTTGCTGCTGCGACCGAAGCTCGCCATCCTGGACGAAACGGACTCCGGCCTTGACGTGGACGCCCTGGGCGTAGTCTCGCGAGGCATCGATGCGTACCGCCGCTCGTGCGAAGGCACGCTGGTCATCATCACCCACAACACCCGCATCCTGGAGCGGTTGGACATCGACCGCGTCCACGTGCTGGTGCGCGGGCGCATCGTCGAAAGCGGCGATGCATCGCTCATCCGCGAGATAGACTCCCACGGCTTCGAGCGCTTCGAGCTCATGGACCAGGCAGACGCCGCGTGCGCCAATGCGGCGAGCACCGGTTGCGATGCGCAGCATGGCTGCACCACAACCGCGTAGGGAGGAAGCCATGACGAAGCAACGAACGCACGTCGACGACATCGATCGCAGCCTCTACGATTTCGCGAACGACGAAACCGGCATCGAGCGCCTTGACGCGGGCCTTACGCCGTCCATCGTGCGCGAGATCTCCGAACGCAAGAACGAGCCCGGCTGGATGCTGGACTTTCGCCTGCGATCCCTCGATACGTATCATCGTATGAAAAGCCCTGACTGGGGCCCCGGACTGGGCGGGCTCGACATGGACGACATCGCCACGTACGTAAAGCCCCGCACGGAAATGCAAAGCGACTGGGACAGCCTTCCCGACGACGTCAAAAACACGTTCGACCGACTGGGAATACCCGAAGCGGAGCGCGAGTACCTTGCCGGCGTGGGAGCGCAGTACGATTCCGAACTGGTCTACCACAACATGCAAGACACCGCGGCCGGTATGGGCATCGTCTACTCCGGCATCGAGGAAGCGCTGCTGGACCAGGATTGGGAGCCGCTCATCAAGGAAAGATTCATGACGCTCATCCCGCCTGCCGATCACAAGTTCGCCGCGCTGCATGGCGCAGTATGGAGCGGCGGCTCGTTCGTCTACGTTCCGAAGGGCGTGAAGCTCGACTTCCCCCTGCAAAGCTACTTCCGCCTGAACGCGAAGGGGGCCGGTCAGTTCGAGCACACGCTCATCATCGTGGAAGACGGAGCCGACCTGCATTTCA
This sequence comes from Paraeggerthella hongkongensis, assembly GCF_003726035.1. Classification (GTDB taxonomy): domain Bacteria; phylum Actinomycetota; class Coriobacteriia; order Coriobacteriales; family Eggerthellaceae; genus Paraeggerthella; species Paraeggerthella hongkongensis. Next base: position 52,903 of record NZ_QICD01000008.1, read on the forward strand.
TCGAGGGCTGTTCCGCGCCGAAATACAACGTGGCCAACCTGCACGCCGGCGCGGTGGAGCTGTTCGTCGGCAAGAACGCGCGCCTGCGCTACTCGACCATCGAGAACTGGTCGAAGAACATGTACAACCTCAACACCAAGCGCGCCCGCGTAGACGAAGGCGGGTCCGTGGAGTGGATCAGCGGCTCCTTCGGCAGCCATGTGGGCTACCTCTACCCCATGTCCATCCTTGCCGGACGGAAAAGCACCTGCACGTTCACCGGCATCACCTTCGCCGGAGCGGGGCAGAACCTCGACACGGGCTGCAAGGTGGTGCTTGCCGCGCCCGATGCGTCCGCGTCCATTGAAACGAAATCCATCTCGAAAGGCGGCGGCATCTCGACGTTCAGGTCGTCCATCGTAGCTACCAAAGCAGCGAAAGGATCCGCGGCCAGCGTATCGTGCCAGTCGCTCATGCTCGACGATCTCAGCCGCTCGGACACCATCCCGGCCATGGACATCCGCTGCAAGCACGTGGACATCGGCCACGAGGCCACCATCGGCCGCATCGGAGACGACAAGGTCTTCTACCTGATGAGCCGCGGCGTATCCGAGGAGGAGGCGCGCACGATGATCGTGAACGGCTTCGCCGACCCCGTGTCGAAGGAGCTGCCCCTTGAGTACGCCGTGGAAATGAACAACCTGATCAAGCTTGAAATGGAAGGGGCCATCGGATAATGGAAACCCTCACGATAGAACACGCGAACGCCATGCCCGCCCCCACGTGGCACAGGCTTCGCATGAACGATGTGACCATCGAGCTGCCCGCCGACTTGGAACATGCGCGTTGCGTGGAGACGGTTGCGCCGTCGTCGCTCGTCGGCAAGGCGAACGCGTTCGACCATGCGCTCGAACGCGCCCAGGCAGCGCTTGACGAAAGGACGCCCGCATCGGAAGCCGAGCCTCGGGCCATCGTCGCGGCAGCCTGCGGCACGACCGACCCCGCCGACCTGGACGTTCCCGCGCTTACCCCCTTTCAGCGGGCCGCCGCCGAAAGGGAGCTGGAAAACAGCATGGTGGAGGCGTTCGAAACGGGCATGGGCCATCAAGCGCGGGAATATCTTGAATTCGCAGCGGGAGAGCCCATCGTGCTGGCCACGAGCCCGGGAGAAACCGCGCACGCATCCATTCGCATCGAAGGCGTCGACGGCGCGGTCAACGCAGCCGCCATCGACCTGGTCGCAGCGCCGAACTCGTCGCTTGCGCTTACCGTCACGATGGACTCCCCCCGTGCCGGCGAAGGCGCGGTCGGGACGCGCATCCGCGCGTTCGCCGGCGAAAACGCGCACATCGACCTTGCCTGCACGCAGACGCTCGACGACTCCTGGACGGCGCTCGACGACACCGGCATCGTGCTCGACCGAAACGGCCGCATGACCGTGCGCCACGTCGTGCTGGGCGCGGGCCGCAGCTACACGGGCCTCGCAGCCGACCTGCGAGGAGACGACGCGCGCTTGGATGCGGACACGCGCTATCTAGGGCACGCCCAGGAGCAGCGGGATTTCAACTACGTAGCGCATCAGCGGGGACGCCGCACCACCTGTGCTTTCAACGCCAACGGCGTGCTGGCCGGAGCGTCCTCGAAAACGCTGCGCGGAACCATCGAGCTTGCGCACGGGTGCAAAGGATCCGAAGGGTCCGAGCAGGAAACCGTCCTTCTCGCCGATGAGCGCGTGGAAAATCGCACGGTGCCCGTGATCCTCTGCGACGAAGACGACGTGGCCGGAAACCACGGTGCCACGATCGGGCACGTGCGCCCGGAGCAGCTGTTCTACCTGGCCAGCCGAGGGGTATCCCCCGACGCAGCCGAGCGCCTGTTCGTCACCGCCAGCTTCGAGGAGGCGGCGTTCAGCGCCAAGGACGACCGAACGCGCGCCGCCGTAACCCGCCTAGCCGCTGCGCGCGGCATCGTTTTCGAGGAGGCAACCGCATGAGCGTCGACATCGCCGCCAATCCGTACCGCAAGGACTTTCCGCTGCTCGAGGCAAACCCGAGCATGGCCTTTCTGGACAGCGCCGCCACGGCGCAGCGGCCCGCTGCGGTTCTGGACGCCCAACGCGCATTCTACGAGACCATGAACGCAAACGCGCTGCGCGGCCTCTACCGGCTTTCAGTGGACGCCACCCAGGCCATCGACGAGGCTCGCGCGCGCATCGCCCGCTTCATCGGCTCTCACGACGCGCGCGAACTGGTATTTTGCCGCAACGCCAGCGAAGCGCTCAACCTGGTCGCGAAGGCTTTCGCGCCCACGGTGCTCGAACCGGGCGACGAAGTGTGCGTCACCATCATGGAGCACCATTCGAACCTCGTCCCCTGGCAACAAGCATGCCGCAACACAGGGGCCAGCCTCGTGTACCTGTATCCCGACGAAAACGGCGTGATCACCGACGAAGAACTGGATGCGAAGATCGGGCCGAAGACCAAGATCGTAGCCGCCGCGCACGTGTCGAACGTCCTTGGCATCGAGAACCCTCTGGCGGCCATGGCCGAGCGCGTTCATGCTCAGGGGGGCTACCTGGTGGTCGACGGCGCCCAGTCGGTGCCCCACATGCCCGTGGACGTGCACGCGATTGGCTGCGACTTCTTCGCGTTCTCGGCGCATAAAGCGTTCGGGCCCTTCGGCGTGGGCATGCTCTGGGGCAGCCTGGATCTGCTTGAAGAGATGCCCCCGTTTCTCACGGGCGGCGAGATGATCTCGTCGGTCACGCAGATCGACGCCGTCTGGGCTCCCGTGCCCGAAAAGTTCGAAGCGGGCACGCAGGACGCCGCGGGCATCGCCGCGTCCGCTGCAGGCATCGCGTATATCGAGAGCATCGGCTGGGATGCCGTGCAAGCACGCGAGCAGGCGCTCGTGCGCGCATGCATGGATCGTTTGGCAGAGCTTCCCTACGTCCGCGTTCTCGGTCATCCCGACCCGGCGCAGCACCACGGCGCTGTCAGCTTCAACGTAGACGGCATACACCCGCACGACGTGGCCAGCATCCTCGACGAGCACAACGTTGCGATTCGCGCCGGCCAGCACTGCGCGCAGCCGCTGCTGACATGGCTAGGGGAAGAGTCGTGCTGCCGAGCCTCGCTGGCGCTCTACAACGACGAAAGCGATATCGAGGCGCTGATCGTTGGGCTCGACACCGTTTGGAGGATCTTCAATGGCTAGCATCTACACCGCGGCGCTCATGGAGCACAACGCGCACCCCGACTACAAGTACCGGATGGACGAGCCCACGTGCACGCACGATGGCGTGAACCCCAGCTGCGGCGACGAGCTGACGCTGGCGCTGCGCCTGAGGGGCGACGTGATCGAGGAAGCCGCCTTCACCGGCCACGGCTGCGCCGTGAGCCAGGCGGCGGCCGACATGATGGCCGACCTGATCACCGGCGAAACCATCGCCGAAGCGCAGCGCCTTTCCAGCCTCTACCTGGACATGATCAAGGGTCGCCCGCTCACCGACGAAGAGCGCGCCGACCTCGACGAGGCAGCCGAGCTCGAGTCCATCGCCCGCATGCCCGCCCGCGTCAAGTGCGCCGAACTTGCCTGGCGCACCCTGGAGAAGCTGCTAGAGAAGGAACTCACAACTTAAAAACGCCCTGGAAGCGAGCGCCCAGCATCACGATCCGCCCCGTTGATCGGAGTCGGCTTGGCAATGTCCCGAGCTCTCGCATCAGTCGGTTGCATCGAACCACATTGGCGCCCTCGACGACAGACGACCCTGCGGAAGCCGCTTCGCGTCCGGCGAGGTCACCACGCACGAGGTCGTCGAGAGAGCAGCCGAACAGATCGCATATCTTGATAAGCTTGTCCATTTCGGGATAGCTCTTCTCGGCCTCCCATTTCGCCACTGACTGGCGACTCACGCCGATTTGCTGCGCCAAATCCGCCTGGCTCATATCCTGTAGGTCGCGCAGATGCTGAAGGTTGTCTCGGAAGCTCATGGGCGTCTCCTCACGCTCGCAAAACATCGTGCTCACGCCTTGCATCATGCACCGTGCGAAAGGGGCGCTGCAACCAACTTGCGGATGCTTTTTCGCGAACGGATGACAACCGACAGTTGTCTTTCCTGATCAACCCGCATCTTCACCTTCGCGAACCGAGATGAACGCCCTATGCGCAGCGATTAGCAACGCGCTCCCGCCGGGCAAAAGCTGCCGGAAACCCCAATCAAGGAGTCCTGCCGCATGTCGCTGCGCACGCTCGTAGGCCCGAACAGGAAAGGACGCCCCCGCCCCCCGTCTGATGCGAGGCGGAGGCGTCCTTTGCGTACCGCTACTCGGCGTAGTCGTGGATCACGGCTTCGATGTTGTTGCCCTCGGCATCGAGGACGAACGCCGCATAGTAGCCGGGATGATAGTCGCGGAGACCGGGCGCACCGTTATCGGTGCCGCCAGCGGCAAGCGCCGCCTCGTAGAAAGCCCTCACCTGGTCGGCGTTCTTCGCAAGAAGGGCAACGTGCGCGGGGACAGGCTCGGCGCCTTCGGACAGCGGAGCCACCCACACGTCGCCCGGCTCGCCCTCCACGTGCAGCTGCAGGCCGCCGGGATACTCGATGCCCCGCACGTAGCCGAGCGGCGCCAGCGCCGCCGTGTAGAACGCCTTGGCGCCTTCGACGTCCTTCACTTTCACGCTTGTGTGATCGATCATCGCGAACCTTTCTCTCAGGAATGCCGTCGCACGCAGTGTACCACGCGCGACGCGGCGACCGCGGGCAGCCCCGCGTGCGACGACTCGCGACGAAAGACGCCGAGCCAATGCCGGCACCGCCCGTCCGCCCGCCCCATGTTGCGCCCAAGCCCGACCATGTACCAACCCGCATAGCAACTCGGGTGCAATTCGCTACCGCAAAATGATATTGTCGCCCGAAACGTACGGTTTTCGGCTCGATTCCGTCCGTTTCGGGCGACAATGCATCTTGCAGCAAAAAAGTCCGCCGCAGGTCGTTCGAACCTGCGACGGACCCTTCTTGTTGCATCGTCCCCGAACGTTAGAAGTCGAACATCGCCGTCGAGAGGTAACGCTCGCCCGTATCGGGAAGGATCACCACGATAGTCTTCCCCTCGTTTTCCGGACGACGCGCCAGCTCGGTGGCAGCGGCCACGGCCGCGCCCGAAGAAATGCCCACGAGCAGGCCTTCCTTCGCCGCCAGTTCGCGCCCGGCCGCGAAAGCGTCCTCGTCGGCCACGGCGATGACCTCGTCGTACACGTCGGTGTTCAGCGTGTCGGGCACGAAGCCCGCGCCGATGCCCTGGATCTTGTGCGCGCCCGCGCGTCCCTCGGACAGCACCGGCGAAGTCGCGGGCTCCACGGCAACTACCCGAACGTTCGGGTTCATGCGCTTCAGGTACGCGCCCGTGCCGCTCACCGTGCCGCCCGTGCCCACGCCCGCCACGAAGATGTCCACATCGCCGCCGGCAGCTTCCCAGATTTCCGGCCCCGTGGTGGCCTCGTGCACCGCCGGGTTCGCCGGATTCACGAACTGGCCGGGAATGAACGAGTTGGGAATCTCGGCCGCCAGCTCGTCGGCGCGCGCGATGGCGCCCTTCATGCCCTGCGCGCCCTCGGTCAACACGAGTTCCGCACCGTATGCCTTCATGAGGTTGCGGCGCTCGACCGACATCGTTTCCGGCATGGTGATGATAAGGCGCATGCCGCGCGCAGCGGCGATAGCAGCCAAACCGATGCCGGTGTTTCCCGACGTGGGCTCGATGAGCACGGTGTCCTGGTCGATAAGCCCATCGGCCAACGCCTGGTCGATCATGGCCTTCGCGATGCGGTCCTTCACCGACCCGCCCGGATTGAACGATTCAACCTTGCCGACGATCTTCGCCTTCAGGTTGTGGTTGCGCTCGTAATTCGTCAGCTCCACCAGCGGCGTAGCGCCGATCAGCTCCGACACGCTCTTGTAAACCGTCATACCTCGCCTGCTTTCTCATCTGCGCCCGGCAAGCTCCCGGCCGACAATCGGCCTCAACCCCGGGCTTCCCTTGTGTCGCAGTAAATCCTACTTTCTTTATAGGTTTTAGTCAAGAACCCCTTCCGGCAAGATCTCGAATCCTTCGGCATCCAGCTGGGGCGCGCCCTCGGCACGTCGCCGGGCCACCAGCCGCTTCGCTGCAGGAATGGACGCCAGCAGCGCCGCGCCCATGACGACGCTCGCCACGATGACCATGATCCACACCGGCGCGAACGATAGGTAGACGTCGAACATCACGCCCGACGCCACCGCTCCCACTGCGGCGCCCAAAAGCTCGAACGCCGTGACAATGCCCGTCACCGTGCCAAGATCCTTCTTGCCGTACTCCTTCACCACCATGATAGGCGGCGCCACCGTGCCCATGCAGGTGGCGAACCCGAAGAACAAACAGGCCAAAATCGGGCCCCAGTCGGTAGCGGGAAACAACAGCATGACGCCGGCCAAAACCGACGTGATCGTGCCGAGGATCGTACCCGTGCGCATGCCCCATCGATCGTAGATGGCGCCGAGCGCCACCTTCGCCACGATGACCACCGCCAGGTAGAATGACCATACGCTGCCGGCCCACAGGGTCGAATGGCCGCCGGTGACCACTTCGGTGCCCCCTACGGTCACACTCGTCATGTTCGCAATGGAGTTCGTGATGATGCAGCCGTTCGTGATGCCCATGGCCACGAACCCGATCACCAGCAACCAGAACGCCGAGCTCGAGCGCAAGGTCTTCCATCCCACCGAAACGTTAACGGGAACGTCGGGCGAGCGATCTTCCTTCACCTGCTCGACCTGGCCCGCGCCGTAAGGGACCATGCCCTTGTCGCTGGGGCGCGTGCTGAACGTTGCCAGCACAAGCGGCAACGCCGCCACCAGGCACACCGCAGCCAGCAGCAGAAACGCCGCGCGCCAGCCCGACGCCTCGATCATGGCGCTCGTGGCCGGGGAGAGCACGACTCCGCCAAGGCCCGATCCTGAAAGCGCAATGGACACTGCCAGGCCGCGCTTGAGCGTGAACCAGTTCGAGATGACCACCGAAACCAGCAAGCGCGTACCGGCGACCACCACCATGCCAGCCACCACGCACAGCGCGTACAGTTGCCAAGCAGCCGTAATGAACGAAAGCCCCACCAGCACAAGAGAGCTGGTCAGCACCGTCACCGCGCCCAGCACGCGCGCCGAGCACGTATCGGTCAGCCGCCCGATCACCAGCGACGCGAACACCGCAACCACCGTGGTGATGGAAACGCCCGTGTTGAACTGCCCCACCGTCAACCCTAGGTCGCGCACGATATGCGTCTGGAACAACGGGATGCAGTTCACGAACACCGTGTAGCACGTTGCCATGATCAGCAGGCCGCCCGCCACAATCCACCAGCCGTAGAAGAATTTTCCCTCGCTCGATCCCGCCTCAGCCATGCTTCCTCATTTCCCCAGCTTATCCAAATGCCGAATGAACTCGATGTAGAACCCCACTCCGCGCTTGAACGCGTCCACGTCCAAATTCTCGTCTTGCCCGTGAATGCGCGTGCGCTGATCGCCCTTGAACAAGATGCCCGCGAACCGGTACGTGCGCGGGCATACGCGGGCAAAATGACGCGCGTCGCTGCAGCTGGTCTGGACATACGGGACAATGCCGGCATCGGGGTATACGGAGCGAATCACGCGCTTCACATAAGCGAACGCAGGATCGTCCTCGAACGGAGACACCGGCGAAGGTTCGCTCACTTCGAACAGGTCGTACGCAGTACGATCGTCAAAACGAGCCTTGATGCGAGCGAGCGCATCCCCCACCGTTTCGCTCGGATCCACGCGTACGTTCACCGTGGCTTTCGCCTGCTTGGAAATCACATTGTGGGCCTTCGACCCTTCAAGCTGCGTGAGCGCATACGTGGTGCGCACCATAGCCGCCGTTTCGGGGTCGCGCTGCATGACGCGCACGACCAAGGGACGAAACAGCCATAAATTGCCGAACACCAAGCGCAGCGCGAAACCACCGTGCGCGGCCAATTCGCGAAGCATTGCCGCCACCGGAGCAGACAGCGCGGAGGCCGGCGGGTTCTTCTGCAAACCGTCCAACCCTGCCACCAGCTTCGCCGCGGCGTCTTCAAGCGAAGGAGTAGCCGCGTGGCCCCCTTCGGAACTCGTGGTGACGCGCGCGTTGAAAATGCCCTTCTCCGCCACGCCCACGACGGCGAACTGCCCGGTCACACCCAAAGGAGGGTTGTCGATAAGCGCGCCGCCCTCGTCCAGGACCAGGTAAGGAATTCGTCCGATGGCCTTGAGGTGATCGACCATGTGGGGAGCCGTATCGCCGCCGTCCTCTTCGGTGTTCGACGAGAAGAAGTAGATGTCGCGAGGAGGAACGTATCCCTCCTCCAGCAAACACTCGGCAGCTTCCATGAGAGCCGCCCAGATGCACTTCGTGTCTACCGCGCCGCGCGCATAGATCTTCCCGTCCGCAATGTCGGCGGCGAACGGATCATGCGACCACCCATGCGGGTCGGCCTCCACCACGTCATGGTGCGCCATGAGCACCACCGGGGCAAGCGCGCGGTCCGCGCCCTTCCATAGAAGCGAGATGCCGTACCCGTCGATCATCTCAAGATCCAAAGACGCGAACACGCGCGGATACAATCGGCGCAGCTTGGGCACGAACTCGTCGAAAGCGCTGTGGTCGGCCTCGGGGTTGCCCGCACCCCACACGGTAGCGCTGCGAAGCATTTCGCGAAAACGCTCGACAGCCTCGTCCGATCCCATAGCCTGACTCTGCGGCAAAGGATCGGAAACGGGCGTCGGCCTGAGCCTTACGGCATTCACCGTCAATACGACTGCGAACAGCGCGACAATCGCAACAAAGCAAACGAACACGATCATATACGGACCCTTCTCTGCGGCATCATGCGGCCATTATAGACCCAACTGCTATAATCCCCCGCAAGGGGAAGGGGATCGGATGGCGCTCATCGACAGGGTTCACGGAGCATCGGGCATCAAAATCATCGTCGGATCGGCGTTTCTTTGGGCGTGGCTCGACGCGCTGTTCATGAGCGCGTTCTTCACGGCGCCCGACACGAAAGGGCTCACGGCCGAGCTGGCCGCCGTGGCCGTGTTCGGCTTCAGCGCCCTCGGATATGCAGCCGCCCTCAAAAAGCCAGGCACCGTCAACAAGCTCATCGCCGGAAAGCGCCTGCCGTTGATCGCGGCGGTGCTGGGAACTACGGGGTCTTTGCTGCTTACGCTTTCGGGCTTCGGGTTCGGCTGGATGCCGCTCGTTATCGGAAGCGCGCTCGTCGCGGCATTCGTGGCCGTGTTCCAGATCGGATGGGGCGCCGCGTACTGCCAGGACGGGGCTCGCACCGCCACGCCCTACGTCGCCGGCGCGTTCGCGTGCGCAGTCGTCATCGACACGCCCATGCTCTTCATGATCCCGGAAGCGTCTGCGGTGTTCTTCTCGCTGCTGCCCCTTATATCGGGCCTGATATTCACCGCGGTACCACCCGACCAGCGAACTTACCGCCGAACCGCCGAAAGCTCGGTTCCCGCGAAGCGCGGCGCGCGAGCCCACCTGAAAACCCACCTGGGAATCTCGATGATGCTCCTATGCGCCGCAGCGCTCGTGCTGACCAGCTTCGGATACTTGCAGCACCTCGTTTCGTTCTCGTCCATCGCCAGCAACGGGTCGCCCGGCGGCGTGATCGTGCAGGTTGCCCGCGGCATAGCAGCCATCCTCATGTTCGGCATCGTCTGCATCGCCCCGCAGCGAGCGAGCGCCGTTTACCGCGTAGGGCTGCTGGCGATGATCGCCGGATTCATGATGATGTCGTTTCTGTTCGGGTCCGAATTGTTTTGGATTGCCGGAGCGGTCATCATCAGCGGCTACACCGCCTTCGACCTGCTAGTATGGGTCGTTTTCTCTCAGATTGCCCACACGCAGTCGCGCGACCCGCTCAAAACCATCGCCGCCGTGCGATTGCTCGCGGTCGTCTGCTACGTCGTGGGGGCCCTTGCGGGCATCCTTTTGGTGGGCAACGACCAATCCATGCACGCGTTCGTCTTCCAAAAAACCACGGCCATCGGCTATTTGGTGGTCATCGCAACCGTGCTGCTGCTCAGCAGCGAGGATATCTGGATGCTGTTCGGCTACACCGCACGCGCAGGGTCGGCCAATCAAGAAGGAATCGGGCAGGAAGAACGCCTGGCCGCATGGTTCGACCGCATCGGGCTCACCGCGCGCGAGCGCGACATCGCGTCGCTTCTGGCCGCCGGTCGCACCCAGCCCTGGATCGCCGACTGCTTGAGCATATCCGAGAACACGGTGGGAACCCACGTGCGCCATATCTACCAGAAAGCAGACGTCCACAATCGTCAAGAGTTTATCGACCGCGCCATTTCCCCCGATCATCCAGCATCACCTGAATCACGTGACCACGTCTCGAACGTCACGGATGTCGCCTGATATTCCAAAATACGGGCATTCGGGCGTTGCGCGGCGCAACCCCTATCCCCCATCTTGAAGCCACGCGAACGAACTCGCGTGCCGCGCTTCTTCGCATCGGCGAGGATCGCGGGAGGGATTGAAAGGGAAGGGGAATTCCATGGAAATCAATCGCAGGAACTTCTTGAAGGGCGCGCTCGTCACCGGCGCCGCAGCAGCGGCCGCCGTTGCGCTGCCGGCGTGCAGCCCCGCCGCTCCGGCCGATTCGTCGGCTGACGCAAGCGGCTCGGCTCAAGGCGGCGCAAGCGCGAAGCATACGTGGGAAGTAGCTCCCGCGCCCATCGCCGACATCGCCGAGACGCAGGACTTCGACGTGGTCATCGTGGGCGCCGGCCTTGCGGGCGTCAACGCTGCGGAAGCGGCGGCGCGAAACGGTGCGAAAACGGTGGTCATCGAGCGCAACACCACCATATCCATTCGCGGCGTGGATGTGGGCCACATCGGCAGCAAGTACCACAAGGCGAACGGCTTCGACCTGGATCCGCGCGTGGCTACGCGCTACCTGCACCACGCGTCCCACCAGACCACGAACTACGACCTCATCTACGTATGGGCCTCGCGTTCCGGCAAGGTGTTCGATTACATCGAGGAATTGGGCGCCGCAAGCGGCGTGAGCATGGTGCCCGCGCTTTCCGGCACCGCCAAGTACGGCAACTGGTCCAAGCTTTCCGACAACTGGCGCGTCTACCCCGATGCCGTGTCGTTCGTGCGCGGCGGCGAGACGTACGACATGCGCGACGACGGACAGCCCGTCAACATCACGTTGGGCGAGCTGGTATACGAATCCGCCAAGAAAAACGGCGCCGAGTTCGTGTTCGAGGCGCGCGCCGAGCAGTTGGTGGGCAATGCGCAAAGCGGCATCACGGGCGTTGTCGCAACCACGAAAGACGGCAAGCACGTGCAGTACAACGCCAAGAACGGCGTCATCCTGGCCACGGGCGACATCGGCGGCAACCAGGAGATGGTGGACGTGTTCTGCCCCATTTCGAACCGCTCGGACGCGAACGTGTACGCCCCTGCCGGCTTCAACAACGGCGACGGCATCCTCATGGGATGCTGGGCGGGCGCGGCCATGTCCAAAAGCCCCGCTGCACCGATGATCCACCAGTTCACGCTCGACACGCTTGAGTTCAACCTCACGTCCTTCATCATGAGCTGGCTTGCGGTCAACGCCAACGGCGAGCGCTACGGTGCCGAGATGCCCTTCGAACCCATGCTGACCAACGCCCGCATGAACACGCCCGGCAACATCGCCTGGTCCGTCTTCGACAGCGACTACGAGACGTACGTCATGCAGCAGCAGCCCGAGCGTTTCGATCGCTTCACCGACGGCCTGGACGCCGTCATGGAAAAGTGGCTGGGCAACGGCAAGCTTGTCAAGGCCGACACGCTCGACGATCTGGCGAAGCAGCTCGACATCCCGGCGGACACGTTCAAGGCCACCGTGGAACGCTACAACAGCATGGCCGAAACCGGCGAGGACATCGACTTCGACGTGCCTGCGCAGTGGCTCGCGCCGGTCAAGACCCCGCCGTTCTACGCAACGAAGAACGTGTGCAGCACGCTGACCATTCCGTTCGGCCTGCATGTGAACGCCGACTCCCAGGTGCTCACGGCGGAAGACCAGCCGATCGACGGCCTGTTCGCCATCGGCAACGTGCAGGGCGACTTCTTCGGCAACGACTACCCCGTGCACTGCCCCGGCGTCAGCCATGGCCGCTGCGTGACGTTCGGCCAGCTGGTCGGCGAAGCGTGCGCGAAGGACACGGTCATCAGCAAGATCTAGACCGTCTGGACAACGCGGAGCACCGCACCCTCCCGCGAAAAGGCCGCATCAAGCGGCCTTTTCGTCATCTTGGAATGTCGAGCGAAAAGCTACAAGGGCGCCCTCCGATCTCTTGCAACGGCAAGGAAGATGCCCTGCGCCATCCCGCAACGCCGCGCCCCTACAACGCCGTGCCGCACGCCGGCACGTAAAGACCCTCCATGCTCGCGCCCTCGTGTTCGAGCAGCCAGATTTTGCGCTCGATGCCGCCCGCGTACCCCGTAAGGCTGCCGTCCGACCCCACCACGCGATGGCACGGAATGATCACGGAGATAGGGTTGTGCCCAACAGCTCCGCCCACCGCCTGAGAAGACAGCTTCTCCTTGCCGTCCTCCTGCGCGATCTCGCGCGCCAGCTCGCCGTACGTGCGCACGCAGCCGTAGGGGATCTCCATAAGCTTGCGCCAGACGCGCAGCCGAAACGCGGTGCCGCTCGGCTTCAAGGGCAGCTCCGCGATGGCAGGCTGCTCGCCAGCGAAGTACCGGTCGAGCCAATCCTTCGCCTGCATGAATGCCGGCAAATCGTCGTTCGGAGCCATTTCGCCGTCCACGGTGCCGCCGAAGTACTTCTGCCCCGCCATCCACAGCCCGACGATGCTCTCGCCGTCGCTCGCAAGCGTGACTTCGCAGAACTCGGGGCGAGCGTAGTTCGTCCGATATATCATGCGCGTTCCTTTCGTCCATTCGGCAAGCGAATTCCGCAGGCAGACGTCCGCGCACCCGCGCGCAGACCCCTCCCGCACAAGTCTATCGCGAAAAGAGCGCTACTGCCCCGCCGCTCGCCGTTCGGCCAAAAGCAGATCCACCATGCGTCCGTAGCTCCGCATGCCGTCAACCTGGTTGTTCGCCTTCAGATACGTGTCGTTGGCAGTGTTGGAAACGTTTTGGACCGGACCCTCGTACTTCGCCCAATGCTCGGCGCGCTGGACAAGGTCGCGCTGCACCGCAGGCGCAAGGCCAGCTGCAATTTCCGAAGCCCGTTCGGGATCGACCTTGCGCAGCGCGCCCAAGGCGTTATCGTACGCCAGCAGACAGCCGCTGTAGCGCATCAGCGCGTCATCGGATTGCCTGCACGCCAAATACGCGATGAAGTTCGCTTCGTCCTCGCGCATGAATCCGCACTGGTGCGCCAGCTCGTGCGCCATGGTCCAGGGAATCGTAAAAAACGGATTGTCCACGTTGATGTTCGACTCCGCTGTGAAGGGGAAGAACATGCCGCCGATGTTCGCGTACGACAGCAGCTTGGAAGCGAGCACCGGCTTCGGCGGCGAGTACAGCGGCCGCTCCAGCACGGGATACCGCTCGGCAAGCTTGCGCATGGCCTCGACCGACTCCTGCGCATAGCGCTCGAACTGGCCCGGCTGGGCGTCGAACAGGTCCGTGTCGTCGCCCAGCTGCGCCCGGGCTCGTCCCAGTTCGTCAGCAAGCGAAGCGGTAAGCGTCACAAGCTCTTCCTGGCGCTGCGCCGCATCGACGTCGGCTTCCTCCACATCGTAGCCAACGTGCTCGGCGAAGGTGTGCCGATAGTAGTTCAACCCGCACAAAGCCGTGAACAGGAAGTACACCGTGCAGCAGATGGCCGCAGCACCCATCGCGGCGCGGTACGCCACCATGAGCCGCTCCCCCTTGCCCACGACGAGCTTGCGAACGTAGAAGCCCAGATAGCCCGCGCAAAACAGCAGGAACAGCGCCACGACCCACTCGGCCACGGAAAAACTCGCAAGCGAGGGCAGAAACCCCACGACCGACGACAACGCCGGATACGCCGCCTGGCTGTACACCTGCTCCGTCCAGTCGGGATGCTGCCGCGCATACGCGGTCATCGCCAGCGCGACAGCCCCAAGCGGAAGGAACAGCATCCGTTTGAGCAAGAAGTCCCGCACGCCGCGTTTCGATTCGTTGGTTTTCATACGGGACAGTATACCCGCGCCGTCAAACCGCGAGGTCGTCGACCGGTCAAGAACGGCTCGCAGGCAAGCCCCATCCCTACAGGTCGTCCACCAGCGCGCTCGACTTCGCATAGGCGGTGCTGCGCGCCTCGAAGAAGTCCGTCTTGATCATGTTCGCGTTCGCGAATTGGCTCACCCACGACATGCTCTCCGGCTCGCGCTCGTGACCTTCGTACAAGGGATCGAATCCCAGCTGAGCGCAGCGAAGGTTGCCCAGGTACTGAATGTAATCGGTCACCATCTGGCGGTTAAGACCGGCCACATCGTCGCCGATGGCGTAATGACCCCAGCGAATCTCCTGCTCGCACCCCTCCTTGATCATGGCGCGGTACTCGTCGATCAGCTCGGACGTGAACAGCGCGGGCTCCTCTTCCTTGAGTTCCAGCAAAATGTTGCGGAACAGCCACAGGTGCGTGTTCTCGTCGCGGTTGATGTAGCGGATCTCCTGCACCGACCCCGGCATGAGGTTGTTGCGGCCCAGATTGTAAAAGAACATGAAGCCGCTGTAGAAGTACACCCCTTCCAAAATGTAGTTCGCCACCAGCACGCGCGCGAGCGCTTCGGGGCTCTTGTCGTCCTGGAACTCGTTGTACAAATCGCCGATGAACTCATTGCGCCTCAGAAGATGCTCATCCTCCTTCCACTGGTACAGCACGTCGTTGCGCTCCTGCGGCTCGCAGATGGTATCGAGCATGTAGCTGTAGCTTTGGCTGTGCACGGTTTCCTGGAACGTTTGGATGGCCAGGCACAGGTTCACCTCGTTGGCGGTGATGTACTCGCCCACGTTGGGCAGGTTCGCCGATTGCAGGCTGTCAAGGAAGATGAGAAACGACAGGATCTTGTCGTAAGCGCGCCGCTCAGGTGCGGGCAGCTTGCGGTAATCCTTGATGTCCACGCCAAGGTTGATCTCTTCGGGTATCCAGAAGTTGTTCATGGCCTGGCGGTACCAGTCGCTGGCCCATTCGTACTTCATGTTGTTGAAGTCGTTGAGGTTCGTCGTGTTCCCGCCGATCATCCGCCGGTCGAGCACATCGGTGTCCCCCAGCGGGTTGAACAGGGGCTTCTTCTTCAACTGGTTCATAAAAGCGCTTCCTCTCAGAAAACGATTGCGGACAAACAAAAAGGGCTTCAGAAGCCAGTACGAGCGTGTGACGAAGGTTCAACCCACGATCAGGGGCTTCTCGGCGGCACCCACCAAGCGAGTTCCGCACGAGCCGAAACGCCCAGTGGGCGTTTCATGCGAGCAGGACTGCCGAGCGACTGGGTGTTGCCGAGAAGCCCCCGTCCCTCAGGTTCAACCTACGACGAGCACGCTTCGCACTCTTCCACTTCCAAGCTCTTCGAACGCACGTAGTAGATGGTCTTCACGCCCTCTTCCCAAGCCAGAAGATACAGGTCGAGCACGCGGCGGAACGTGTACTCGTTCGTGATGTACAGGTTCATGCTCTGCGCTTGGTCGATATGGCGCTGACGCGCGCCGCACGCGCGCACCGACCACGTCTGATCGATAAGATGGGCGTTCTTGTAATACCAGAACGTGTCCACCGACAACTCGGGCGCAACGCGCGGCATGAGCCCGTTTTTCTTCTCCTCCAGAAAGTAGCGGTTCATAACCGGGTCGAGCCCCGCCGTGGTGCCGGCAATGATGCTCGTGGAACTGGTGGGCGCCACAGCCAGAAGGTAACCGTTGCGCAGACCGTGCTCGGCCACGTCGCGCGCAAGATCCGCCCAGCGCCCGTCGGTCAAGCCCCTGTCGAGAAAATACTCGCCCGTCTGCCAACCGCTCCCTTCGAAGAACTCGTACGAGCCCTTTTCCTGCGCAATGGCGCAGCTGGCGCGCACCGCGGCGTAGTGTACGTCGCCGAACACGCGATCAGCGAACGCCAAATGCTCCTCGCTTTCCCATCGGATGCCGCTTTTCGCCAGCAGATGGTGATAACCGCTCACGCCCAGCCCCACAGGTCGGTACTGACGGTTGCTGATCTGCGCGTAGGGCACCGGGAAGAAGTTGAGGTCGATGACGTTGTCCAGCGCGCGCACCGCGCTCTCGGTGATCTGCGTCAGCTCATGCGCATCGTCCATGTCGATATGCCCCAGCGACAAGCTTGCCAGGTTGCACACCACGAACGCTCCGGGCTTCGTTACCGTCACCACCACCTGCTGGCCGTCAACGTCCTCGATGCGCTGCTCGATCTGCTCGATGACCTCCATGTTCTGCGCGATTTCGGTGCACAGGTTGCTGCAATAGATTACGCCCCGATGCTTGTTCGGGTTCGCTCGGTTCACCGCATCGCGGTTGAACGTGAACGGCGTCCCCGTCTCCACCGCGCTCTTGATGATCAGCCGGATGACGTCCTTGATGGGAATGACCCGCTTCTTAATGCGCGCGTCGGCCACGCATTCCAGATACTTGATCGTCCATTCCTCGCCGAAACAGTCCTCCAGCGCGTAGCCCTTCACCGCAAGAATCTCGTGCGGGCACATGAGGTACCAGTCGCCTTCGATGTTATCGCGCGCCTGCTGCCAAAAGTAGTCGGGATAGCACACGGCCGGGAACACGTCGTGCGCCTTCATGCGATCATCGCCGTTGTTCGTACGCAGGTTCAAAAACTCGGGCAAATCGCGATGCCACGCATCCAGGTACACCGCCACGGCGCCCTGGCGCATGCCCAGCTGATCGACCGCCACCGCAGTGTCGTTAGCCAGGCGAATCCACCGGATAACGCCACCGGCAGCACCGTCGAACCCGCGTATGGCGCTGCCAGAAGCGCGCACCTTGCCGAAGTACAAGCCCATTCCGCCGCCGTACTTGCTCACCTTCGCGAAGTTGTCGATGCTGCGATAGATGCCGTCCAGACTGTCGGGCACCGTGTCGATAAAGCACGACGACAGCTGATGAAACGGCTTGCGCGCGTTCGACAACGTGGGCGTGGCCATGGTCACCTTGAGCGTGGACAGCATGTCGTAGAACCGACGCACCCACTGCATGCGATCCTCCACGCGCTCCTTCATAGCCAGGTGCAGCGCAATGCCCAAAAACATCTCCTGCGGCGATTCGAGCGGCGCGCCTTGATGGGTGCGAATGACGTAGCGATCAAGCAGCAGCTGCAACCCTGCATACGTGAACAGGTCGTTGCGGCGCAGGTCGATGAACGCCGCGGCTTCGTCCAGCTCGGCTGGCGTGTAGCTTTGCAGAATATAGTCGCCGTACAGGCCCTCTTCCGCAAGGTAAGCGACTTTTTGCGCGAAGCCGTCAATGCGGCGCACGGCCATGCGCTCGGCAAGCGCACGCTCGAATTGAAGCATGAGCAGGCGCGCGGCGATCATCTCCCACCGCGGAGCCTCCTGCGTGGTCAGTTCCACCGCCGCCTTGATGAGCATGGCAAGCTTCTGGTCGTCCGAAGCCTCGGGCTTCGCGAACGACTGGAACTTCGCTTGCAAATGCGCAAGCTCGTATTCCTCCTCGGGAAACTCCTTTTGCGCGGCGGCAAGCGCGTCGGCCAAGCCGGAAACGCCCGCGAGCTGCGCGCACAGCTTCTCGCGCGCCATCCGCTTGCGCGTGCGCTCTTCGCGATACAGGATGTAGCTTTTCAGCTCTTGGTAATAATTGGCCTCCATAAGAGCGCGCTCCACCAAGTCCTGCACGTCTTCAACGGCAATGGCGCCGTCGCAAGAAACGGCCTCCATAGCGCGTTCGACGTTCGCCACAAGGCGCGCCGCCTCGCCATCGGTCAAAGCGCTGCCCACGCTACGAAACGCCGCGCCCATGGCGCGCTTGATCTTGCCAGCGTCGTACGGCTCCGTCGTGCCGTTGCGTTTGGAAATCTGCATGATGGTCCGTGTCCTTTGCACTCTTGCGGTTGGAGCAACCATCCTAGCATGATATGTTGCTAAAATCACAACATATTGGGGAACGAATAGGCAACACACGCTATCGCTACGATAAGAAACGGGATGCCTTGCGAAGAAAATCGAACGTTGAGCTGACCGATCCGCCAGGTAGGGCGCCAAAATCGCACGCCTTTCCCGCATATCGCCGCCCAAAGCACAACGACCCGACCGTGATCTGCGCTCTGGCAACGGGCTCGCCGGAGCGCAGATCACGGTCGGGTCGCCCCGCCTGCCGACTAGCCCACCAAGTCGAGCAGAGCCCCCAGGTTCTTCTTGCCGAAGCTCACGCGCTCGCCGTCGTTCACCACGACGCACGGCACGCTCATCACGTTGAAACGCTCCTTCAAGTCCGGGAAGTGGTTCAAATCGTACACGTCCGCACGCACATGAGGGCTCTCCGCCGCGATACGCTGCGCGGCCGCCACCGTATCCGGGCACATCGTGCACGAAAGCGACACCAGCACCTTCAGGTCGACCGGCCGAGAGATCGCTGCGATAGCTTCACGCGACTCGTCGTCGATAGGCTGCCCCGGACCTGCGGCGTTGTACAAGCCCAACACGAACGAGGTGAACTCATGGCCTCCCGGAACGCCGTGGAACGCCAGGCCGGTGGCGGTCCCGTCCGGTCGACGCACCCGCACGCACGGAGCCTCGGCTTCTTCGCCCATATCCTGGCTCACCTCCACCGATAGCTTGTCCGTCAAACGCGCAAGCTCCTCCATGTAGGCTCGAAGTTCTTCGGACGCAGCGCCTTCGCCGAGCGAAAGACGCAGCACGAGCGAGTTCTCCATGCGTCCGAACACCGTGTCCAGCTGAGCGCGAGTCGCCTCATCGAACAAGCCGTCGCCTTCGCGAGGCGTCTCCGTGGCAACGGGCAAGCTTGCCGCCCGCGCCGTCGCACGAACGGGCCGCACGGGAACCAAGCCCGTCCGCTCCTGCATCGCGGCCACGTAGCGCTCCATTTCCGTGGCGGCAAGCGCAGCCTCGCCCGTAGCCGTAACCACCTGGCGCAGCGCCTTCACGCACACGTCGCCTGCAGCGTACAAGCCCTCGACGCTCGTGCGCTGCGATCGGTCGGTCACGATGTAGCCGAACTCGTCAACCTCCGCCGCCTCGCGCACCAGCTCGGTTGCAGGCTCGTATCCGGCGAACACGAACACGCCGAACGAATCGCCCTCGGAGGCGCAACGCTTCGTCACCTCGCCGGTTGCAGTGTCGCGATAGCGCACGCACCGAACGGCGTCGTCGCCCGAAACCTCCTCCAGCTGCGTATGGGGCAGCACGGTGATCTTCTCGTGGGCACGCGCCTCGTCGGCAACCGAGGAAGCGCACGTGAAGTCGTCAGTGACCATGAGGATGGTCGCATGCGTGGCGTACTTGGTCAGAAACACGCTCTCCTCGGCAGCCGCGTAGCCGCCGCCCACCACGAACACTTCCCTGCCCTCGAAGAACTCGCCATCGCACGTGGCGCAGTACGCCACCCCGCGCCCCTGGAACGCGTCTTCGCCTGCAAAGCCCACGCGACGAGGATGCGCGCCGGTGGCAAGCAGCACGGCGAAGCATTGCAAATCGCCGCGCGTGGTGCGCACGGTCTTCACGTCGCCTTCCAGGTCGACGCCCACCGCTTCGGCCAGCAAGAACTCAGCGCCGAACGCTTCGGCCTGGCTGCGCATGGACTCCGCAAGCTCCTTGCCGCTCGCGCTGGGAACGCCCGGATAATTCACGATCTCAGAGGTGATGGTTATCTGCCCGCCGAAATGGTCTTGCTCGACGACGATCACCCGGTAGCGGGCCCGGGCCAGGTACAACGCGGCGGTGAGCCCCGCAGGCCCACCGCCGACGATGACGGCGTCGTAGAGCGTCTGCTCGTTCGCCATGTTCGGAATTACAGCTGACCGACCAGGTCCAAGCTGGGCTTGAGCGTTTCGGCGCCCGGCTGCCACTTCGCAGGGCACACCTCGTCGCCGTGCTCGGCCACGAACTGGCTGGCCTGCACGCGACGGAGCAGCTCTTCGGCGTTGCGGCCCACGTTGCCCGCGGTCACTTCGTACGCGACGATCTTGCCTTCGGGGTTCACGATGAAGCTCCCGCGCTCGGCCAGGCCGTCCTCTTCGATAAGCACTTCGAAGTCGCGCGCCAGCGCATGCGTCGGGTCGGCCAACATGGGGTACTGGATCTTCTGGATGCGCTCGGAAGCGTCGTGCCACGCCTTATGCACGAAATGGGTGTCCGTGGAAACGGAGTAGATCTCGCAACCGGCAGCCTTGAACTCGTCGTACTTGTTGGCCAGGTCCTCAAGCTCGGTGGGACACACGAACGTGAAGTCGGCCGGGTAGAAGAAGAACACGCTCCACTTGCCCAGGACGTCTTCCTTGGTCACCGTCTTGAACTCGCCATCCTGAAACGCCTGCACGCTGAAATCGGCTACCTCTTTGTTGATCATCGACATGCTGAAACTCCTATCCACTAATGATATTAATTCCTGATAAGGTCTTGCGGATATGATACTTCATCTATGCCATTTTACTAGGCGCTTCACAACATGCGCACAAGGGAGGAACGCACCGCCGATGAAGGGTTGATTCACCGGCCAAACCCCAAGCTCCGGGCAGCGCCCGCTCCGCTCGCTGCCCAACCACAGCCCGTCCCATCCCCGGCTCGACAGCAAGCCTTACGCAACCAGCCCTTCCAGGTCGAACCGATGCGTGCAGCATGCGCGCATGAACTCGTTGTCGTGCGTAACCACCACAACCGCAGCGCCTTCATCGGCCGCGCACCGCAAAGCATCGGCCAGCTTGCGCATGCTGACGGCATCCAGGCCGCTGGTAGGCTCATCCAGCATGAGCACCGATCGACGCGAAACCAACCCGCACGCAATGGACAATCGCTGCTTCTGCCCGCCCGACAACGAAGCGGGATGACGGTCCCGGAGCCCATCGAGGCCCAACCGCTCGAGTATGCGCTCGGCATACGCCGCGCGTTCTTCGCTTTTCTCAACGAACAGCAGCACCTCCTGGTCAACGCGCGCCGCAAAGAACTCCATGCTCACGTCGTTAGGGCTGTACCAAACCCGTTCGCGCAATCTTCGCCGGGAAAGCGCCGCGCCGCCTATGCGCACCTCGCCCGCATCGGGTCGCCGCAGCCCAACCACAACCTGAGCAAGGCTGGTCTTCCCCACGCCGTTGCTCCCCGTAAGCGCGAGAATCTGCCCCGAACGCACCTCAAAGCAAGCTCCCGAAAAAAGAACCTTCCTTCCGCGGGAAACCGTTAAGTCGCGCACGTCCAACACAGCCGGTTCTGGCGCTGGACGTGCACCCTTCGAAGCCTCTTCCGAACGCACGGTCGAAGAATCCTCCGCTTCGAAGCCGGGCGCATGCAAAAGAGGGCGCCGCACGGGAGTCGGGCTGCGCACGCCCATCGCAGCGCGCTCGGCATCGGACATGCCCAACACGTCCGATCGCGAGAGCACCGCCTTCATTTCCCCGTGCTCCATATAGCAGAACCGATCGGCGCAATCCATCAGATAGGCAATGCGATGCTCCGCCACCACCAGCGCGTACCCTTGCCGCTTCAAGTCCATCAATACGGCGCCCAGCTCTTGGGCGGCAGCTTCGTCAAGGTTGGCGGACGGCTCGTCCATAGCAACGATGCGCGGCGCAGGAGCCAAAGCAGACGCAATGGCCACGCGTTGCTTCTGCCCGCTCGAAAGCTGATCCACGGGAATCCTGCGCAGATCGTTCAGCCCCAAGCGCCGAATAGCCGCGTCGGTTCGGCTCACCACTTCGGCGTGGGGATACCCGATGTTCTCGCAGCCGAACGCAACCTCTCCGACAAGCTGGCTGGAGAAAAACTGGGTCGCCGGGTCCTGGAACACGCTGCCAACCAGCTCGGATCGCTGCCAAGCCGCAAGATCGCGCGCAAAACGGCCGCCCAGGAACACCTCGCCGGAAACGTCCCCACGATAGTACCCTCCGGCCAGCCCGTTCAGAATTCGCACGACCGTCGTCTTCCCGCTGCCCGATGCGCCCATCAGCACCACGCATTCCCCGGGCTTCACGCTCAAGTCCACGCCGTGAAGCGTCTCGGGCGCATCAAGATACGAAAAGCGCACCTGCACAAGCTGCGCAATAGGATCTTCCTGCATCCTCATCCACGCTCCTCACGAAAGCCAAACATAGGCGGCAATCGCCGCCGTGAACACAACCAAACACGCCGCATCCGCAAGCTTCACGGGGCTGCGATAGTAACTCGTTCGCCGCGTCGGAGCCTCGGCCGCACGAGCAACAGCCGAAGACGACAGCCGGTCCGCGCTATCCACCAGCGAAAACATCAGGGGAACCAGAACGTGCTCGAACGCCTGAACAGGATCGCCCGCCACGCAGCGCAGCGAAAGCACACCGCGCCTTCTGCACGACTCGCGCAAACGATGGACGCTCGAGCGAACCGTCGGCGGAAATCGCAGCAAAACAAGCGCGCCCACGATGAACTTCTTGGGAACGCACGCCCTTGCCAGCGCAGCGCTTATCAAGCCTGGCGGCGAGAGCGCTACCGCAAGAGCCGCCACCATAACGGGATACGAGTTCAAGCCGGCATACAGATGCACCGGAGAAAACACCAAGATCCGGGCGTTCAGATACACCAGCAGCAGGTACACCCCGCCCAATACCGCATACGCGACAAGCAGCTTGAGCGCCATGCCGGCCCGCCCGCCAACGGCAAGGTAGGCCAGCAAAATCCCAGTCAGGAAAGGCGTGAACGGCGAACTGCCCGCAACCGAAACCGCAACCGCCGTCAAAACCAGCACCGCGGCCTTGGTGCCCATAGCAAACCCCGCCTCGCTCCAAGCGGGAGCAAGACGCATGACCTGCGGCTCCGACGCACGAGCGAACCGATTGCCTTGAGCATTTCCTTCCATGCTAGATAGCACCCGCCTTCGCAAAGTGCTTCTTCATAAGGCGCTTGCCCACAAGCGCGCCCAGCAATCCTCCGATTGCGGTGATCGCCACAATGCCGACCAGCCACTCCCAGCTTGTATAGTACTTAAGGTACGCGTCGATGTACGCCTGCCCCACTTGCCGGACTTCCAGCGTTTCTTGGATGTAGGCGGTCAAATTCACATATATGGGAATAATGGACGACAGAACGTACAAAGAGCTGTACGTCGTCCACGCCCCCACCACGCAATTGGGCTTCGACCGAAGAGCGGGCGTGCGCAAAAACAGCAGCTCGATGATCAAGCCGCCGGCAAAGTAAAACGGGATCATGTACCAGTAATTGCCCATCAAGCAAAACGCCAACGAAGTCAAACCCGCAAGGAATATCGTGGTGCCGAAGCGGTTGACCCTCATGATCATGAGGAAGTACAAAGGCGCGACGGCAAATGAGGAAATGGCCGTGCTGGCAACCATCGATACATCGATGTTGATCGTGCTGATGGCAGCAATCGAAATCTGAATCACGATGATCAAGGCGCTGAACAGCACCGCGGTCACCACTTCCTTAACGCCCCATCTTCGCGACTCGGCCCCGCCCTGAGCTTTCGGGGTGTTTTTCGCTGTCTGTTCCATATCAATCCTACTTTCAAACGTCATGTGTTCATACAGCTTCGGAGCCCGGCCGCCCACGCCGCCGGACTCCGGCCCAACCGCTAATCCCGGTCGGTCAGCCTCCAGCCTTCCGCTTGTTCGCGTTCGCGCCAGAACGACCGATACCGTCCGGGAACCTGCACCAACTCGGCATGGATTCCCAGTTGCGTGACCCGCCCATCCTCCAGAACGGCTATCTGGTCAGCTGCCGCAATGGTGGACAAGCGATGCGCGATCGCGATAACCGTGCGATCCTTCGCCAGTTCGTGCATGGCCTCCACGATTGCCGCCTCGTTCTCGGCGTCGAGCGCTGCCGTCGCCTCGTCGAACAGCACGATGGGAGCATCTTTCAGAAGGGCGCGGGCAATGGCAACGCGCTGGCGCTCGCCGCCCGCCAGGCGGCAGCCCCCCTCCCCGACCGGCGTGTCCCATCCCTGCTCAAGACGATCGGCTACCTCGTTCAAGCGGGCTGCGCGGGCGGCTCGGCGAACTTCTTCGGGAGAAGCGTCAGGACGCCCGATCAGCACGTTCTCCTCAATGGTGCCGTCGAACAGGTACACATCCTGAAACACCAACGACACCTGGCGCATCAGTTCGTCGGGCAGCATGTCCCGCACGTCCACGCCGCCAATGCTCACGCTGCCGCTGGACACGTCCCAGAATCGGGCAACCAGCCGGGTCAGAGTCGTTTTGCCGGAACCCGAAGGCCCGACCAGCGCCGTAAGGCTGTTCTCGGGGCAAACCAAGCTCACGTCCTTCAGCACCGTGCGGGTCCCATCGTAGGAGAACCCGACATTGTCGAAGGAGATGCGCGAACCGGCTGGAATCCGAGGATTCTTCGTCTCCGGCAGAGAAGCTTCGTTCAGAATCTCTTCCGATTCGTCCAGGGAGTTCTTCGCCACGCGCAAAGCCATGCCCTGCTGGCCGATCGAGGACAAGGGATCAATGAACCGCAGGGAAAGAACGGCTACGAACACGTACGAGGCGACGTCGATCTGCCCCCAGCCCAGCAAAACCGTAGACACTGCGAACACGAGGGCAAACGTAGCTTGCACGAACAGCGTGTATTGCCCAACCGGAGCAGCGCACTTTCGCAACGTGTCGATCGTCGCTTTACGATCGTCCTCGAAGGCTCGCTCCAAAACGTCCCATCCGTCCACCGAGCGCTTCGTCGCGCGCAAAACCGGTTGGGCATGGGCGAATTCGAGCACGCGCGCCGCAACCTCGGCGCTCGAACGCTCTTCTTCCCGATGGTTCGTTCCCGCAGCCTTCGCCATGCGACGCGAGCCCCAGAACAAGAACGGCCCCATGATCACGAATGCAAGGCCGATGCGCCAATCGATGAAGAAGAACAGCAGGCAAACCGCCGCAGGCGTCGTCACGGCCAAGATCATTTGGCGCATGAATACGCTTGGCATGTTCATGGCCATCTGCAAGTTCTTCGTAAGCAGAGTGGAAACCTGACCCGATCGTTCCTTCGTGAACCAGCCGAGCGGCAGGCGCACGATATGATCGCCCAGCTTGTCCTGAAGCGAATGCATCACTTCCTCGATACCGATGAGGTACCCGCGATTGTCGGCCCAGAATCCAATTCCGCAGTTCAGCAGCGCCAGTGCGGCCGCCAGGGCCAGCAGGTACGCCGCTGCAGCATAGTCGCCAGCAACAAGCGATCGCAGCAAGGGAAGCAGCGCCACGTATATGGCCGCTTCCGACAGACCGCACAGCACGTACAAGAACGCTTGCAGCTTCACGCCGGTAGGCTTGCCCACCAGGTTGTCCATTTGAGTGGTTATCATCGGTCCTCACCTCCGAACGAACCCTCTTCCGAAGAGCCCGCGCATTCCGTCCCGCACGAAGCAGCATCGGCATGCGGGGCCTTTCCAATCGCATCCACCTGCTGGGACTTCCACAATGCCGCATAATGACCGTCCGCCGCCAAAAGCTCCGCATGGCAACCGCGCTCGATGATCCGACCGCGGCTCAACACCAGAATCTGGTCCGCATGCACGATAGTGTCCAGCCTATGCGCAATCACGATGGTCGTACGCCCCGCCGCAAGGGCGGTCAGCGCCCTTTGGATAGCCGTTTCGTTTTCGGGGTCCGCATGCGCCGTCGCCTCGTCGAGCACCAAGATGGGAGCGTTCTGCACGATGGCGCGCGCGATGGCAACGCGCTGCGCCTCGCCGCCCGAAAGGTCGGCACCCTCGCTTCCCACCACGGTGTCGTAGCCGCAGGGAAGCTCCTCTATGCGTTCGTGAATCTGAGCCTTGCGCGCCGCCGCCACCATGTCTTCGTCGCTTGCGCCGGGCTTTCCCAAGCAAATGTTGTCCCGAATGCTCGCGCGCAGCAGCATGCTGTCCTGAAACACCACGGCAACCTGGGACAGCACGTCGCTCGAGGCAAGATCGGAAAGCGGCGTGCCGTTCATGCGCACCGCACCCGAAACCGGATCCCAGAATCGCGGGACCAAACGCGCGAACGTGGTCTTGCCGCTTCCGGAGTCGCCGACCAGGGCCGTCACGGTTCCCGGCTCAAGCTTGGCGTCAATCCCCTCCAAAACAAAAGGCGAGTCCGGGCCGTACGCAAACGACACGTCCTCGAAGTCGATACGCAGCGAACCGTCGCCCACGGGCAGCGGGCTCTCCGGCTCTGCAAGCGGGGCAACGTCCAGGACAGTGGCAAGGTGGTCGGCAGCCTGAACCGACTGCTGCAAAAAGCGCACCGACACGAACAGGGCCAGAATCGCCGAAGGGATTCCCACTCCCAGCACCAGAAACGGAATGCACTGCTCGAGCGCTATGATGCCCTGGGAAACAAAAAACAGCGTGGCGGCGGCCATGACCACCAACATGGTTGCAGGAGAGAACAAAGCTGAAATCAGGCTAAACGGATTGGAAGTGCTCTTGGTCCATTCGTAGCAGATCTTGGCCAACGCAGCCGTCGCCTCTCGATACCGCACACCGGCGCGGCTCGCCGAACCGAAGGTCTTCACCACGGCTATGCCGTCGATCATCTCGACGCTTGCCGAAGACACTTCGACCAATGCCTCGTTGTACTGCTTGTTGAGCGGACCGAAGTCCTTCATCATGAAGGGCCATGCCACCCCAATCACCGCAGCAAGGTAGACGACGACCAGCAAAGCGAATCGAGCGTCCACGGTAAACAGGTACACCAGGGGAATAAGCGGGGAAAGCAGCGCCGTGGTCACGTCCACCGGCGCATGCCCGACCGACTGATGCAAGTTGAGCACATCGTCGGTGGCAGCCTGCTTCACCTGAGCCGAGTTGTTGTCGCTGAACCATCCCAGCGGAACCTTGCCCAAATGCTCCACCAGCACGGTGCGCACGTGCACGCGAAAATCAGCATCGGCGTAATGGCAGCTGCTCGTGGCAAGCGCGAACAAAATCCTCCCCGCTACAGCGCCGGCAACGGCCAGAAGCACCCAGAAGGCAAGTTCGTCAAGCGAAGGCACGCCTTCGACAATCGAAATTTGCGCCACGCGCGTAATAGCGAAGTAGGGAACGAACCCGCACAGCGAGGAAAGCGCCGCTATCACGATGTTCTTGACAATTCGCCCCCTCACCGGCTCTATCAGGCGCACGTACACGCGCTGCGCGGCGGCCTTGTCTATAGATTCCATACGCAACTCTCTTCTCTCTTGGGAAATCGTGCGGACAAATCCGCCCTACGTTCATACGCCTCGATGTTAGTTATAGCTAACTTTAATTGGAAAGCATACCATGTTCAACACAGAAAATCCATGCTCTCGAAAACGCCTCGCAATCGCCGCTTCTTCAACCGCGAACCGCGTTCACGTCCTGCCTATCGAGCCGCATCAACGCGTCCATCCCCTCCTCGTCCTTGACAGGCATGCGCGCTCTGTCTATATTCTGGAATCTAATTTCGATTTCAGATCAACTCAGGAGAGACCGTGACTCCGCGAACCGCCTATCGAACCAAGCAGAAAGCGCTCGTAGCCGAGTGCATGGATCGACATGCGGACGAATTCCTCACCGTCGACGAAGTCTGGGGCAACCTGAAATCCCACGGATCAGCCATAGGCCGCACCACGGTGTACCGCACGCTCGAAGCAGCCGTCGCCCAAGGAGCCGTAGTCAAAGTTGCCGGCATCAAAGGAACCGCCGCACGCTACCGCGCACGCAGCACCGACCAAGATCGGCAGGGACAGCTTTCGTGCATTCGCTGCAAAGCGGTGCTGCCGCTCGACTGCTCGATGCTGCAATCGTTTTCGCACCACGTCAAAGAACGCCATGGCTTTGAAATCGATCAGCGCAGAACCGTCCTGTACGGCCTGTGCGCAGCATGCGAAGCGCGCGATCGCCAAGAATCGGGGCCCTATGCAACCTAGCATGCGCTCAAGGCTCGCAGCCTGCCTGGTCGCAGCAAGCCTTGCCCTGGTTTCCCTGACCGCAAGCCTGACCATCGCCGACAAGGCGGTCCACGAATGCACCGGCGACGCATGTCCCCTCTGCCACCTCGTCGCATCCGGGCACGCCGCGCTCGTCCTTGCCTCATCGGAAGGCGCAAGCACGCTCGGATACGAAACAAGCCCGTCGTTCCTCGCGCATCCGAACGAACCCTCGTCCTCTCTAGAAACTTGCTGGTCACTCATCCACCAGAAAACAAGGCTGGACATCTGATCCTCCGCATGCATCGCGGCGCATCGGTCAACTCTTCGCGCTCGCGCACAACCCGTGCATCGCGCACAACCCACACCCTCTCCTTCAAATGATAGGATCGTATATGAACGCCTTTTCTCAGCGCGCCGCAAACGCGCCCCGAACTCCTGCACCCCTTATCGCCATCCTGGCAGTGCTGGGGCTTTTGATCGCATCGATGCTCGCAGGATGCGCTTCCTCCCAGACCGCCTCGCAGCAAGACGATCAGGGCTCCCGAAAAGTCCACGTGGTAGCCAGCTTCTACCCCTTGTACGACTTCGCCCAGAAAATCGGAGGAGACCGCGTCACGGTCACGAACCTGGTTCCCGCCGGAACCGAACCTCACGATTGGGAGCCTTCGACTGCCGACATGAAAACCATCGAGTCCGCCAACGTGTTCGTGTACAACGGAGCGGGAATGGAGCATTGGACCCACGACGTGCTCCACAGCATTCAAAACAAGCACCTGGTAAGCGTTGCGGCTTCTGACGGCATAGCGCTGCTTCCGGCCGCTTCGGAAGACGAGCATGACCACGGCCATGCCGACGATCACGCGCACGAGCACGGCGAAGACGCCGACCACGGCCGATACGACCCCCACGTGTGGCTTGCCCCCGAAAATGCCAAGCAAGAAATGAAGAATATCCGAGACGCCCTCGTGCAAGCCGACCCCGACGGCAAAGACGTCTACGAAGCGAACTACCAAACCTGGTCTGAAAAGCTTGACGACCTGCACAAAGCGTACGAAACCAAGCTTTCCTCGGTGCCGCGCAAAACCATCGTGGTGTCGCATCAGGCTTTCGGGTACCTGTGCGACGCTTACGGCCTCACCCAAATGCCCATTGAAGGCATGGAGGCGGATGCCGAGCCGAACGCCAAGGACATGGCGCGCATCGTCGACTTCGTGAAAGCCAACAACGTCAGCGTGATTTTCTCCGAAGAACTCGTCAGCCCCAAAATAGCCCAGGCGATAGCCGACGCAAGCGGCGCTTCATGCGAACAGCTCAATCCGCTCGAAGGCTTGACACAAGAGCAAATCGACGCGGGGCAGGATTACGTCTCGGTAATGACGGAAAACCTCGACAAACTGGTCAAGGCGCTCTCGTGAACCAGCGCGTTGCGTCTTCGCCTCATCCCGCAGTCGTTTTCGACAACGTACGGCTCTCGTACCGAACCTCGCCCGTACTCAAGGGCGCGAGCTTCACGCTCGCGCCCGGCGGGTTCTACGTGCTTGCCGGAGCAAATGGATCCGGCAAATCAACCTTGATCAAGCTGCTGCTTGCCGAGCTCTTCCCGAACGAGGGCGCCATCCAGCTATTCGGGCAGGACGCGCGATCGTTCAAGTCATGGCAGCACGTAGGCTACGTCCCTCAGCAAGCGCCTTCGGACTACCGTCGCTTCCCTGCAACCGTGTTCGAAACGGTTCGCGCCGGCCTTTATGCAGAATCGAAAGCGCTTCTCCCCTACCGACCCGCACATCGATCGAAAACGCTTGAGGCCCTGCGCCAAGTTGGGCTGGCGGGATTCGAGCAGCACCTGATAGGAGAGCTTTCCGGAGGACAGTTCCAGCGTATGCTGCTGGCCCGCGCAATCGTGGCGAAGCCGAAACTGCTCGTGCTCGACGAGCCTACGAGCAACCTCGACGACGACAGCGCGCAAGCCCTTGCGCGAATCGCCAGCGAGGCGGCCTCGTCATGGGGAACCACCGTGCTGCTCGTCACGCACGATCGGGCGCGGTTGCCTCGCTTGCACGCGAGCATGCTCGTGCTCGAGTCCGGCACGATACGGGAAAAACCCCTGAACACCACCAAGGAGGAGGCGCCATGTTCGAGTACCTGTTCATGCAGCGGGCCTTCGTCGCCGGCTTGATCCTTGGCATCGCGGTGCCGTGCGTAGGCGTGGTCGTGGTTCTCAAACGCCTGTCGATGATGGGCGACGCGCTCTCCCACACCGCTTTGGCCGGCGTAGCAGGCGGCCTCATCGCGGGAATCAACCCCGTGCTGGGGGCGACCATCGCCTGCCTGGGAGCCGCCGGCGCCATCGAGGTGATCCGGCGTCGATTCGAGGGGCACGCAGAGCTTGCCATCGCCATCGTCATGTCGTGCGGAATCGGATTGGCCGGCGTGCTTTCCGGATTCGTCCCGAACGCCGCCAGCTTCTCCAGCTTCCTGTTCGGCAGCATCGTCACCGTCAACGACGACGACCTGCTTGCCGTAGCGGCCGTGGGGGCAACCGTGCTCTTGCTGTGCGCGCTCATGCGCAAAGAGCTGTTCCTGGTCACGCTCGATGAGCGGGCTGCACGCCTTGCGGGCGTGCGCACCAAAACCGTAAACGCGGCCTTCATCCTGATCACCGCGCTCTGCGTGTCCGTTGCGGCCCGCACCGTCGGAGCGCTCATCGTCTCATCGATGATGGTGGTGCCCGTGGCCTGCGCCTTGCACATAGCCCGCAGCTGGAAGCAGGTCGTCATCCTGTCCTGCGGAATCGGCGTGACCATAACCGCCATCGGTCTGACGGTCTCTTACGAACTCGGGCTCAAGCCCGGCGGAACCATCGTGCTCATAGGCATCGGCGTCCTTGCGCTCGTGCTCGTTGCAAAGCGCCTCCGCTCGAAGACGCACCGCTCAACCCGCTGAAGCGCACGCAGCAAGGTCGCCGCCGCAACAAAAAAC
The DNA here is from genome assembly GCF_003726035.1 of Paraeggerthella hongkongensis. Taxonomy (GTDB): domain Bacteria; phylum Actinomycetota; class Coriobacteriia; order Coriobacteriales; family Eggerthellaceae; genus Paraeggerthella; species Paraeggerthella hongkongensis. Next base: position 83,999 of record NZ_QICD01000008.1, read on the forward strand.
GACCCGCCCGGCCAATGGCGCCGGCGCGGGTCGCCCAACGAAAAGCGCAGAGGGCTTACTTTCCCGATCCGCCCACGTCGTCCAAACGCGCTTCCAAAGGCAGCGGTTCCTCGAAGGCGCCGCCCGCCCCCTGGCCGCCCTTCGATTCGTCGTCGCCCCACGGCAGGATCATGTTCAACACGATGCCCACGACCGAGCCCACGGCCAAGCCGGACAACGAGATGGTCACGCCGCCCACGGGAACCACGATCGCACCCGCAGCGCTGTAGGCGATGCCCAGCGACAGCACCAGGATGAGCGCCGTGATCAAAACGTTGCGGCTCTTCATGAAGTCCACGTGATTCTCCACCAGGTTGCGAATGCCCACTGCGGAAATCATGCCGTACAGCACCAGCGACACGCCGCCGATAACGCACGCCGGCATCGCAGCGATGACCGCCGCGAACTTCGGGCAGAACGAAAACGCGATGGCGAAGCAAGCGGCTATGCGAACAACGCGCGGATCGAACACCCGCGTCAGCGCCAGCACGCCCGTGTTCTCGCCGTACGTCGTGTTGGCCGGAGCCCCGAACAGCGATGCCAAGATAGTGGCCAAGCCGTCGCCTAGAAGCGTGCGGTGCAACCCGGGATTGGCAATGTAGTTGCGGTTGCACGTGGAGCTGATGGCCGACACGTCGCCGATATGCTCGATCATGGTGGCGAACGCAAGCGGCATGATGGTGATGATGGCGGTAATGGCCAAACCGGTATCGAAGCCAGAGCCGAACAGCGAGAACACCGTGTTATCCCACAGCACCGGCAAACCGATCCAGGACGCCTGGGCAACGCCGGAGAAGTCAACCTCGCCTGCAAGCGCAGCTACCAGGTACGACCCCACCACGCCCAGCAAAATGGGAATGATCTTCATCATGCCGCGACCCCAGATGTTCGCCACCACGATGATGGCGATGGCAACCAGCGCAATAAGCCAGTTCGTCGACGCGTTGCCAATGGCAGAGCTCGCCAGGATCAAGCCGATGGAAATCACGATGGGCCCGGTCACCACCGGCGGGAAGAAGCGCATGACGCGCGTCGGCCCGAACACGCGAAACAATGCCGAAAGCACCAGGTACAAAAGGCCCGCGCAGGCAACGCCCAGGCAAGCATAGGGCAGAAGATCGGCTTCGCCGTTCGGAGCGATAGCCGCATAGCCGGCAATGAACGCGAACGACGACCCGAGAAACGCCGGAACCTTCCCCTTGGACAGCAGATGGAACAGCAACGTCCCCACGCCCGCGAACAAAAGCGTCGCCGAAACCGAAAGCCCGGTCAGCGTGGGCACCAAAATGGTAGCCCCGAACATAGCGAACATGTGCTGCAAGCCGAACAGCGCCATTTTAGGCGCACCCAGCGAACGAGCATCGTACACGGCGTCCGGACTGTCTTGCGCGCCCATGGTGGGCACGGCGTTTTTATCGCTCACGTGTCAAACCCCTGTCTATCGAATCCCTCCGCTAGCCTGCCCGGAATCGGACGCAGCACAAATCTTGCCTATTGTGCCACAACAGAGAAGCACGTGCGCGCTCAATACCGCCGAGCTGCAGGACCCTTCCCCCGAGAGCCCTTGCCTCGACGTCCGTCATCGGGCTTCCCCTTCTTGCTCGGACGATCCCGCTTCTCGGCCTTGTCGGGCCTCACCAAGCACGTCGGGCCGTACCCGACCAGGTCCATCCTCCCCGTGCGGCGCAAGGCTTCAAGCACCAACGCACGGTTCTTCGGGTCGCGATACTGAATGAGCGCGCGCTGCAAGGCCTTCTCATGCGGCTTCTTCGGCACGTACACAGGCTGCATCGTGCGCGGATCCACGCCCGTAAAGTACATGGCGGTCGACATGGTGGAGGGCGTCGGGTAGAAGTCTTGAACCTGCTCGGGCATGTAGCCCAGATCGCGACAATACTCGGCCAGCTCGACGGCCTCGTCCAACGTCGATCCCGGATGAGACGACATAAGGTACGGCACCGCGAACTGCTTGAGCCCCAGCTGCCGATTGACCTGGTTGAACTTCTCCAAGAACCGATCGTACACAACGCGTCGAGGCTTGCCCATCACCGAAAGCACCGCGTCCGACACGTGCTCCGGGGCCACGCGCAGCTGCCCGCTCACATGATGCGCGCACAGCTCCCGCACGAAGTCGTCGCCGTGCTCCTTGTCCGCCAGCACGTAATCGAAGCGAATGCCCGAACGCACGAACACCTTCTTCACGCCGGGCAGCTTGCGCAACGTGCGCAGCAGTTTCAAGTAATCCTCGTGATCAGCCTCCAGTTGACGGCAGGGGTCGGGAAACAGGCATCGTTTTCCCAGGCAGGCCCCGTGCTTCATCTGCTTGGCGCAGGCCGGCGCACGAAAGTTCGCCGTCGGACCGCCCACGTCGTGGATATACCCCTTGAAGTCGGGATCCTGCACGATAAGCTCGGCCTCGGCCACAAGCGACTCGTGGCTGCGAGCCTGCACGATGCGACCCTGATGAAACGTCAGCGCACAAAACGAGCATTCGCCGAAGCACCCACGGTTGCTGGTCAGGCTGAACTTCACTTCCTTGATGGCGGGAACGCCGCCGGCGCTCTCGTACATCGGATGGTACGTGCGCGCAAACGGAAGCCGCGACACCGCATCCAGCTCCGCCTGGGTCAAGGGGGCGGCAGGCGGGTTCTGCACCACGAACTCGTGATCGGAATACGGCTCCACCAGACGCTTGCCCGTGAACGGGTCGCTGTTTCGATACTGCACGGCAAAGCTGCGCGCGTAATTCAGCTTGTCAGCCTGCATATCATCGAAAGACGGCAGCATCTCGGCATCGTACACATGGTCCAAGGAACGCGCACGATACGCGGTACCGTCGATGAACGTAAGGTCCTCGATGGAAAGGCCCGCCGCCAAAGCGTCGGCTATCTCCACCACCGAATGCTCCCCCATGCCGTACGACACCAGATCGGCACCGGAGTCAAGGAGTATCGACCGCTTGAGCTTGTCCGACCAGTAATCGTAATGCGCCATCCGCCGCAGGCTCGCTTCGATTCCGCCGAGCACGATGGGAGCCTTCTTGTACGTCCGCCGTATCAGGTTGCTGTAGACCACCGCCGCATGGTTCGGGCGCTTCCCCGCTTCGCCTCCCGGCGAGTACGCGTCGGTGCGGCGGCGCTTCTTTGCAACCGTGTAGTGGTTCACCATGGAATCCATATTGCCCGCCGAGACGAAAAACGCCAATCGCGGCTCCCCGAACACGGCGATGCTGCCCGGATCGTTCCAGTCGGGCTGCGCGATAACGCCCACCTTGTACCCGTGCGCCTCAAGCAAACGCGTGATGATGGCCGTCCCAAACGAAGGGTGGTCCACGTACGCGTCACCCGACACGTACACGAAATCAACCTGGTCCCAGCCTCGCTGCTCCATATCAACCCGGCTGACCGGTAAAAATCGCTCCCCCACGCCTGCGCCTCCGTCTTCCTTGCCGTCGCAACGCAAACAGCCCGCCGAAGCGCTCGGCTTCAGCGGGCTGCACTTACCGTTCCATACTACCAGGTTTGTCGGTTCTACCGAGGCGGCTGCTGGCCCGCGGCCCTTGCATGCGCCGCCGCGATCTCAAACGGCATCGGGTCATCCTGGCCACGCCATGCCGGAACTTCGAACTGGCGCGTCCAGTACCCCAGCGCGCGCGAAACCATAGCCAAAACGAACACGCTCAGCATCATGGACAGCACGCCGCATGCCACGGCCAACACCACGATCAGCGCCAAAAGCCCGGGAAGCGCCGCGAACAGAATCGCGGGGCTGTCCGTATGAACAACCGGAATGCCCGCAACCAAGCCAATCGCCACGCCCGCCAGCATGATGCCTATCGTAATCACCGATATGACGAACCCTGCAACTACCCATAACAGCAACGCCATGCCCAAGATGCGAACCAAGCCGCCGAAATCATGGCGTATCATGGCCCAGATCTTGCCGAACTGCAAGCCCGGAGCCAAGCGACCGTAAATGCTCATACGCATGATGCCCACCGCCGCGAACACCACCGCGAACAACGTCCCGGCGAAAACGACCACTGAGAACAGCAACGAGAACAGCCCGAAAAATGCAAGCGACCCGCCGTATCCGTATCCGTAGCCCGACCAGTTCGCGCCAATGCCCGTGACCATAGCCCAAACAAACTCCAGCACCCAGGGAATAAGCATGCATACCAAACCTATGACCAGCGCAAAAAACCCGCGGCTGTACAGCCTGCCGTCTTCGTTGCCAAATATGCGAGCAGGCATGGGCGCATGCACGTTCCAGGCAACATCGCGCGCCCATCCGAACAAGTATCCGAATACGACAATCCACCCGAACACGGGGATCAGTCCAACCAGCGACAACACCGCAAGCTTGCCGAACCAACCCGGCGAGTTCTTGATATCGTTCCAGGCGGCGCTAAAATAACCTGTCTGCATAGCGAGCCTCTTCTTCTCTTGCTTTCGTTTTTCCCACCATACACGCGCGGGATTGCTGCGCAAAAATTCGTTGCCATTCCGTCAGCGGCAAAAAGCGATCGAGTAGGAGGCGCGTCATTAGTTGGCGCGCCGTCCTCTCACACCACCGTGCGTACCGTTCGGTACACGGCGGTTTCGCTAGCATGCATGCACTTGTTCGTAATAGTCAGAGAAAAACAGGTAGCCTTTGCGGCGCAGTTGCTCGGTTTTGATGGCAACGCTCAATATCGGGCTGCCGGCTGTTCGCCAGTAGCTTTTCCTAGTGTTGGCATGCTCCCACGCCTTGCCCTTCTCGATGCCGCATTTCTGCAGCATCTTGAAGCGAGTACGGACACGCTTCCACTGCTTCCAATAAACCATGCGGATGCGTCTGCGCATCCATTGATCGACGTCTCGGAGCAGCGATTTCATATCCGCCAGCTTGAAGTAGTTGACCCATCCGCGTACAAACCACGTTATCGCCCGTGGTCTGTATTCGTTAGACATGGCGTTGCTCCGTGCGGTGAGTTCCCGAACGCGCTCCTTCATCGCCTCGACGCTTTCAGGGTGCACGCGGAATCGGCACTCCCCTTTGTAGCGATAGAGGGCATAGCCTAGGTACTTCACCTGATTGAAGTTTGCCACGCATGTTTTCTCACGATTCACCTTGAGAAAAAGTTTCTCTTCGATGAAGCGGATGATGGATTCGCAGGTACGCATCGCCGCTCGTCTAGACTTGCAAAATATCATGCAGTCGTCAGCATAGCGAACGAAGCGATGACCCCTCTTTTCTAGTTCATGGTCAAGTTCATTGAGCATGACGTTCGATAGAAGCGGCGAGAGCGGTCCTCCTTGCGGCATGCCTACCTTGGTTTCCTCTAGCTTATCCTTTACCATAACGCCGGCGTTCAAGTATTTATGTATCAGCGATACTACCCGTCCGTCGGTGACGGTTTCTGATAAGACCTGAATCAATTTTGATTGACATACTGTGTCAAAGAACTTTTCCAAGTCCATATCGACCACCCAGCTAAAACCTGCATCTATATGACGCTTGCAAGCGTAAAGCGCATCGTGTGTGCTTCTTTTTGGTCTGAACCCATAGCTTGAATCACTGAACTTAGGTTCGAAGAGCGGCGTTAGTTGAGTGACGATAGCCTGCTGCACCACGCGGTCGACTACCGTGGGTATTCCGAGCTTTCTTACCTTGCCTTTCTCTTTCTTGGGGATCTCCACCCGAAGCACGGGCTGGGGGCGTATTTCCCGCATTTGATTTTGTTGAAGAGTTCGTCTGAATGCTGCTCGAAGTAATCCTTCATTTCTGCAACATTCATCTTGTCGATACCAGCTGCACCCTTGTTGGCTTTAACTTTCCCGTAGGCATGCCGCATGTTGTCCTTATCGACGATCCTCTCCAGCAAATCTGTCGGACAGTGCACGTTGGCGCTTTCGGCAGGGGCTATCCCTTGCGTGCTCGACGCTTCAAGCTGCTCTCCCTGTTCCGCAAGTACCATCGCCTGCAAGCCCCACAATGTGAGTTGGCTGTCGTTCATCGCACCCATAAGGTAACCTCCCTTCTACTTGCACCGCTAACGGTTCGGCCCTTCCTCGGCGCTGGACAGCGCTCCAAGTACTATGGCCTCGGCTGACTCCTCATGACAAGCTTTACTCCGTGCCAGCGAAGTTCATCGCTTTGCACGTCCATGAGGCCTCCCGAGGTAAGCCACGTTTCTTTCCCTCCATCCACCTGCCGCATCTACGCTGTGGGCTTCCGTATAGCTATCGGGCTTTGGTTTGCTTAGCAACCTCACCCACCCGCTTGCGCCTAATGCGATTCCTGTTCGTCAGGCCAGAGGTTTGCCTCGATGCTTCCTTCAGATTCCACCTCGCGATGGACACCCTTGCACTTGGCTATACGCTTCCCGCTATCGGGCGCGTTAGGGACTTTCACCCATTAGAAACGTGCGCATGCTCGGCGCACTAAAAAAGCCCGCTGCAGTGCAGCGGGCTCTGTGCAAAGTTCGTTGAACCAGCGAGTTACTTCAGGGTAACAGCAGCGCCGGCTTCCTCGAGCTTGGCCTTGATCTCCTCGGCCTTGTCCTTGTTGACGCCCTCCTGGACAGCCTTCGGAGCGCCCTCGACGACCTCCTTGGCCTCCTTCAGGCCCAGACCGGTGATCTCGCGGACAACCTTGATGACAGCGATCTTGTTGTCGCCGAAGCCCTCGAGGACAACGTCGAAGTCGGTCTTCTCCTCAGCGGCGGCGCCACCGTCGGCAGCCGGAGCGGCAGCCACGGCCACGGGAGCAGCGGCGGACACGCCGAAGGTCTCCTCGATGTCCTTAACCAGCTCGGAAGCCTCGAGCAGCGACATTTCCTTCAGGGCCTCGATGATCTCTTCACGAGTAACAGCCATGTTAGTTTCCTTTCAAAACGGCCGGAGGTTCCGGCCTCTTCTGTTTCATACCATTAGGCGGCATTTCCTATGCCGCCAACGCTGCATTTACGCAGCTTCCTTCTGATCGGCCACAGCCTTCGTGACCTGGGCAAGACCGCTGGGCACGCCGTTGAGGGCAACAGCAAGACCGCGGGCAACACCGGAAATAGCACCGGCGATCTGAGCGATGAGCTCTTCGCGGGACGGCAGAGAAGCAATAGCTTCCACCTCGGCAGCCGAAACAGCTGCGCCTTCCATCAAGCCGCCTTTGATCTCAAGGTTCTTGTTGGTCTTGGCGAAGTTCTTGACGGCCTTAGCAGCGGCAGCCACGTCCTCACCAGCGAACACGAACGCGCTCGGACCTTCCAGCATGTCCTCCAGCGTGGGCAGCTCGGCCTCGGCCAGGGCGATGTGCATCAGGGTGTTCTTGTACACCTTCAGGCTCGCGCCAGCTTCACGGATCTCCGAGCGCAGGGCCTGGATCTCCTTCACGCTCAGGCCGCAGTAATCCACGACCCACACAGCGGAAACGCCGTTCAGATCTTCCTTGATCTTGACCAGCGTCTCTTGGTTCTTTACGTTGGGCATTGGTACACCTCCTTTTCCTCAAACTCGGGTTCCGCCCCTTGCGGGTGGGATCGTCGCTTGAAGAAAAGAAACGACCCCTGCCGTCCAAAGACAACAGGGGCCGTCAAAGCGCGAAACTTATCAGAACCACCTCGGCGGGCCGCGTCTCTTCGCGATTAAACCTTTCGGTGCCTGCTGTCTTGGGCAGCGGAACTACATCCATTAATGCCGCTTCGAGGAAGCAGCCCTTACAGTTTGACAGGCTTTTTCAGAATGTCAAGAAAAAAGTGCGGGGCCTCCCATTTTTTCGGAAAGCCCCGCACCTGTCGTTTCATGCAAGCGAACTACGCCGCATTCCCTTGAGCATCGCCCGTCGCCTGAGCCTTCTCGGCGGTCTTTTCCGCCGCATCGCTCGAAGACTTGACGCTACCGGAGCCGCCGATGATCTCCTGTGCAGGATTCGTCGGTTCGGCCTCCACGTAGGTGAACTCGATCGTGTCGCCTTCCTTGTACCCGACGATCTCGATCAGCCCGGGCAACGCGAAGTCGTAGATGCCAGAACCCTCGGCAAGTTTCACGTAGAAGTGAGAGTTGCCTTCCACGACCGCCTGGGCAATGTGAGAGATCGTGCCCTTCGCCTCGAGCGCGCCCGTATCCACGTCGCCATCGGCAAGAACGCCGTTCGTTGCCAACAGAGCCTGGTATGCCTTCTGGCATTCGGCAACCGTGTTGCCCACAGCCACGTTCTGGTAGCGCTGGATGTCCAGCATGGCGAACTGCTTCACCAGACCGGCGTCGTCCTTCAAAGCCATGAAGTACGTCGGCTGTCCTGAGACGTTGATCAGAAGCGGGAACGTCGCACGGTAGCGCAAGTTCTGAACCTGACCCTCTGCGGACTGCATAGCCGATTCTTCCGTCGCGCCCGAAACCGAGTAGAAATGCGATTCGGCCGTACGCTGGTTGATCAGCACGAAGCCCACGATGGAATTGTCTGCCGTGGCCGAGGTCACGCCCGTGTACACCCACACGTCATCGTCTTTGGCAATGTAGTTGTAACCCAGGTTGCCATCGGTTCCCGGCGTGGTCTGCACCACGTTGCGCTGACCCAGAACGGAGTTCAGCCAGCCGTCCTTGTACTTGCCCGACCAGTTGTACTGCTCCAGCAAAAGATCGGTCGGATACGCATGGTCGACCCACTGCGGAACGTCCTGGATAGCCAGATCCTGCGTCTCGCCCGTGGTGGCGTCAACCATGACCACGCGCTGAATAGTGGTGCCGCCGAACAGCCCGATGGTACGGGTCTGCACCGGGCAGATCCACCACGGATGCCCCTCGTCGTCGATCTCGAAGGACTTCTGATCGAACATGTAGAAGGGATAGCTCAGCTGCACGTGACGATCGATGTTGCGCGCAAGCGGCTCGGACTCGGAATAGTAGATGGGGCTGTCGCCAAGCTTGACGATCTCAGCATCCTGCGTCGTCATGTTCACCAAGGCGTAAGCCGGGATGCCGCCGTCGCGGTTCGTGAACCACTTGAACAGGTCCGCGTAACCAAGCGGGCTCACGCGAACGGGCGCGCTCTGGTAGTTGATCTGGCTGTACAGAGGCGAGATCTCGAACTGGCTCACGAACTCGGGAATGGAGCCCATTTCGCGGTTGCCCAGCAGGATGGCCGAGCTGCGGTCGATAACGGGAATCTCCGAGTAATTGACCTCTTTGATGTCCTGCGCGAAGTTGTCTTCAGTCGTCTGCAGCACGTTCGCGTACTTCGCGGCATTGCCCGGGAAGATGGACAGCGACGCCACCGCTCCCACAACGCCCAGCAGCGCAACCAGAATCGGCAGGTACGACGCCCACTTGAACGCCTTCGCCTTGCCAGGGCTCGGATCCACCTTACTCGTGCCCGTCTCATAGCTGCGCGACTTGCCCCAGAACAGCAGGAACAACGGCAGCAGGATGAACATGGCCACGAACATCCACGTGTCCGTGCTGTGGATGTTGATGGGCGGATGGAACCACCAATACGCGCACAAGCCCACGATGACGATGAGGATGGCAGCCCCGATAAGGGCTTTCTTTCCCCAAGCAGCCACCTGATCAGCGAACGGGATCTCCACGTTCACGTGCGGCGGCTTTCCACCGCCGCCATTGCCAGAACCCGCAGCGGAATCGCTTGCGCGCCCACCGCGTCCGGCGTTGTCTCCATCGTTGTTGAACGGCGAGCCGGTGCCCGAACCGCCGAAACCTCCGTCGACGTCCACGCCCGACTGCTTAAGCGCTTCGAGCAGCGCTTCAAATCCGGATGTCTGTTTCACGGCATCCCTTTCAGTCTTTCCCCGATACTAAATGCTTAACTATACACCAAGGCGCTCGATCGAATGCGACGATCAAGCGCCCTCGTTACCTTCTTCTTACAAAAGATTCCGAAGCACGAACTGGAGAATGCCTCCGTGTTCGTAATAGCGCCCCTCGGTCGGCGTATCCACCCGCACGACCGACCGGAATTCCACCGTCGTTCCGTCTTCGCGCTCGGCCCGCACTCCCACCACGCTCGGCTCAGGCAGCCCTGCCGAAAAATCGATCGGAGCTATCGTGTACCGCTCCGATCCGTCCAGACCCAAGCTCTCGGCGCTCTCTCCGTCTAGGAACTGCAACGGCAAAATGCCCATGCCGATCAAATTGCTGCGATGGATGCGCTCGAAGCTCTCAGCAAACGCGGCGCGAATACCCAGCAGCATGGGGCCCTTGGCCGCCCAGTCGCGACTCGAGCCGCTACCGTACATCTTGCCCGCCACCACGACCAACGGCACGCCGGCATTCCCGTACTTCATCGCAGCATCGAACAGCGGACGAATCTGCCCGTCTGTGAAATCGCGCGTCCAGCCGCCCTTCTTGCCCTCGGCCAAAAGGTTCTGCAGCTTCACGTTGGCGAACGTGCCGCGCATCATCACTTCGTGATTGCCGCGGCGCGCGCCGTACGTGTTGAAGTCAGCCGGCGCCACCCCGCGCTCCTCAAGATAGCGAGCAGCCGGAGAGTCCGCCGCAATGGATCCGGCCGGAGAGATGTGGTCCGTCGTGATGAAATCGCCCAAGCGGCCCAGCACGCGTGCTCCCTCGATGGCCTCGGGCGCCGAAGGCTCGCGCTCCATGCCGTCGAAGTACGGGGCGCGACGCACGTACGTCGACGCATCGTCCCATGCGAAGGTGTCGCTCGGTTCTTTCCCGAGCGCCTGCCAGGCGGCATCGCCGTCGTAGAGCCCGCGCGTGCCCGCCTCGTACAGCTCGCGGGTGACGCACGTCTCCACCAAAGCGTCGATCTCTTCCTCGGTCGGCCAGATGTCGGCCAGCAGCACCGGCGTGCCGTCCGGGCGCGTGCCCAGCGCGTCGTGCTCCAGGTCAACGTCCATCGTGCCCGCAAGCGCGTACGCGATGACCTCGGCCGGAGCAGCCAGGTAGTTCTGGGATACATCGGGAGAGATGCGTCCTTCAAAGTTGCGGTTGCCCGACAAAACGCTCGCCAGCTCCACGTCATCCGCCACGTCGTGCAACGCATCCAAAATGGGACCGGAGTTCCCGATGCAGCTCATGCACCCGAAGCCGCACGTGTAGAATCCCAAGCGACGCAAACCGTCCAACAGCTCCGCGCGCTCCAGCAAAAGCTCGGTAGCCTTGCTGCCCGGAGCCAAAATGCACTTGACCCACGGCTTCGGCGAAAGTCCCGCCTCCGCCGCCTTAGTGGCAAGCAGGCCCGCTGCCAGCATCATGCGAGGGTCGGTGGCGGTCGTGCAGCTCGTCACCGCCGCAATGGCAAGCGCGCCATGCGTGATATCGAAAGCCTGGCCCCGTACATCCACCTGAACGGTTTGATGCAGATCCAGACCCCGATCAGCGCACACCGCGCGGAAACGCTCCTGCACGTCAGACAGGGAAATCCTGTCGTGCGGACGCGATGGCCCGGCCAACGACCGCTCGACCTCGCTCAAATCAAGCTCGATAACCTCGGCATAAGCACGCTCTTGAGCGGCGGGGTCGTTCCAGAAACCCTGCGCCTTCGCGTACGCTTCCACCAGTGCAACCTGCTCGTCGGAGCGTCCCGTCAGGCGCAGGTACGCCAACGTCTGCTCGTCAACCGGGAACAAGGTGCACGTGCTGCCGTACTCCGGCGTCATGTTGGAGATGCACGTACGCTGCGTGGCGTTCAAGCTGTCCAAGCCCGGGCCGAAGCATTCCACGAAGCACCCGACCACGCCCTTCGCCCGCAGCATCTGAGCGAACGTCAGCGCCACGTCCATGGCGGCAACGCCCTCGGACAACCGGCCCGTCAGCTTCACGCCCACCACGCGCGGCACGAGCGTGGTGATCGGCTGGCCGAGCGCCGCAGCCTCGGCTTCGATACCGCCGACGCCCCAGCCCAGCACGCCAATGCCGTTAGCCGTCGGCGTATGGCTATCGGTACCCACCAACGTATCGAAGTAAGCTACCGGAGCTTCCCCTTCGGCAACCGCAACGCCCGCCGCATCCGACGTCATGACCACGCGCGCGAACTGCTCAATGTTCAGCTGATGGCAAATACCCGCCCCCGGCGGCACAATACGCACGTTGTCGAACGACTCCTGAGCCCACTTCAAGAAGTCGTAGCGCTCGCGGTTGCGCTCGAACTCCAACTCCATGTTGCGCTCAAGGGCGCCCGCGCAACCAGCTTCGTCGGCTATCACGGAATGGTCGATCACCAAATCGCACGGGATCTGCGGATTGATCCTAGCAGGATCCCCGCCCAACTGCGCGCACGCTTCGCGCATCACGGCGAAATCGACGAACACGGGCACGCCCGTGAAGTCCTGGAACAGCACGCGCGCCGGGCAGAATTCAACCTCGCTGCCCACCTCGCCCGCATTTCCCGCAGCAACAATACGTCCCGCCAGCTCTTCCGCCGCCTCAGAGTCCTCGGCGTTGCGCAGAACGTTCTCAAGCAAAACCGTCAGCGCGTACGGAAGGCGTTCGGAACCAGGAACCCCCGCAACGGGATAGTACGTGTACGCCGCGCCGTTCACCTCAAGCGTAGCGGCAAACCGATCGTTCTTGACCGTCATCGACGACCTCCTCCTCTAATCCATCTGCTCAAGCGCTTCTTCAAGCGCAGCAGTAAACTCAGAACAACGTGCAGCCCGCTCGCTCGACCTTGTAGCCTTGCGAATGTCGGCGGTCAGGTACTTACCGTCGGCATACACGGCGCGCACCGCGCGACGGATGCGCTCGGCCGCCACGCGCTCGCCCACATGATCAAGCATCATAGCGGCGGACAGGATCTGCGCTGTCGGGTTCGCCTTGTCCTGCCCCGCGATGTCGGGAGCGCTGCCGTGCACGGCTTCGAACACTGCATAGCGCTTGCCGATGTTCGCCCCAGGGGCAATGCCCAAGCCGCCCACCAAGCCAGCAGCCAAATCGCTTGCTATGTCACCGTACAGGTTGGGGAACACCACCACATCGAATTGGGAGGGGTCCACCACCATGTTCATGCAGAATGCATCCACAATGCGATCGTCGAACCCTATCGACGCCGCGCGCTCTTCGGCAACCTCCCGCGCAACGCGCAGGAACAAGCCGTCCGAGTGCTTCATGATATTGGCTTTGTGAACGGCGGTGACCTTCGTGCGCCCATGCTTGGCCGCATAGTCGAAAGCGTACTCCACAATGTCGCGCGTCGCCGTCACCGAAATAGGCTTCACGGAAATGCCCGAGTCGGGGCGAATCGCTCCCGCACCCGTTTCTTCGCAGAACCGTATGAGATCGCGTGCAGCTTGCGAACCTTCCTCGAACTCGATGCCAGCGTACAGGTCTTCCGAGTTCTCGCGCACGATCACCATGTCCACGTCATCGTAGCGACCGCCCGCCCCGGGAAGCGACAACACGGGACGCAAGCAGACGTACAGTCCGAGCGCCCTTCGCAAGGCAACGTTAACGCTGCGAAAGCCCGTGCCCACAGGCGTGGTAATGGGTCCTTTGATGGCCACGCCGTTTCGCTTGACCGCTTCTATCGTCGAGTCGGGCAAAGGCGTGCCGCAATTCTCCATCGTATGCGCGCCTGCTTCGGCGACCTCCCACGCGATGGCGGCACCGCTCGCTTCAACCACGCGCTGCATTGCAGCCGAGGTTTCCAAGCCTATACCGTCGCCGGGAATCAACGTCACGGTACGCTTTGCCATGCCTCCTCCTTCTTGCCCCTTGCTGGCTCAGCTCTATCTGCCAAAAGAATAGGCGCCCGATTGGCGCAGAACGAAAGCGGGCCTTAGGCCCGCCTGGTATCGAGAATACGCTACTTCGATTGCACGTTGTCGAGGATTTGCTGCGCGCGGCGCTTGAGCGCGCCCTTGCCGTTCGAGGCGTCGAAAGCCATGCGCGAAGCAAGTTCGTCCTTCACCTGAGAAGACAGCTTGCCCGACGAAAAGTCAACCACAGCAACCAGCATGTCCTGGAATTCGAAATCTCCGTGATAGCACTGAATTGCCTCGTCGATAAGCGGCCATATACGCTCGGAGCGGTTCTCCGTCGTAGCTCCCAGCTTGCACAAAAAGCGCATGGCCGCAAGGCGAACAGGGCCGCTCTCCTCATCGAACAGAGCCGTTTCAGCTCCCGGAACCGCCTTGTCGCACGTACGAGAGTCGTGATCGACCATGCCAGCCAGCACGTCAAGGCACTCCCAGCGCGTCTGAGCTTCCGGTCGGTTAAGCGCGTCGATAAACGCATCGCCGTACGGAACGAACAGATCAGCATGGTCTTTCGAAAGGAAGGCAAGCGCCGCCGCAGCATTTTGACGACCCCGACGAGATGGGCCAGAAAGCGCGTTTACCAGCTGGATGAATTGACGTTCGTTGCCAAGTGCTTCTTCTGCGATGGTTTTTGTCCCCTGCGTCTTTTCGCTCACCAGACCACTCCTCTGCCCTCATGTGGGAAAATGCAGCTACTAGTATTCGCTTTCATTATACCCCTCGCCCCGATCCCTCCTTGGATCCGGCGCAGAATCAACACGACGCCCCGGCAGGCGGCTCCCCAGGCTCCCCAGTACCAACCGGTGCGTCCTCCCCGAAAGCGCGAGAAGAGCGCACGCTTCAGGCATCGCCTCGGCCGAATCCCCCCCCCGAACGCGAAGAGGGCCCCGGAGCCTCTCCCGGCTCCGGGGCCCTCCTGCTCGGAAACGCCGAGCGCCCTGCGCGAGCGCGACGTCCTATCCTCCCACAGCCTTGCGCTGCAGTACTTTCGGCGATGGCGGTCTTAACTTCCGGGTTCGGAATGGGACCGGGTGATCCCCGCCTCCAA
>NZ_QICD01000009.1 GCF_003726035.1 Paraeggerthella hongkongensis
GGGAATGCCGGCGGCGCCGGGCGCGGACGACGCGATCGCCGGCATTCCCTTGGCCATGACGTCGATGCCGCCGTCGTGGCCACCGCCGCCCGACAGCAGCAGTACTCCACCGGCGAGCAACGTCACGCCAGCAGCCGCTGCCACAACGCCGGCACCCAGCACCGCAGCACCGGCGCCAGCCACGAGCGCACCCGCGCCGAACGCAAGCGCACCGGCACCTGCCAACAGCAGCGCAGGTGCGAGCATGAGCATGGCAGCCGACAGCACCATTATGCCGGCAGCTGCCATCAGCCCCGAAGCCGCGACCGCGGGCAGCGACGCGGCCATGAGCGCGAAGCCGAAGGAAAGCCCCAGCACGCCGACGGCGAGCACGGCGACGCCCGCCGCCAGCACGAGCACGGCGGCGGCGAACATAAGCGCGCCGACTGCGGCCACGACGACCCCCGCGCCGAGAACGATCAGCCCCGCGCCGGCGAGCACAAGGGCGGGGGCGAGCAGGACCATCGAGCCGGCCAAGGCGACGATACTGACCGAAGCGGAAAGCCCGTGCTCGGACACAACCGGCAGCTGGGTCGCCAGGAGCGCGAACCCGGCGCATACGAGAGCGACACCGAGACCGACGAGCGCGATCGCGCCGCCGAACGCCACGAAACCGATGGTGCCTGCGGTGAGCGCGGGGCCGAGCGCCGATGCGCCGAGCGCCAGCAGGGCCACTGCCGCGACCATGCCGACCATCACGCCGATGGCGAGCGGTCCGGAAGAGGCGAGCTGCACGGCGGCCATGGCGAGCAGCGCCAATCCACCGCACGCAAGAGCAATGCCGCCGCCGAGGGCCACCATCGCGACCGCAGAAGCCATGATGCTCTTTGCGCTCGGACCCGCAGCCGCTCCCGCAGCGCGCTCGCCGACTGCCGTGGCCATGAGCCCGGCTCCTGCCGCCGCGCCGCGCCCCGCAATGGACGCGACGCTCGAAGCGATCCCCGAGAGCCCCTTCGCTGCGCCAGCTGCGCTCGAGGCGATCTTGGACACCGCGAAAGCCGTGCCTATGCCGGATATTCCGCCGATGACGGCTTGAGCTTGCGGCGGAAGCGCGACGAATGCCGAAGTCAGCGCCTCGATGGGCGATTTCCCAGCCGCGATCTCGTCCGAGAAAACGCCAACGGCCTCGTTCGCCACCTCGAATGCGGGAGCCAGCACGTCGTTCAATGCGTTCGCGCCCGCCGTGATGGCGGGCTGCGCCGTCCCCAGCAGCTCGGAGATGCCGCCGACCACCGTGGCCTTGAGGTTGCCGAAAGCGCCCTCGAAGGTGGCCGTCGACGTCGCCGCCTCCTTGGCGGCGTCGGTCATGCCGAGATCCATGATCGCCGCGTTGAACTCTTCGGCGGTTACCTCGCCCTTCTCCATCGCCTCGCGGAAGTTGCCCGTGTACGCTCCGTTCTTGAGCATCGCCTCTTGAAGCTTCCCGGAAGCACCGGGGATCGCGTCGGCGAGCTGGTTCCAGTTCTCCGTGGTCAGCTTGCCGGCGCCTGCCGTCTGAGTGAGGACCATGCCGACGCTCTTGAACGTATCGGCGTTTCCGCCCGCAACGGCGTTCAGGTTGCCCGCGGCCTCGGCGAGCTTGTCGTAGTTCGGGACGGCATTGGCGGCGAGCTGGGCGGTTACGTTCTGGATGTCGGACAGCTCGTAGACGGTCAGGTCGGCGTACTCCTTGGTCGACGCGGTAAGCGCGTCGATCTGCGACGTGTCAAGGTCGGCGAAGCCGAGGGTCTGCTTGAACTTGACGACGCTGTCGGTCGCCTGACCGGCTTCCGAGACGAGACCGGCGAAACCGATCGCCGCCAGGACCCCGGAGGCCGCGCCGACCATGCCTTTGAGCGTGGAGCCGATGGCGGACGATGCGCCTTTGAGGCCTGCGCCCACCCCGGATCCGAGCGCCTTGCCGCCCTTCCTCCCCGCCCCGTCGTAGTCGGCCCCTTCCACTTCCTTCTCGATGCGGCCCTTCATGTTGTCGAACCTGGGCAACAGCGTCACGTACGCCTTCGCGAGCTCAGTTCCCGCCATGGGCGACCTCCTCGATCTTCAGCTTCCTCGCGATCTCGCGCATATCGGTGCGGTCGAGCTTCTTTCGGACGCGCGCCTCGTCGGCCGGCGTCGGCATGGGCCTGGGCCGCTTTCTGTCGTGCTGGGCGTCCTTCGTCCGCTGCCACGCGAGCACGCGCATGCCGTACTCGATGCGGTTGAGCATGTACTCGGACTCCGACCATGCGCACTCGGGCGACGCCATGCGCGCCAGCCTGCTCTCCCGCGGCAGCTGGGCGCAGAGCGCGGCGGCGTGCTCATGGGAGAACTCGGCCCCCATGCCGTCGACGTTCAGCCCGTAGAACTGCTGGAAGTCCGCCCGCAGCTCGTCCGGATGCGAGTCGGCGGCGATGGCGAGCGTCAGGAGTTTTTTGCCGACGCCACCGCCTTCGCGGCTGCGGCGTACAGGCCCTCCATCTCGGATGCGCCTCCGCCCAGCTCAGCCATGTACTCCTCGTCGCGCCCCATGAATACGGCCTCGAGAGAATCGAAGTACCCGGCCGGGTCCTTCTCCACCCGCGCGATGCCCTTGATGACCCCGTAGTCGCGCAGGGCCCTCCCGTCCGCTTCGAACCTCTTGCCCTTGTGCTCGAACTCGATGATGTCCGGGTTTTTCGCAGCCATTCCCTACCTTCTTTCTAAACGGAAGTCTTCGCCGTCTCGGTGGATTCGATGAAATCGGTGTAGTAGTCGCCGGTCTCGGCGTCCTTGTAGGAGGTGAACGTCGCCTCCCGCCCGACGAGTTCGCCGCTCGCCACCTTCAGGTCGCTCAGCTCGGTCACGTTCGCCTCGTGCACTATGCGACGCCACTTGCGGCCGTTCTTGAGCAGGAGCTCGAACACGTAAACGTAGCGATCCGTTTCGGACCCGTTGATGTGCACGGTGATCATGCCGCCCGCGTCGGTCACGTTCTTCTCGCCGTACATGATCTCCTGGGTCATCGCCTTCATCTCAGCGAGCACCGTCGTGAACTTCTCGCTGTTGGACGTCTTGGAGGCGTCCATGACGTCGCCGTTCATGTCGCGAAGCTCCTCGACGTCCGATTCGCTGGCGAACGAGACCCCGTCCTCCGACACGAACCCGCAGCATTTGAAGGCCGCGTTGAGAGCCGTGCTGAAGTCCGTCGGCTTCGCCGTTCCGAGCGGCGCGCGGAACATGTACCCTCCCGCGACGCCCTTCCCTGCGCTGACGTTCTCGTTGCTGTTCTTCACTGCATCAGCCATAACCATCTCCTTAGGTCGAAAGCCCGCCTCGACGGGCTATTCGCTAACGTACAATTCGACGAGCAGGCATCGCCTGTGCGCGCCGCTGTCTGCGTCGCGGTCGCGGTACTCCGACGTGATCCGCGACCCGAACACGCCGTCGCGCTCCGACACGGTGCGCAGGACGGCCTTCGCGCGCTCGGCGGTCTCCGCCGCGCCCTTCCTCGATCCCGCCCAGCACTGCACGAGCACGCTCTTGACGCCGATCCCGAGCGAATCGGTCGAGCCGCCGACCAGCTCGACCGTCGCGAACTCGGGCGGTCGGTCGCCGGGGACGTCGTAATGCACCGGCACGCCGATCATGCCATGCAGGTGCGTGCAGACGGTCCTCTCCGCATCCATGCGCTACCTCCCCGCATCCAGGCTCTTCAGGAGCACTGCGTTCTTGTTCGAAGCCCGCGCCCCATGGGGCGTCGCGGCGAACGCGCGGGCTTTCGCCGCGACGGGGCCGACGTCGGCCTTCGCCATGAACGGGTCGAGGGACATGCCGTCCGAGGACGTCCTGGCGCACGCCGCCGACGCGATGGCCTCTGCTCGCGACAGCAGGTCCGACCGGACACCTCCGGACTTGAGGACGGCCCGCGCCGCCGACTGGCTCATCCTCACCTTCGCCCTACCCATCGCACGCCTCCACCTCGACGGCCATCCACCACTTGGTCGGGCAGTTCTCGCGGCAGGGGCGCGGGTCTCCGACGACCGCGTACTCTCCCGGCTCCCCGGCTATCGACACCCTGCATCCTCGCAGGCTCCTGTCGTAGCCTTTCGGGAACGCCAGAGTGAAAGCGACCTTCGTCCCGTCGGGGCGCGCCGATCCCGCGACGTCCGACGTCGCGCCGGGAGCGACGAGCACCCCTTCCACGGACTCGCTTGACAGCGACGGCACGGGGTCGCGGTCCTCGTCGTATGCGGTCTCGACGCGATGGACGACCACGCTCCTCCCTTTAAGCATTCTCGATCCTCCCGTACGGCCAGACGCAGGCGGCCTTCTGCCTGTCGAGTCCGAGCAGCTTGCGCTCAGCTTTCGAGACGTAAACCTCTCCGTAGGGGTTCCCGAGCGAGTAGGATTCGGTCATGCCAGCGGCCCCTTGGCTGTACTGGGTCGCCCCGAACGGCACGTTCGGCTCCCCAGCCCCCATCGCCCGGTACGCCATGGAGCGGCACGCCTGCATGAGCCGATCAGCGAACTCAACGCCAGGGCTCGCGTAGGATATGCCCTCGCGGTCGAGCTCGGCGGCTATCTCGCGAGTGGCGTCCATGAGCACCTCCGCGAGTGCTTTATGGTCGTCCGCGGCTCCGTAACGGGCCTCGTACTGCTCGACCGTCGCGAACGGCTCCATGTCCTACTCCTCGAAAGCGGCGACGATGGCGTTCACGATCTGCCCCTTGTTGGCCGGCTTGGGCAGCTCGACCTTCCTCACGGCTGCGAACGCGCGCAGCTCGGCGATCTCGCGGCCCTTCAGGAACTCCTTGGTCGGCTCCCACCCGTCGAACTCGGCGGTCTCCGGCAGGTCAGGTCCCCGCACAGAGTCTCCCGCATCGGCGTCGGCGGCATCGTCGCTTTCATCCTCGGCGTCGACGCTCGCGGCGCCCCCGTCGTGCAGCAGCCCGCCGGGGGCGGTGAACCCGCGACCCTCGAGAGCTTCGGCGACTTCGGGCGCGGCGTCCAATTCGATGCCGGTCGCATCGCATACGATCTTCATGCGGGCCCCTCCCTAGGAAGTCTTCTTCGGCGTCTTGCCGACGAGCTTGGCGAATCGGGCGATGTCCTTCACGATGAATCCGACCTCGAACATCACCTTCACGGCGAACATGTCGTGCTCCCAGAGGTTGAACGGCTGCCCGTCCAAGGTGATCGTCGATTGCTCGGAGATGGAGATGCGCACGCCTTCGACCGCGCCCCACATCGCGCTCGCCCACTCGCCTGCGAAGCCGAGCTGCGCCGGAGTGCCGTCGGCGGTCGAGGTCGCGGCGGTCCCGGGCTTGTACACTCCCTTCTTCACGTGCGCCGGATGCCCGAGCAGCGCGGGCACGGAGCCGTCGGCGAGCACCGAGTTGACGAAGAGCGGACGGCCCATGCCGTCCTTCTCGGTCAGCAGGATGGTCTTCGCGGCGGGGGCAAGCGCCCAGCCGTCCAGCATGCCGTCGGAGGCGGAAACGGCGGCGTCCGCAGTCACGAGGCCGAGCCAAGGATCGGTCTCGATGTCCACGGCGGCGGCGTCGGCCAGAGTGTCGAAGCTCGCGCCGGGAGCGGCTCCCGCAAGGCCGAACACGGTCTTGTCGAACTTCACGCCGATGGACTTGGGCAGGCGGTTCACGCACGCCTCGTAGAGCGCGGCCTTGTCGCGCTTGAACTCCATGCTGAACGGCTCGATCACGCCGAGCTTGTAGCCCTTCATGGACTTCGTCCCGAACGTGTGCTTGCCGGTCGCGATTTTCTCCGTCTCGGAAACCCAGCTTGCCTCGGGGTCTCCCGTGATGGTCTGGAACTCTTTTCCCTGGCCGAGCAGCGGGATCTTCGTCGCCAGCTGCATGATTGCCGATTCGTCGATGGCCTTCGCCCAGATCTCCTTGCTCACCTCGGCTGGCAGAAGGATGCCGGAGGTTTCGCGGTTGACGTCTTCTTTCGCCATGTTCTACTCCTATTCGTCAGATGATTCCCTCTATCGCGCTCGCGAAGAGGTCCTTGCTCGATTTCTCCGAGCCCGGATCGGGCGCGAATCCGTCGCTTTGAACTTCGGGGGCCGCATCGGTCGAGAAATGCTCCTTGAGGGACTCCGCATGCTCCATCACTTCCTCTTCCGTGGAGCCGCGCAGGAGGCTCGCCGGAACGCCCGTCGCCTTCGATGCGGCCGACTTCCAGCTTTCGACCCGCTCCTTCGACTCGTACTGCGCCAGCTTGGCCTCGGCATTTTCCGCGCGCTCGTTCGCCTTTTCGAGGTCGGTCTTCCGAGAGGCTTCCAGATCGTCGTACTTGTCCGCCTTCGCCTTGATCTCCGAATAG
This sequence comes from Paraeggerthella hongkongensis, assembly GCF_003726035.1. Lineage (GTDB taxonomy): Bacteria > Actinomycetota > Coriobacteriia > Coriobacteriales > Eggerthellaceae > Paraeggerthella > Paraeggerthella hongkongensis. Next base: position 6,343 of record NZ_QICD01000009.1, read on the forward strand.
CCCTTGTACTTGGCCTTCTCCTTTGCGATGAGGCGGTTGACGTCTTCTTGCGTGAACGTCTTCGAAGCGTTTTCGCGCGCTTTTCCGGTGGCTTCCTGCGAATGGTTCTCGCCGTTCTCGTTCTCGGACACGAAATGCCCCTTTCCCCGGCCCTAGCCGGTGTCGGTGCAGGCGTTTTCCGCCGCCTGCTCATGCGTGGAGCGCGATTCGCCGCTCGCGCTGGAGCGTTGGCCCGTTTCCGGGCATGAAAAAAGCGCCCGCAGGCGCTGAATTCCTGATGTGGTATAATCAATGCATCGAAGTGAGGTACGCCCCGACGGAAACGACGGGACACGGCCTCACTTCTTCACTCGCGCTATCTTTCCATCTTGCAGAACGACCACCTCGCTATATCCTTCTCTGCGTTTTATCGCCTCAACAACATCATCGATAGAGTCAGAGCATCCATCCATAGTGACCACGATGCGGACAGGTTCATCCAGTTCAAGCTTCCGCCACTTCGCCCTAGCCCTAGCTATCTGATTGTTGACCGAGCTTCCAGCGTTCGTGACATTCTTCATCTCCCAAGGCTGCCCGTGTATCTCGAAGTCGATGTTCGCCATCGCCCTCGGATCCTCCTGCTTTACGGTCGGGCGGATGCCGTTCTTGACGAGCCAGTCAACGCCCTTCTTCTCATGGTCCTCAAGGGAGGCCCTCGGCTTCTCGTAGATCGCGCCGAATCCTTGGTCATCGAGCTGCGCCCGCTTGACCATGACCGTCCGCCTGAGCTCGCCCCACTTGTCTTTGCTGAGGGTGGTTTTCGACCATTTCGATGAGGCGATCTCGCACCTTCGTTGCAATTCCTCGATGCTATCGGCTTCTTTCACATACCGCGTAAAGTCGCCATAGCTTTCGAATTCCGTGCTGTCCCACTTGCGCTTCTTGGGCTTCCCGCCTCCAGTCTTGCAGCGCACCGTCTGTCCTTCGACATTGTCTAGGTACTTCTGGTACAGTTCGGCGGTGTCGTACCCCTCGACATCCATGCCGTTGAAACCAGGCACGATGCGGCAGTCGCAGCCAGCATGCCCGTGGTACTTTCCCTCGGCGCTCTTCTGGGAGTGATACGCGAATCCGCGAGAAGCGAGCATGATGCAGAAAGAGCACGTTTCAGCGCCCGACGGGACGCGCGCCCACTTCGGCTTGACAGGGTCGCGCAGGGCGTTGAACACGACGCAATCGCTTGCCGCCTTCTTCACCTCGTAGTCCACGCGGTCGCCCAATTCGCGAGCGAACCTCTCGGTCGACCCAGTTTCAACGACGCTCTGCACAAGCGCCCGCACGGCTCCTTCGGTCGCTGCGGCCTTGCGCCCCGACTCCGCTAGCGCACCGAGCCTGCTGCCCACGGACATCTGACGAACACCGTCGTAGAACTCCGCCGAGCGCGCAGCAGTCAGGTCGGTCATTTCTCCGCAGACCATCTCCATGACCTCGACCATGGCGGTCCGCAGTTCGGCGACGTCGTTCCATTCGACGTTGGCAAGCGCGTTCAGCACCATCTGGCGGCCAGCGGCGGAAAAGGCGTTAAGCTCCTCCGTCAGTTGGTCCAGCAGCTTGCGCGGTATCTCCAACTGGCTTCTCCTTCGGGGCTACGAGCGCCGACACCGCAGCGTTCGCCTGGGATTTCTTCTTGTCGCTCATGAGGCGGTCTATCTGCTCCTCGCTGAACCCGAGCTCCTCCAGCACCACCTCGGAATCGGCCATCCATGGGATGGCTCCCACGATCTTGATGATGGCGTCCGCCTGGCTGACGAACGAGGGGAACGCCGGGTTCTTGAACCGAGCCGTGATGGTCCGCTCCTCGTCGGTCAGAGCGTCGAGAGGCTTGTTCTGGCTCGCAGCGAGGGCCATCATCCCTATCTCGCGCAGCGCGGCGCCGTTCGTCTCGTTCAGGCTCTCGGCCTCTATGACGAGGCTTTCCTTCGCGGCGTAGATCGCCTCCGCCGAAGACGGGTTGTCGTGGACGACCCCTAGCTCCGACACGGGGATCGACGTCTCGCCCGAGAAGCGGGAGGCAAGGCTCCGCATGTACTCCGTGTGCGGCTGCATGGTGGACTGCGACAGCTGTCCGTACTTGGGCACCTCGCCGTCCTCGTTGGCCGTGACCGCGAAGATGCTGCCGATGTACGCCTCCCATTTCGACAGGTTGTCGAACACCGAGTCGTCGGCGCCGAGAAGGTACTTCTGAGGGCTGGTGAAGAACTCGGCTGACACCTCAGAGCGCAGCGATTCGCGCACCGCCGAATCCGTGATGGCCATGACCGCGCGGCTGATGCGCGACTTGCCGAACGGGCGGTCGAGGGTCGGACGGTACACGAGCGGCTCCATCATGGGACGGCCCATCTCGTGCGGGTTTCGTCGGCTGGTCCAACGGGAGCCGACCTTCTTGATCTCCCATACGTCGGTGTCGGTGTACAGGTTCACCCAGACAGGCTCCGGCTCTCCGTCGGCGACGTTGCGCTTGACGTCGACAACCGTCAGCCCGCACTTGATGCGCTTCAGGCGGTGGTCCCAAAGCGCGGCGGCGTTCGCAGCCGAGTACGCCGATATGATCGCGGCAGGCTCGCCGGCGCCGCCGCGGGACACCGTCATGAACGCGCACGAGCTCGCGAGCTCGCTGGCCGTCGCCTGCGAGTAGACGATCTTGAGCTTGTTCGCGGCAACGACGTCGGCGAGCGCGCCGACGTCGCGCCTGCCGGTCTTGAACGCGAAGCCGTCGAAGCGGCTCCTGACGGCGAGGGCGTCGACGGCCTTCGCCGGCCATCCGACTACCGCGTTGACGTGCTCGAGGGGAGGCGGTATGGCGATGCCGAGCGTGAGCAGGCGGTTGTGCGCCCGATAGTACTCGTCTCGCTTGCGGTTGCGGGAGAGCTTGTCGTTTCGCACCTTGACGAGCTTGACGAGCATCTCGGTCTCGTTCACGGGCAGGCCGTGCACGGATTGCAGCTGGTCGAGGTTCACAGCGCCTTCGACCTCCTTCCGGGACTTCTCTTCGTTGTCTTGACGCCGTAGAGGGCGAGGCTCGCAGCTTCGACGGGCGTCGGATCGTCGCCTCCCCATCCCCAGTTGCCTCCGGCGCCTATCCGGCGCTTCTTAGCGTTGACCACCGATTCGGTGAGCTGCAGCTGCCCGAAGTGGGTCACTGCTTCGTCCGCTATGTCGTCGAGCAGCCAGGCCGCAGCCGCCGATACGTCCTTCGGGGCAGCCACCTGCACGGCCTTCGGCGCGAGCGGCATGCCCTCGTATTCCTCGTCCTTGCTCATGAGCATGTTCGACAGGCTGATGGCGTTTCCGACGCCGTCGATCACGACCACGGCGACTTTATCGCGGCGCTTCCTGATCCAGTTCGCAAGCCATTTTGCTCCCGAGCTCGTCGGCGCGCGGTGAACCAGCTCGACGTGGCACGGCCCGGCCTTGGGCTTCACGGCTACGGCGAGGGAGACGGTCGCCCCGTCGATGCCGAACTTCACGCCGTAGGCGATCTTGCCGTCAGGCGGGGAGTCGGTCTCGAGCATCGCCCAATCGTCGGCGTCCACCAGCTTCTCCGCCGCATCGTCGGGCGACCACCAGCCGAACCGCTCTCGAGCGAGCGTGTCGCGCTCCATCTGCTCCACCTCGGTGGCGATGGTCGACGGCTGTATGGTGATCCCCAAAGACGGGTTCGTGGCAGCCCATATCCTCCGGTCGTTCGGATCGTCCGGTATGTCGGGGACGCTCCATTCGTCCCACGACGTCTTCTTGGACTTTCCGCAGACGGCGTCGCGCCGTATCCTCTTGAACACCGTGCCAGCGGCGTTCTCGTCCGGCGGCGTTCCCACATAGATCGTCTGCGGGTTGCTCGAAGCCGATATCGCAGGCAGAAACGAGCTCTGCTGCGCGTCGTCGAGCTCCTGGGCCTCGTCGAACACGAGGAGGTCTCCATGCTGGCCTCGGCCGCCGCTGCGCGTGCGCGCCAGGAACTTGATCCTGCCCCCGTTCTTGAGGATTATCTGCTCGCGCCCGAGCGCGGCCTTGATGTCCTTCACGTGCCGGCTCATCTTCTTCGATTCGAAGAACGCGGCCATGGACTCGAACGTCTCAGTCGCGGTCTTCTGCAGATGGGCCGTGTAGATGACCTTCTCGGAAAGCGCGATCATCCCGTAGTTGGAGCGCGCCTGCACCGTTCCGAGGGACTTTCCGTTTTGACGGGGAACCGAAAGCCCGCCGGTCGGCGAAGACCATTTCCCCAGCTCGTCCCGACCGAGCCAGGAATCGACGACGCCGACCTGCCAGTCGAACATGACCAGGCCGCCAAGCTCGCATATCTCGTCGCAGTACTCGATCTCGCTGCGCACGTAAGCGGGATGGACGGACACCGTAGGATCAGGGCTTCCCAGAACGGAGTCGGAGGACGACCTCGTTGACCTCGTCGCCATCGTCTTCACCGCCCTCCAATTCCCGTATGTCGCGCAGCGTCTCCCGATACTGCCTCGCGAGCCCCGGCACTTCCCTGCTTTCAGCCGCATCGATGTCCGACGCGAGCAGGAGCGCGAGCGTCTTCAACTGCGACAGCTGGTCGCCATCGCCCGCCGCATCCGCCAACGACCCTTCTCTAGCCATTCCGACCTCCTGAAAGGCTCGAAAAACATCCTTGTGTGTAAATAGGCACTATGCCTCCGGGGTAGCCTTGACCGGTGGGGAGGGGATGCCGCCCCCTCTGAACCAGCACGACGGCCAGCGAGGCCCGGCAGCGCACTCCGACGTCACCATTCTCTCGAATGCCTTATAGGCGCTTTAGAGCAAGCCGCAATGCTCCTGAGCGCGCTCATCGGCTTGTTCCCTCGCCTCTGGTTGCATATCCTATGGGCGGCTGCGACGTTGCCCCTGTCTATAGGGCTTCCGCCTTTCGAAACCGGGATCAGCTCGTCGACCTCGAAGCTCATGGGATTTCCAGGAGGCAGCGAGTAGTCTATGGGCTGGCCGCATATATGACATGGGTTTCCCAGGCTCCGGAGCCATGCCCTCAACTTTCGCCGGGCATGCCCGTTCTTGGTGCGGACGTTGCCCACATCATCGCCCGTCCATCGGGCTGCCATGGTTCGCGAAGCACTCGCCCAGCCCGTCGTAAGCATCGATCTCGACGATAGAGCCGATGCGCGGACGGGCATGCGGAACCGGTACGCCGCATGCCCGCAGCATGGCGCGGCTCATTGCGGTGTCGTGTCTCAGCGCAGCGCGGATCATGTAGTCGGCGGATACCATGGCTGCCTCCCTGTCTCGGCAATAAAAAAGCCGCCCATAAAGGACGGCTGTTCGGTTGTGTCTCGCTTATATAAGATTACATTAATCGAACGATCATGGACGATCATCTTACAACGGAGCGGCATTGGGGAACTCGTCGCGACGGAACGTCTCCGGGATCAAGCGGTAGAGGTCGCGCACGCCTCCGTCGCCTATCCTCCTCGCCTGGACTTCGCTGTAGCCTATAACGCGCCCGACGTAGGCCCACGTTCGCCCCTCGACCACGTGCATCCACATGGCCCACCTGCCCACGTGGTGCGGATCGCACATGTCCTGGGCGGCGGCTATCTCCGCATAGCATGCCGACACGCGGTCCGACCACTCCGTCTCCAGCTCCATTATGCGCACCACTCCCTCGCCGATCCTGTCACCGCATCCGCCGGATCGGGAGCCTTCGAACGACGCCCCCATGGACACGAGCCGCGACCGCACGTCCCTTATCCTCGACTCGATCTCGCGTATCTCGTCGTCCATCGTCTTTATATGCCGCAAGTAAGACGCGACGCATGCCCGCATGACGAATATGTCGTGGTCCAAATCTGCCTCCGGAATCCGATCGAACAAGTGTGCTTGATATTTTATCGCATAAATTATCACTGTCGACGAACATGCGAAAAACGTCGCCTCCCCTTGACGAAATTCGATAGGCGGGTATCATCATCCCCCTCTCCCGGAAAACGGACGAGCTCATCGATGCAAAGCAGTCAGAAGGAGGCGGCCTTGACGCTCATTCGCAAAACGAAAAAGGAGAAAGTTCGCTATCTCGAGTGGTTCGATATCCTCTCGCTCACCGTTATCCTATTCGGCTGGGCGATTCTCTCGTCCACTATGTCGCTCTTGGGCCTTTCGCAAGGGACGGCGACGGTCGAAGGCAACATCTCGTTCTCCGTCGCGGACAACTACAACGCCATCGCCGTCCAATCGGGGTTGCTGGCGATCGCCCTGCTGTACCTGCGAGCCAGGAACTTCGATTTCAAGGCATGGCGCATCAAGCTCGATCTCAGAGCGGTCCTCTGCGCTGCGTTCGTGTTTCTAATCGGCTCGCTCGCCTTCGATGCCTACATGGTCGTTGCGGGGTCGATCCGCGAGGCGATCCAGTTCCCGAACCCGATCGGATCTTTTTTCTGGAGCGAACCCGTTTCCAGGGTCTTGCACGCCGCGCTCAACGGAGCGTACGAAGAGCTGTACTTCCTAGGCATCTGCCTCGCGGTGAGGCCCAGGCACCTGAAGTGGGCCGTGCCGTTCTCGTTGCTCGTGCGCGCAAGCTTCCATACCTACCAAGGGTTAATGCCTGCATCGGGAATCGGCCTCGTGTTCGGAGGAGCCGTCTACCTGATCTACAGGCGGTCGAAAGACAAGAACCTAGCGCCGTTTTTCATCGCGCATTCGGCGGCAGACGTGTTCGGACTGGGAATCCTGTCGCATTTCATCGGGTAGAGCGCCGCCTCCCTTGACGTGCTCCACGCGCCACCTCGGCGAGCGCCGGGGATCGGCCGCGTACGCCTGGACCGTGCGCGGCTTGAGGCCCGCGGCCGCCGCGCACTCGCTCGCGGTCCCCTCGGCTATCAAGGCCCCGCGGTCGAACACCCTGTAACGCTGCCTCTCGCGAACCATGGCGCGGCTCCTCCCCTGCGTCGGTCGTTTTGCAGATGATACGGCACGGACGTCGGCGAGTCCAGCGCGCCCGCGCGAAGCAAGCTCGTGCCAGTTGCATTAAAGAATCAGATCCGCAACGGTTTCCCGCCCGTCTCGCTCCGCCCATCGCCCCTGCCGTTACAATGCCGGACAAGGCAGATCGACTCGAGAGGAGAGCCAATGGAAGACGTCAAGGAAAAGCTGGGAGAAGCGGCCGACAAGGCGAAGGAAGCCGTGAGCGAGGCGGCCCACGACGCGAAGAACGCCGTGAAGGACGCCGCCCACGACGTGAAGAACGCCGCCAAGGACGTCGCCGCCGACGCGAAGAACGCCGTGAAGGACATCGAGGCGGAGGTGAAGCGCAAGTAGCCGACCGCGCTCTCGCTTAAAGGAAGAGGGCCCGCAGCCTTGGATCGGCTGCGGGCCCTCTTCCTTCGTCAGCTGTACTGCCTTGTAACCCTCATCTTCACGTCTTCGACGGGAACTTTGCTCTCCCTTAGCAGGATGCGCAGGTCGTCCAGGTCGGGCAACGTCCCCTCGCCGGCGATCTCGACGACCACCGCGCCGCCCGACGCGTCGACGGAGACCGGCTCGTAGGACGATTCCCGCAGCCACTCCCTCACGGACTGAGCGGCGCCGCGCTCGAAGGAGTACTGCTCGATGACCTCGTTGCTCGCAGCGGCGAGGGGCACGGCGAGCAGGACGGTCCCGACGACCGCGGTGGCGTACCACAAAAGCCTCGCCTTCGCGCTGCTTCCGTCCTGCGCGTGCCCGGCAAATCCCATCAGGAAGAACACGGCATTGCACGAAAGCTGGATGGCGAAGAAGTTCACGGTGAATAGGAGCAGGGCCCCTGACGCGACCGCTTGGGCCCCCTGGGCGAGAGCCGCGCCCGCCACGCAGAGGGGAGGCACGATCGACACCGAGATAGCGACGCCCGGGATGGCGTCGAACACGTCGTCGCGGCCGACGGCCAAGGCTCCGACGGCCCCGGACGCAACGGCCACGACGAGGTCGACGAGGCGCGGGGAAACCCGCGACGACACTTCGCCGTTGCCGACCAGCGGGACGCCGGCCGGTATGGCGAGCGACGTAACACCGGCGACGGCGACGACCGCAGCCGCTCCCGAGAGGGCGACCAGAAGGCCCCTCGCCGCCTGGCGCCGCTTGCCCGTCGCGATGGCGAACGACGTGCCGATCATGGGCGACATGAGCGGGGCTATGAGCATCGCCCCTATCACTATGGCAGACGACTCGGCGGCGATCCCGCAGGTGGCGATCACCGCCGACAGCACGAGGCAGAGAAGGAACGCGGAGTACTGCTTGACGGGATTATCGACGCGCACCAACGTGATGCGCTCGATCTCGGGGATCCTCTCGGCGTTGGTTTTCCCTCCCGCGAATATCCTGGACACGACGCTCATCGAATGGCCTTTCGCTCGGCGGTGGATTCCTGGAAGAGAATGCTACCACACCGGCCACGGCGGCAGGCTCTCTGCGCTCATTCCGCGCCTCCGATCGGATGGCTGCAAAACGTCCTGCTGGTTGAGTGCGCCGTGTTCTTTAGAGAAGGGCGACGGGCAGCCGGGGCATACGCTCCTATATCATCGGCGATCCTCCTTCCTCCTCATTAACTCGGCGGCGAGCATCCTCGCGATCCCTGCCAGCACCCACACGCAGAACGCCGCCATGAGCGCGATGGACGCGACGAACAGCCACGCCGCCATCACATGCCCCATTCGTCCAGCTGCTCGTCGGAAGGATCCCAGTTGCTCTCGTCGGCATGCCGCTCTTCCAGCCCGCAGTACGGGCAAGCGAATGATGGCTTTCGCATGCGAGCATGGAGGCGCATATTCTTCGTTAACAGGAACTCGTGCCCGCATTGGGTGCTTACGGCAAACTTACCTTTCGCTAGCCAGCACATCCGCCATAAGCACGTCTCGCGTCCGCTCATTCGTCCACCACCTTCGCGCCGCATCCGCCGCAAAACCTATACGGATCGTGCAGCTCGCTCCCGCATACGTCGCACGATACGCTCGTGCCTTTGCGGATGGGCTTGCACGTGCGCTCCCAGCGGGTGTTCCAGGTTTCGGCTGCGTCTGCGAACGCTCGCAGCTTCTCGATCCCGCTCGTTTCATCGGCCATCATCGGCCTCCTTTCGTCTTGATGTAGTGCAGATGCCCTGCGCGTCGGCAGCTTTTGCACCGGCACCCGTAGCGGTTGTAGCCGGCGTACGTGCCATGCGACGGATGGCCGGGATCGGCGGACATCTCGGCGAGCACTTCTGCTCGGCGCTCGCGCTCCCTCTCGGCTCCCTTCTTGCGGGCTTCGCGAGAAGCGGCGCGGCATCTCTCGCATCGGCATCCGTACTTGTAGCCTGTAGCCGTCCCGTGCCTTCGGTCGCTCGGATCGGCAACCATGTCCTCCAGGTGCTTCTCGGTGCCGCGCCGCTTCGGGAGCGGCGCGGCGGGCTGCTCGACCGCCTTCTGATCGCTTCGATGCCGAAACCCCCGCACCTGCCCGTAGTGCTCCGCCATCAGGCCCCCTCGCGGCAGAATCCCGTCACCGGACCGTAGAGCGTTTTCATGCATCCCTTTTTCCCGAACTCGCCGTGCTCCGAATCGTCGGCATCGTGCTTTTCACCTGCGCCGATGCCGTAGCCGATGCGGGCATGGCCGGAGGCGTCGCTGCACGGCCGTTCCATCATGCCAGGCCCTTCCCCGCCCTCGGTCGGAACGAACCCCGTCCGAGCCTCCCCGCGCATCTCGGCGAGGGCCGCGCGCGCCTCCTCGGCCTGCAGCTCGCCGATCAGCTTGTCAAGATACCAACGGGCCTTGAACAGGTCTTCCAGGCCGTTCTTGCGGTCGTAGCGCCACAGGTACTTGAGCGCCGTGCAGCGCAGGTGGGCGGCGAACCCCTCTCCCGCCATCGAGCGCATGGCGTCGATGCACTCGATCCCTCCCTGCGTGTAGTGGTCGGGGTGGTTCACGTTATCGGTCATTTCGCAGCCTCCTGTCCGGGCCGTCGAACGCGACGACCGCGTTTCTCCTGTCGCCGAGGCGGCTCACTATCGCCTTGGCGGTCTCCGCGTTGCCGTCCGACGCCATCCGCGACGTCAGATCGATCGAGTTGTACTGCGTCGTGACGATAGTCGGCTTGCCGGTCCTGATGCGGGCGTCGAGCACGTCGAACAGCTTCGACAGCGCCCAGTCGGTCGGACGCTCCTTGCCCAGGTCGTCGACGGCGAGCAGCCCGACGTTGCGGTACCGCCCCATCACGTCGGCCTCGCGAGCCGCCCCGTCGAACACGCTGCGGAAGTCGCGCAGCAGGTCGAGCGATGTGGCGAAGAGCACCGTGCGCTCGGATGCGCTGGCGATCAGGACGGCGCATGCGGCGTGCGTCTTGCCGCGCCCGACGTCTCCCCGGAGCAGCAGCACGCCGGACGGCGAAGCCGCCCAGTCGGCGATCCTCCGGTCGCACCCGTCGAGCGACGCCGATCGGTAGCGCGAGGGCACGCTGGATCGGGCGAGCCGCTCATCGACCTTGAGCCGGAGCTGCTGCTCCTTCCAGGCGGCTGCGGCGGCCTCCTGCTCCGGCGTGTTCCTCGGCGCCTCAAAACGCCCCAGCGTACTCGCCAAGCTCATCATGGCCGACCCCCTTCCCGGCAGCGTCGCGGCGGGCCCAGTTGCGCGCCGCCGCCCTCCAGTCCCTCATCTTCGCCTTGCCGACCGTCCAGCCCTTCGAGGCGTAGAAGTCGCAGAACCGCTCCGCGTCGAGGCTCAGCCCGGCCTCCTCTGCGAAGGCTCGGACCTCGTCGGGGGTCGGGGCGCGGAACCTCGCGCGCGCCCCTCCCTCTTTTTCTGGTCTGGTTTGGATTGGTTTATCTTGGCTTGGTTTATATAGGAGGGGTTCCGAGGTTTCCAAACCCCCGTTTTCGATATTGGAAACGGGGGTTTCGCTTTCGTTCGATCCCTGTTCTTTTTCGGCTTCGTTTTCCGCTTCCCGAGCGTTTTCCGGCTCGGCTTCGGCTTCTCTAGCGTCCTTCTGAACGTCGTTCCTGCGCTTCCTCGGACGGCCTCCGGCGTTGCCTTCCCGCGCGCTCACGGAGTTGTCGACGTCCTCGCGGATCGATTCGAACAGGGCGTCGAGAGGGTATTCGAGGGAAGGCTCCGCGCCCTCGGTGCCGTAGCGCATGACGGCGAGCGCGAACGTTCCGCGCTGGTCCTCGGACGGTATCCGCTCGACGACGCGCGTGATCTTCGGGAACCATGTGAACTTGCTCGGCATCTGCGCCTCCTAGAACGGTATGTCTTCGTCGTAAACCGCCGAGCTGGCATCGACGACCGGCACGGCGCTTGCGACCGCCTGATAGCCTTCCTGGCGCTTCTGCATCAGCTCGATATCGTCCACGATCACCTCGATCTTGCTGCGCTTCTGGCCGTCGCGCTCCCACTGGCTCCAGTGCAGCTTGCCCTCGACGCACACCTTGGCGCCCTTGCTCAGGAGTCGCGACACGCTCTCTGCCCGGTTGCCGAACATGGTGCAGTCGATGAAGTTCGGGTAATCCTCCCATTCGCCGGTCTGCTGGTTCTTGCGGCGGTCGTTGACCGCCACGCCGAAGCCGAGGACCTGCATGCCTCCCGCGGTCGACCTCAGCTCCGGTTCGCGGGTCAGGTGCCCGCTGACGATCGCTCTGTTTATGCTCATTCGCATCTCCTATTCATGCATTGCTTTTTCCCGATGGATTGTAGAACCTCGCGCACGTTTCCCCAGACAGCGGGCACTTCGGCGCGTACGAGACGATGGGCGCGGAACACGCCCGCTCCACCATCGACTTGGAAAGGGCGCCGAAGCTCTCCGCCGCCCGCGCATCGCGCCCCGGAAGCACGTGGCCGTAGATTCCCAGCGTCACGTCGATCTTCGAGTGCCCGAGCCGCTCCTGTACGACCTTTATCGCCTCGCCGTGCGACAGCAGGTAGGTCGCATGCGTGTGCCGGAGCGTGTGCAGGTGGACGTGCTTGGCGAGCTTGAGCGACTTCGCGAGGGCGCGGAACTCCGCCGTGAACTCCGACGGAAGTATCCACGTCCCGTCCGGATGCGAGAACAAGGGCGTCTCGTCCGTCCGCCGGCAGCCGCGCTCGGCCATGACGGCCTGCTGCAGCGCGATCTGCGAGCGGATCGCGCCGGCGGTCTCGTCGTCGACCGTCAAGACGCGCTTGCCGCGCTCGGACTTCGGCTCCTTGTACTCGGCGGGGGCCGACATGCCGGGGACCTGCGCGACCGAGCGGGAAACCCTCACGCCCGGATGCCACGACGCCTCGCCGCCTGGGGCCATGTCCATGCCGATCCGCTCCGACCAGTCGCCGACCTGGAACCCGGCGAGCTCGCCGCGCCTGACCCCGGTGTGCAGGCACGTCCACCATGCCGCCGCGAACGTGCGCTCCATGTAGCCCTCGTCGTCCTCGACCGGCTTCGCCAGCGCGCCCGACAGGTGCGCCGCAAGAGCCGCGAAGTCGCGCTCCGATAGCGGCTTCGCCTCCGGGGACGACCCGCGCGGGACCTTGACGCCGAGGACGGGGTTGGAATCGACCACGCCGTCGCGCATGAGCGTGGAGAAGCAGCCCGACAGCATCGCGTGGAGCTTGCGGACGGTCACGGGCGACAGCGGCGATCCGTCCTTGCCCCCGCCTTTCAGAAGGGACCGGTAGAGCGCCGAGAAGTCCGACGCCGAGGCACGGTCGTACTCGATGCGGCCCACGCCGGGATGCACGTAGCAGCGCGCCATAGACCGGTACGCCGCGACGGTCGACGCCGCCTTGCCGTAGTCGGCGAGGCCGTCCAGGTAGTAGTCCAGGAGCGCGCCCACCGTGTAGCCGGAGCCCGTGCGCTTCGCGCGGCCCGCCTTCAGCTCCACCTCCTCGACGGCCCGCTCAACCTCCTCGTCGGACGCCCCCGGCGGCAGCGTCCTCGACACCTGACGCGTCTTTCCCGTCGCCGCGTCGACGCCGGCGTAGGCCCGCACCGTCGCGCCGCCCGTCCTCGGGTCAATCCTGATGCTCGCCAAGCCCCTGCTCCTTCCTGTGCTTTCGCCACCTCGCCGCGTCGGCCATGCAGTCGGCGACCTCTCCGCGCATGAACCTGCCCGTCACGCCGAGCGACCCCATCGTGCGGCCCAGCTCGTCGGCGCGGTCGTAGTCCATCGCGTCCACGACGATCAGCCAGGGGCCGACGTCGGCCGACCTATCGACCATCGACGCCGCCTCGCTCGGCCGCGTCGCGCGCGGCCATCCAGCTGCGAGCCTTCGGCGGGCGGCCCACCACCCGGCGGTACAGCTCGTTCATCAGCTCGACGCCCTCGCGCCCGTCGAGGGGCTGCCTGTGCGTCGGGTGAATGTACTTCGCGAGGTCGGGGCTGTGCATGATCGCCAAGCGCGACAGGCACGCCCAATGGTTGTGGTTGCCGAGCATCTTCGGCTGGTCGCGCATGACGGTCACCTTGCCGGTGACGCGAGCCTCCGCTTCGACGTGCCCGAGCCATGCCGCGAAGGTCGTTATGCTCGGATCGGCCGGGTACGGCTTCTCGGCCCATGCGGCGGCTTTGATCGCCCACGTGACCGTCCGATCCTCCCCTTCGCTCATGCCCCCACCCCGCATGCCAGCATGACGGCGTAGGCCGCCAGCATTGCTGCGAACGGCACGGGCAGCAATCGCATGCCCCGCTCCCATTCGTCGCGCCGTTGCCGAACCATGTCGTACTTGACGGCGCGTGTTATGCTATTTACGACCTGTTGGTCAGTTGCGCGCTTGCTTCCTACGGCTGGGCGCGCTTCTTTTTTCACCGGCATGTCGCCGTCTCCTTTCCTTCCGCGTACGCGCTTATCGCCGATACGCGGATCAGCTTCTTCGCCCGCCCGACCGGTATGTGCGGAATGGGACTCGTCCTGTCGTTGGCCCATGCGGACATGACCGAGTACGACACGCCGGCGATCCTCGCCGCCTCATCTATCGGGGCGTAGAGCGCCCCCGACTCGATCGCAGCGAAGCTCCCGTCGTCCAAAGAGACGATGACCTTCACCGCTCCGTCTTCTCCTCGCATGAGATCACCTCCTGTGATCGCCTTTTACGTTGTCGATAACACCGGTGCTCCCCGCTTCTCCCTGCTGGGAGCGGGTATTGGGCGGTGCCCTAGGTTTTCAAGGTGCAATTGCACCGGCACCGAACACCCGGAAACACGGCGGCTCTGATAGAATCCGATTTGCGAAAAGACAATCAAAGGAGACAGCCCTGATGGAGAAGATGAACGAATCGTTGGAGGGGTTCCTGAGAGAGATAACTCCGTACTCCGGGCGACCCTTCCCCTTTTCGGTCGCTTTCGCCGACAAGTACTCGTACGACGAGCTGGTCAAGAAACGAACGTTCATTCAAGAACTCGAAGCGATCGGAATGCTAAAGACAACAGAAGGAACAGCCCCCGTAGCCTCGACTATCGACCGCTATGCAACGGTCGAATTCCCCGATTACTTCACGCTTACCAGCCAGGGCGAGACATACTTCAACGAGATCGAGAAGCGAGAAAGATTGGAGACAGAAGCCAGGAAGCTCCAGTGGAGGCACGATATCGCCGTCGCGCTGATAAGCGGCGGGCTCGGCTTCCTCGGTGGTATAGCCGGTGCGCTTTTCTCGTTCGCCCAGGGCTGGTTAAACTAAATGCGATATCAGCACCGTCGCTGAAAACCCCACGATAAACCCGACAACGTATCCTCCAAGCATAAGCAGAAGCGTTCTTTTTCTCACGGCTACCGCCTTTCCAGCCGCCGTGTTTCCAGGTATTCGATTGTTAAGGTGCTTGATCGGACAGTGCTTGGCGTTAGCCACCGGCGACCGGCGCTTACAGCTTTGCGGCAAGTCTCGTGACTACCTCCGTCACCGGGTCGTTACTCCATGCTGCGAGGGTCTGGTATCCGGTGCCGATTGAAGCCAAGCTGAGAAGCATGGAGAATGCGGCTATTGCGCCGATGATGGGCGCAACCCAGCAAACCTCGGCCCAAACTGTCTCTCCGCCGTGCTTCTCCTTGCGCCAGGCAGCCACTGCGGCGACGGCGCAGACGGCGACGATCGACAGCTCAATGGCGACGGCCATCTGGGACCCTGAGATCGCGAGTTCGCACGAAGCGATCTTCGCCGCGACGTAGTCTGGCGTCGCGATCTGGCTTGCAAATTCGAACAGTTCCATTGATTTCCTCTCTACCCTGCCTTGGACTCGGCGAAGGACGGACGGTACAGCGGGCACTTCGGAACCTCCCGACCTGCCAGTTCGTCAAGGCAAAGACCCCACCACTCCGCAAGCTCCAACGCCTCGGTCAGATTGAACTCAACCTCTCCTGAGAGCTTCTTGCTCGCCTGCTCCCAAGAAAGCCCCAGCCGGTCGGCGACCGCCCGCTTCGTCACGCCGAGATCGGCGCGGCGAGCCTCGATGGCCGGGTAGTGCACGGTATCCATGCTCAATTTCCATCACCTCCCTCCCATAGCGCACTCATGATGGCGACGTCGGCGCGTCCGAAGGGCTCGCGGCCGGCCTTGACCGATGCGTTGCCGAGGCGCTTCCACGCGTCGGGGTCGCATGAGCCGAGCTCGCCGTTAGGAGCCTTCGGAAGGCCGCATAGGGCGAGCGCGATATCCGTCGTGGCTGTCACGGCCTTGCCGATAGCGTCGACCGCCCCGGCCGGCCGCACGTCGTCGCCGACCTCGAACACGAGCGCGGCGCCGACGGCCGAAAGGAGGCCGAGGGCATCGCACGCCAGGTCGGCGATAGTGGACTCGTTGAGGGGCTTTGTGTTCAATTTCATACCTCGTTTTCAGAATTAATTCCCATATATGGGATTCTGGAATCAAATCTACTTCTTTTATGGGCCAGTGTCAATAATTTTCTTGAGTTATTTATCCCATATTGTTAGTATTTGCAAAAAGGAGGTGCACTGTGGAATTCAAAGATTCATTAGCTAAGATCCTGCGAGACAGGAATCTGACACAAGCTGACCTATGCCGAATGTCAGGAATTGCTACGAGCGCGATGTCGCACTATCTGGCTGGAGACTCTGACCCAAGCCTCAACAAAGCCATCGCGATGGCCGACGCGCTTCAGATATCGCTCGACGAGCTGGCGGGCCGCGAGGTTCCCAAGCGCGTGATAGAGCAGCGGCTTCTCTCTGATTTCCGCGAACTGTCCGACGAGGGCCAGGAGGTCGCGGTGAACACCGTGTACGGGCTCCGCTCCGTTTATAAAAAACCTCATCCGAATCGAGTGGTTGCGTCGGCGTAAGGGACTGTCATGAAAGACATTGATATCAAAGCCTCCGCTTCCGCAGAGGCGAACGTGGTGAAAATCGGCGATCCTACGTTTGCGCCGACCGTGAACTTCAACTTAGGAGGAAACGGGGGGAAACCGGACAAAGAACCGTTCGTCTACCGCGTGCTGTCAGGCCCGAAAAGGGCGCTGCATCCCGCAGAGTATGCGCACGAGCTCGCCGAGGCAGCCGGCATACGGGACGAAGCCGAAGCTCGATCGCTTGTCTCGCGCGAGAAGGCCATCGCAGAAGCATGCAGAATCTGTCGGGAGGGGAATCCTTGGCTGTCCGAAAGGCAGGCCTACCTCCATGTCATGGGGCACTACGTGACTCCCGCGGAGGCCGAGAACGTGTTTGAGGTGTTCGAGGAGGCGCAAAGGATGCTCCCCGATGAAGCCGTCATCGATGAGCCGACAAGAGAGTTCAAAGATGCCGGCGTGAAGGGCGCTGCTTCGGCCTACGACGACGAGGTTCGCGAGCTATGGGCGAAGATCATCGCTGGCGAACTCGAAAGGAAGGGTTCTTATCCGAAAAGCACGATGGACGCGTTAAGGAGGATGGATGCTAGGACGATGGGGCTGTTCAAGAAGCTTTGCTCAACATGTGTTGGGAGCGCCGATGGCGTCGTATCGATGATGGACGAACCCATTCCTCTTCTGGTCTACGACGATGGATCTACCTCATCGATCAACGGCGGCCTTTTGTCGATCATCGACATATACGAACTCGAAGCCGCAGGGTTGTTCTTTACTGGACTCAACAGGACGTACACTATTGAAGCATTCGGCTTCGTGGGAATCGCCGACGTTCCGTACCAGATACTGAACGACGAGCAGAGCGACGAGGGCAAGAAGCTTATCTTTGAAAACGGCCTCCTCTCCGATGCTGGAAGCAGGCTTTCAACCCTATGCGGAACAGGAAGCTTCGAGCATCTGCCTAACCTTCTAGCAAAGCTTGTCAAAGATGCTGGAATGAAGCTTTTTCGACTAGAACAAACCGACGTCCCTGAAAAGTTCGACACCTTTGAAATATAACGCCAAGAAAGCCCCACGTATCGCAGAGCAGTACGGTCGTTTGGTTTCAATTTAGGGAGAAAATGGAGTAGATAATGCCAAGCCAATATCCATATAGCCGGCACATTTCAAACTCGTATCTCGGAAAGAGCAAAACCGTAAAGGGCATGTCTCCTAGCGAAGTCGAGACAAAAGCGCGCGTTCAAATCCAAAAATGGGACGAAGAGGAGGAACGGGCGCGCGATCGTGCAAAAAGGCAAGCGGCCATCAAAAGCGGTAAAGAGGAAGCCGCGTTCCTGAATAAAGAGCTGCAGAAAGAAATACGGTCGATAAACGACACACTCCCGAACGCTGTCCAGATGAACGTTTCCGAGCTTTGGAAAAGCGATATCTACCGCTACGACGATTTCAAGCCATTCAGCTATCACGAGCCCCCTACTTTCAATACAGCAATTTCATGCGTAGGAGGCATCCCCGACAAGTCTTTCATCGAGCATTTCAGCAAAAAGAAACGAGGATTGCGCGAAAGCCAAGAAAAGGCTGCCCGAACGAAATTCGAGCAGTTGCAAGAGGAATACGAAGAGGCCAAAAGGAAAGCGATTGAGAAATACGAGAACGATCGCGAATCGTTTTACGCGGAGCGGCAAGAACACAACGATAGAAATTATCGGATAGCGTGCGCAACCACAGATGATCCGGAGCTATTTCAAGCCTTCATGAACATGGTCCTTCGGCTTATGAGCATGCGATTGTACGGAAAGCCTGAAATGGAGGCCATCCTTTCACCTGATAAGAAAATGCTGCAAGTGAACGTCTCGCTTCTCGGACCCGATGGCATTCCGTCGATCAAGGAATACAAATACGTTGCCACAAGAAACGAGATAACCAAGACCACCCTGAGAAAGACCGAGGCAGCCGCACTTTACGACACTTACGCATTCTCAATCGTTGCATCCGTTTTTTCCTGTTTGCATAAGACTCTTTCAGAACGTAACATCGATTCGATGATAGTAAACGCCTGGGTTAGCGGCATCGATGCCCGCACGGGAAACGACTTCACCTCCTGCATACTGTCAGTCCAAGCCGCATGCGATGACTTGAGCGCAATCGACTTCGCTCGCGTTGATCCAAAAGAGTGCATTAGGGGATTGAAGGGGTTGTACGCCGGGTCCTCCCTGACAAATCTTATTCCCATCGCTCCCGTTGCAAACCTCAACAGAGAAGACTCCCGCTTCGTCGAATCGCGCGATGTGCTGTCCGGGATGGATCCTTCTCAAAACCTTGCAATAATGGATTGGCATGATTTCGAACAACTCATACGCCAACTATTCGGGAACATTTTCGAAACCGCATCCGGTGGCGAGGTGAGGATCACGCAGGCCAGTCGCGACGCCGGGGTGGACGCAGTGGCATTCGACCCCGACCCGATCAGAGGTGGAAAGTTCGTTATACAGGCAAAGCGGTACAACAACGTTGTAGGCGTCTCCGCCGTCAGGGATCTGTACGGAACGATGATTAACGAGGGTGCCGGCAAGGGGCTCCTGGTCACGACCAGCTATTTCGGAAAGGACTCGCATGAATTTGCAAAGGACAAGCCCATTCAGCTGATAGACGGATCCCATCTTCTCGGCCTTCTCGAACAGTACGGATACGGTAGATTCAATATTACGCTCGGAACGGGATTGACAGAACGATAGTAAAGCCCCGCGCATACGGGCGGCCACCCAGCGCGAGGCTTGCAGATACCAACCGAATAAACGGAAGGCAGGTGAATTGTACCATGTCTATAACATCGCGCACGCTCAAAGACGGATCGACCGTCTACGTCGTGCAGGAGTACGTCGGATTCAAGCTCGACGGCACCCGCGACCGCGAGAAGATCACGTGCCGAAGCCTCAAGGAGGCGAAGGTCGAGCAGGCGCGCATGATCGCCATGCGCGATGCGCGGAGAAACCGCTCGGGCCGCTGCACGTTCTCGCAGTACGTCGACAGATGGTACTGGCCCTCCACATCCGCGCTCGCCCCTACGAGCCGCGACACGTACCGCAGGGAGATCGAGAAGCGCCTGCTCCCCGCACTCGGCGAGACGGACATCCGAGACATAGACAGGCTCGCAATCCAGAGAGTCGTCGACGGATGCGCGACCGAAGCCGTGGCAAAGAAATGCGTCGGAGTGCTGAAGACCATCCTGAACGAGGCGAAGGGCGACGGCATCATACAGTCGAACCCCGCCCAAGCGCGCTACAAGATGCCGCCGAAGGGGCGCAAGCGCGACAACGGCGTTGTCGTCACCACGTTCGCCGGCATGCGTCCCCTGATAGCCGCGATAGACGATTACGGCGACGACTGCGTGGAGCGCATCGCCATGACGGGGCTTCACATGGGGCTTAGGCCGGAGGAGCGGTACGGTCTGGATTGCGAGGACGTGGACAATCGGCGCAGGACGGTGTCCGTCAGGCAGGCGTACGTTACCGCATCCCCGCTCGAAGGCGGAAGGCAGCTGAAATCGACGAAGACGGAGTTGTCGACGCGGCAGGTGCCGATACCGCCGACGATGGTCGAGCGCATGGCGAGGCTCGCGCCGGAAGGTTCGACGGGGCCGTTCGTGCTCGGAGCGGACGGGGGGCGGATCAGCCCGTCCACGGCGAACAAGCGATGGAACCGCTTCCTGCGATGGTGCTCGGACAACGGGCGTGTCGTCCCGCACGTCACCATAGAGAACATGCGCCACAGCTTCGCCACGTCGTTCCTGCATGCCGGTGGGAACATCGAGGACCTTTCGCGCATCCTCGGCCACTCCGACATAAACACGACGTACAAGCGGTACGTCAGGCCCAGCGTCGATGATCTCAGGCGTGGGATGGACATGATCTTCTAACCGTCCCGCCCCGTTGTCGGCGCTCGTTTCTGGGGCTAATTTGGGGTTAAAGCAGTAAAAAATATAACGATTTATGTAAAATCTTATCCCCAAATAACCCCAAAAGCGAATGTTTGTTCTTGTTTTCCGAACAGGTTAAACGTAAAAAAAATGCCGCTTGAACTGGTATTATCCAGAACAAGCGGCAATTGTGAAGTTGGTGGAGGCGCGGAGAATCGAACTCCGGTCCATACTACATAATCCATGAGGCTCTACAAGCTTAGTCGATGGTCGGGATTCGGACGGGCACGGTCCATCGACAAACGTAGCCCGACCTAGCCGGTTCGATCTTTGCTTGAGCCATACCGGCTACGTGCTCAAGCGCATTCCCCTTAGTTGATGCCGGACCGAGAGTCGGGGAAATCCCAAGGCCGACAGCCAGGCGCGATTAAGCAGCCATGGCGAGCGCCGGAGCGCTCTGAGTGTTGTTCTTGCCAATTAAATTGACGGTACCCCTGTTTAACGTGGCGAGGAGACCACGACCTGCTCCTCATTTCAAACGTACCATGTCGAAACCAGTCGCCCCCTTGCATATGCAAGGCCGCCCGCCTGTTCGGCGAAACGTCCAGGGTCGATGAGCCCCACCTTGTCAAAGTCCACGCGGCCGCACCATGTGCCTGATCGCGTCGCGAACGTCCATTCTATCCGGTGATCCCGGTTTGTCAAGCGAGGAGCCTCGAAGTATTCTTCCTGAAAGCTCGGTGGCGGCGAAACAGGCGAAGGGCCTCTATTTCTTCAAAAGCGAGCTGAAGTCCAATGCGCTTTTGATATCGTCGAACGCACCCTTCAACTCAGCCGCAACAGCGATGCCGTCCTTGTAGATGGCGTTCACGTCGTCGGTCGCCTGAGCAACGCCTTCTTTCGTAATGCCCAGATCGTACTCGTCGTCATCGTCTGCGGGCGCTTCCCCGTCCTCGTCCTCATCGTCTTCGACGTACAGGTATTCGGCCTCCTCGCCGTCCTCCATGAGGACGAAGCCTATGCGATTGCCCTCGTCGTCTTCGATATAACGGACGATATCGTCCTCGTCGAGCTCCAGCTCCACCAATTCGTACCCGTCGTCTTCATCGGAAGGCTCGTCGATGAACTCCTCGTCATCGTCGCCCACGATATGAAAGCCCTCCTCGGACAGATCGACTCCCGTCTTCTGCTCGACGACCGCCGCTAGGCCGCCGTCGTCGCCATCAGGGCTGGTCTCCCCTTCGCCGTCGGGGCCCTCTTCGGCGAAGAAGTCCTCGTAGGCCTCCTCGAGGTTCGCTTCGTCGTCGCGCGGATCGAATTCCTCGTCGCTCTGGAATTCCTCGACGTCTTCGATCTCGGTTTGCTGATCGATCAGCTCGGCCTCCGTTTCGGCACCGGCTTCCATGCTCTCCAGCTGTTCGTCCAAGCCCATGATGGCCTCCTTTTCCACTTCGTCGACCGGCGCGAGGCGCGGCTCGGCATCTAACGGTTGCGCTCCTTCAGCGCCCGCTCCACCTCGCGGCGAGAATCGCGAGCAGCCATGCTGGCTCGTTTGTCGTAGAGCTTCTTGCCGCGCGCGACCGCCAGCTCCACCTTCACGAGCGAATTCTCCTTGAAGTACATCTTAAGAGGCACGATGGCCATGCCCTTTTCCTTCACCTGCTCTTGCAGCTGGCGGATCTCCTTCTTATGGAGCAGCAGCTTGCGCTTGCGGTCCGGATCCACGTTCGCGATGTTGCCGTGCGTGTAGGGAGGAATGTGCACGTTGTGCAGCCACGCCTCCCCGTTGCGGACGAGCGCGAAGCAATCCGTCAGCTGACAGTGGTTCTCGCGCAGCGAGCGCACTTCGGTGCCCGTCAGCTCGATGCCGGCCTCCAGCGTTTCGAGGATCTCGTACTCGTGGAACGCCTTGCGGTTCTTGGCTATGGTCTGCGCTTCGCGTTTCATGGGCGTGCTACTCCCCTACTCCGCAGCGGCTTCGCAAAGCGCGTCGGCCGCAACGTCGGAACCCGCCTGGTCCTGCAGATCGCTCGCGTAGCCGCCCAAACCCGGCACGAAGCTTGCGTCCTCGTCCAGATCCAAAGCGAAGCGGACCAGCAAGCGCACCGTGGCATCCAAGTCGGACAGGCACACCACCTCGGTAGGCGTGTGCATGTAGCGCAACGGCACGGACACGAGGCCCGTGGGGATGCCGCCGCGCGTCACCTGGATGGCGCGCGCGTCGGTACCGGTCACCGCAGGCTCGGCTTCGACCTGGTACGGAATGCCCTCGGCCTTCGCCGCAGCCACCAGACGCTCGAACACCTCGGGGTTGATGTTGGGACCGCGCGCGATGACGGGGCCTTCGCCGCATACGATCTTGCCGTACTTGGTCTTTTCGATGCCGGGATAATCGGTCGCGTGAGTCACGTCGAAGGCGATGGCCACATCCGGGTTCTCGCCGTATGCGGACGTGGTCGCCCCGCGCACGCCGATCTCCTCCTGGACCGTGGCGGCCGCGATGAAGTCGCCTTGCGCACGGCCCGCCTTGGCCAGCTTCTCGAGCACGCGCGTGATCACCCACACGCCCGCCTTGTCGTCGAACGCGCGCGACACGGCCATGTTGCTGCCGAAGCGCTCGAAGCCCACGCCGAACGTGATGACGTCGCCTACGCGCACGAGCTTCTTCACGCGCTTAGCCGGCATGCCCAGGTCGATGACCAGCTGATCGATCGGCGTCACGTTCTTGCGCTCGTCGGCCTTGATCAGATGGATGGGCTTGCGGCCCACCACGCCGCGCAGAGGCTCGATCGAGTTGGAGGCGTGCACGTCCACGCGCAAGCCGGGCAAGATGGCCGCATCGACGCCGCCGACGGCCGACACCGACAGAAAGCCGTCGTCGGAAACGTAGGTAACCATGAGGCCGATCTCGTCCATGTGAGCGGCAAGCATGAGCGACGGACCTAGCCCGCGCCCGAACAGGCGCGCATGGACCGAGCCCATGACGTCGGTCTGGATCTCGTCCGCCGTATCGGCAAGGCGCTCGCGCACGATCTTCGCCACCGCGATCTCGCTTCCGGTAGGCGACGGCGTTTCCAAAAGCTGCTTGAGGTATTTCACCTGGTTTTTCTTCATGATGCTCCTTATGAGACGATGCCGCTTTTGCGCGCGGCTACCACCATTCCTTCTTCTTCGCGCGTTTGCGCTCGGGCTTCGGTGCTCGGAAATCGAGCTCCAACTGCTCGTCGCAGGCCACCGTGGTCGCCTTCTTGCGCTCGACCTTCACGATGCTCCACGACACGGCGTCTTTTCCGTACAGTTCGAGCATCTTCAGGCGCGCATCGCGCTGGTTGCCCTTGGTTCCTGCACGGGACTCGCTCTCGAATTCGAACAAGCCCTTCGCTCGAGCGTCGGAAGCGACGGGGGAAGAGTAATGGGCGATGTAGGTTTGCATATCCGTCCTTCTTGCAATGCTTGGTGCTTGTCAGCAATCTTACCACGAGCCGCACCGCTCGCGGTGTCAAGGGCGGGACTTCGAAGAACCGTCACGCCCTTGACACCGGACGATCCGAAATCAGGAGCCGTCGGCCTCCCCTTCATGGGAGGCGCCGGGCAACGCGGTACGAAGCACCTGGTCGAACGGCTCTCGAAAAGCACGTCGAACCAGGCGCTCCTTCTGAAGTCGAGATAGGCGCTTGAAGCGGTACTCCGCGCTCATGGCCTCGCGCCTCGTTGCGAACGCGGCCTGTGCGACAAGGCGCACCGGCAGACGGGAGCGCGTGTACTTCGCCCCCTTGCCAGCATTGTGCGTGCGAACGCGCTCGGCCACGTCGACCGTATAGCCCGTATACCACGTGCCGTCCGCGCACTCGATCACGTACAGGTAGTGGGCGGTGTCCGCCGAATCGGCCTGCACGGCGACGCTAGACTCGCACCTTCACGACGATCTTGCGCACATGCTTCGCCGCACCGAACGAGCACCCGGGCTTATGCCCGTCTTCGGGAGCGAACACGGCGATCTGGCCCGCACGCAGCACGATGCTGCTGCACCCCGGAGGCGTGCCGTACACGCCGAAGTCGGAATCTTCGTCGAACGAGCCGATCTCGATCATGCCTTCGAGCGGCGCGTACTGAATCAGCTCCTCACCCGAAACCACAAACTGCACGTCGTAGTAGCGGCGGTGGGCTTCCATGCGCTTGTCTGGCGCGGGAACGGTCTCGTACTCCTGCACGTTCGCGAACACGTCGTCGCCGTCGATATCGACGCGTCCGAGCGGCAACGCGGCCAAATCATCGCGCGAGAGGAACTCATAGGCTTTCCGGAAGCGTTCGGCCAGATAGTCGTTCTGCGCAGCATGCGCGAGCGGGGTAACGAGCATGGATGTCCTTTCATAGTGGCTCGCGGCAACGCCATGCTGTGGGCGCGCCGCTTCGTTCGGTATTGTTCGTGCAGCAGTATACACCTTGCTGCCGTCGACGGCGCCCGGCCCGCAAACCCTGCGGCGCCGCACGCGCGAGCCCCCGAGCCACGCGCAGCAGGCGGCCCGGCCTCACGCCCTTGCAGCGAGCCAATCCCCTCTAGTCAAGCAGTACAGCAACAGATCCTGAAGCGTCCCGTCATGGGAGGGCTCCGCTGCGTGCAGAACGCCTTCGCGCTGGAACCCGCACTTCTCGATAACCCGCCGGGAGCGATCGTTGAACGGGTAGCAGGTGCACGAGATGAGCAGCAGGCCCAGCTCCTCGAAGCCGTAACGAATCATCTCGCGCGCGGCTTCCGTCATATAGCCCCGCCCCCACGCGCGCTTTGCGAGCGCATAGCCCAGCATGAGGCAGTCGACGTTGCGGCGCTGGGAGTCGCGGATAAGGCCGATCGAACCGATGCACGGCCCGCATGCACCGTCCTCGAAACGCTCGAATATACCGAACACGTGCGGCGCCGAGGCAATCTCCTCCACGAAGAAGCGCGCGTCCTCGTGCGTGCGATGCGGCGCCCACCCGGCATCCGGCCCGATAGCGGGATCGCTGCAGTACGCGAACACGTCGTCGACGTCCGCCTCGACAAGCGGGCGCAGGACGAGCCGCTCGGTTGCAAGCGCCGGGCATTCCGCCGAAGAGGCCGCGAGCACGGCGGGCAGGGCCCGCGCATCGCGCGCCGCGCTTGCAACAAGGCACGACTGCAACTGGTTCTCGTCGAGCACGCGAATGCCCTCGGCCCGCAACTTGCGCGCAGCAACGCCGTATCCGGGAACGAGCGTGCCCGAAAAGGTGCCGTCGTAGATGCGCCCGTTGCCGCACGAAGGGCTCTTGGCTTTCAGAATGGCCAGCTGGCAACCCTCGCTGCGCACGCGATCGAGCGTGCTGGCCGCGCCCGCGGCAAACGCTTCGGTCCCGTCCCCTCCGCTGCGGTCGACGACGCGCAGCGCGCGCTCGGCGGCTACGATCTCGTACGCCGGATGGGGCACGCGCATGCCCCCGGCCACCTCCGGGCATATCGGCACCACCTGATGGGCGCTTCGCAACGCCAGCGCCTCGGCGCAGGGCTTGGACGCGCCATCGTAGCGGCACGGGGTTCCCAGCAAACACGCGCTCACCGCTATCTTCATGAAGCACCGTCCGTTCCGCCGATTCTTTCACCGCTTTGATGTCTTCCGCATTGTATCATCGGGCCGCGCGCGAACGGCACCAGCCGCGCGCACGGAACTCGGCGAAGCCCGGCACGCTTGCGCTTTCCGATTGAAGACGCGGGAAGCACCCTCGACGATCCGGCCAGCAAGGCAGATAATAGCCGTGCCAGTCCGCGCGCCGCATGGCGCCGTCCCTTCGAAGGAGTTTCGGTATGATCAACAACTTCTGCAAGAAACCGCTCTGGGAATGCTCGAAGATGCTCGCCGCCGTTGCCCAAGGGCAGAAGCCGGCCGACGTCGTGATCCGAAACGCCAAGCTGGTGAACGTCTGCACCGCGGAGATCCAGGAAGGCATCGACGTGGCCATCGCACAGGGACGCATCGCCTACCTGGGGCGCGCCGAGCACTGCATCGGCGAAAGCACGCAGGTCATCGACGCGCAGGGGCAGTACATCGCCCCCGGGTTCCTAGACGGGCACATCCACGTGGAATCGTCGATGATGGGCGTGGGCGAATACGCGCGCGCCGTCGTGCCCCACGGCACCACGGGCATCTACATGGACCCGCACGAGATCTGCAACGTGCTGGGGCTGGACGGCGTGAAGGTGATGGACGAGGACGCCCACCGCACGCCGCTCAAAACCATGATCACCACCCCGTCGTGCGTGCCCGCGGTTCCCGGATTCGAGGACACCGGCTCGTTCGTAGGACCCGAAGACGTCGCCGAGACCATGAGCTGGCCGAGCGTCGTCGGCCTGGGCGAGATGATGAACTTCCCCGGCATCCTGGGCGGAACCGACCACGCGCACGGCGAAGTGGGCGCCACGCTGGAGGCCGGCAAGATCGTGACCGGCCATTACTCCATGCCCGAAACCGACCGCGGACTGAACGCCTACATTGCCTCGGGCGTGCGCTGCTGCCACGAATCGACGCGCGCCGAAGACGCGCTGGCGAAGATGCGCTTCGGCATGTACGCGATGATGCGCTACGGATCCGCCTGGAAGGACCTGCCCGTCTTGGCCGAAGCCGTGACCGCGCACGACATCGATACGCGTTACGCCGTCCTGGTAAGCGACGACACGCATCCCCACACGCTGGTCGCCGACGGCCACCTGGACCACATCGTGCGCACGGCGGTCGAGCTGGGCATCGACCCCGTCACCGCCATCCAGATGGTCACCATCAACTGCGCCCAGTGCTTCCAGATGGACCACGACCTGGGCTCCATCGCGCCGGGAAAGTGCGCCGACATCGTGTTCCTGAACAACCTGGAAGAACTGCGCGTCACGCGCGTTTTGATCGACGGCGACGTTGTGGCTGAAAACGGCGAGCCGACGTTCGACTTAGAGCCGTTCACGTTCCCCGAATGGGTAACGCACTCCATGCGTCTGGGAATGGACATCACGCCCGAAACGTTCGCCGTACCGGTGCCCGAAGGCGCGTCGAACACGGCCGCGCACATCCGCACCATCGAAGTCATACCGGGAAAGGTGGGAACGTTCGAAACGCACGTGGACCTGCCGGTGATCGAGGGGCTTCTGGAGTCCGACACCGGACTCGACGTGCTCAAGACGTTCGTATTCGAGCGGCACCACGAAACCGGCACGTTCGGATACGGCTTCGTGAAGGGCTTCGGCATCAAGCGCGGAGCCATGGCGTCCACGGTAGCGCATGACGCGCACAACCTGCTGGTGGTCGGCACGAACGACGAGGACATGGCTTTGGCGGCGAACACGCTGGCAGCATGCGGAGGCGGCATGGTGGTTGTAGCCGACGGCCAGATCCTGGGCTTGGTGGAGCTTCCCATCGCCGGACTCATGGACGCGCTGCCCGCCGAGGAACTGAGCGCGAAGGTGCACGGATTGGAGGGGGCCTGGGCCGAAATCGGGTGCACGATGCCCTCGCCGTTCATGACGATGGCGCTCATTCCACTGGCATGCCTGCCCGAGCTGCGCTTGACGAACCGCGGGCTGGTCGATTGCACGACGTTCCAGTTCGCAAGCCTGCTGGCCGCACAGTAAACCCGCCTGCAAGAAAGCCCGGCGCACCGAAGCGACCGGGCTTTCTTTTTTTGGGAAGCGAAGGGCTCGACTAGCGAACCGCGTCGTCTTCCTCGAAGCTCATGCTCATCGAAATGCTCATCATCATGAGCATCTTCTCGACCATGAGGCTCTTGCACATCTCCTTGAGCTCATCAGGATCATCGGGAATGAGGTCGGACTCCATTTCATCGATCATGTCGAAGGCGAACGACTCGTTCAGGCCGAAGACGTCGAAGAACTCGGGGTCGAAATCCGCGGCGCTCTCGTAGCCTGCCCAATCGAGCATCTCCTCATGCTCGGGATCGGAAGGATCCGCCAAGATGCGGCACAGGTTCTCGTACCCGCCCATGCCGCCGCTGTCCTCCAGCGGAGCGCGACGCTCGCCGTCTATGCATATCGGGAAGAAGGGAACCAAGACGTCGGCCGAGGGGATCTCGTCCTCGACCTCCAGCTCCAGCTCCCAGTTGTCCCCCAGGTCGTAGGTGTACAGGATCTTGTCTCCCAGGCGCAGCACCTCGCCCACGCCCTTCTTCTCCGCATTGTAATGCGTGCCGTTTCCAGCGGGCATCGTCGCCACGTCGTCGTAGAGCTGCGGAGCATCGTAGGAAACGCCGTCTTTCTCGAACTGGTACAGATGGTAGCCAGCCCAGTCGAACGATTTCACAAGAGCCTCGTGGAGCAGGCCCAGGTCAACTTCAACGGGAACCAGGATCCTGCGCCAAATAGGAGGCTCCGATTCGAGAATGGTTGCTTTGATCTGGTAAAGGACGGGTTCGTATGCCGGCGAAGAACCGCCGTCGCCTGGAAACTCGATTATTTTGGCCGCCATGGAGGGCCTCCTTCTTGATTGTCGTTCAACAAGGGGAAGTGTAGCAGAAAGCACCGTGGAATCGTCTGGCACCCGCGTCCGGCTCGCCGTACAATGTTCTCGTGACGCTCATCGACGACATACGCGCGTACCGGCCCTTCAACCAGCAGGAGGCCGCAGACCGAACAACCATCCTTCAGCGACTGGAGGTCGACCCGCATGCGTTCGACCGCACGTCGCCCGCGCACGTGACGTGCTCGATCTGGACGGTCGACCCCTGCGCGACCAAAACCCTCATGGTCTACCACCGCATCTACGATTCCTGGTCGTGGATCGGCGGACACGCCGACGGCGAGCGCGAGCTGGCGCGCGTCGCCCTGCGCGAATTGGAAGAGGAGACGGGCATCGCGCGGGCGCGCTTGGTGCCCTGCGGGCCGGGCGGCATCTTCTCGCTGGAAGTTCTCACCGTGAACGGGCACGAGAAGCGCGGCGCGTACGTCGGCTCGCACCTGCACCTCAACGTCACCTACCTGGCCGTCGCATCTCCCCGCGACCCGCTGCACAGCAAGCCCGACGAGAACGCGGACGTGCGCTGGTTCGACCTTGCCGAAGCGTGCGAGGCCTCCACCGAGCCATGGATCCGCGACCGCATCTACCGCAAGCTCGTCGACAAGCTGGCCCTCGTCGATCCCGATGCGCTGCGCAGCGCGCATCTATCGGCTTCGCATGGAGAAGGCCCCGAATACGCGCATTCCGCGAGCAAACAAACGTTCCTGCGATATACAATGGACGTTTGATCGCGAAAGGAGCGCGTCCATGATCTCAGAGCACGAACTCGGCAGCCAATGCGCATCCCGCACGCTTGCGCGGGCGCGCTCGATTGCGGAATCGGATCGCAACATCCTGACGAAGCAGGTGCGCTACGACGGCAACGAGACCACCTTGAGCGCGTTCGTGGCAAGCAGCAGCGGATGGGACGACCGATACCGCACCTCCGTGGCGATCAACGAGAAGGACGATGCCATCCTCGACTACGCTTGCACCTGCCCCGCCTACCGCGAGTACGACGGCATGTGCAAGCACTGCGCGGCGCTGCTGCTGGCCTACAACGAGGCACCCCAGAAATTCATGGGGTACCACGCCAAGAAAACCGCGGCCACGTCGAACTGCATCGCGGAGTTCATGAAGCGCACCGAACAGCTGACCAGCGACAACGACCTGCAAGGCACCATCGACATCGAAACGACCGTGGCCTACGGCTACCGCGACTGGTCGGCTCACTTCAAGATAGCGGGCCCGCAGGGATCCTACGTCATGAAGAGCATCTCGGAGTTCGTGGACCGCATGCGCACGGGCGAGCGGTTCTCGTACGGCAAGAAGCTCGCCTTCACGCACGCCCCTGCCCTGCTCACCGAGCACGCACGCGACATCGCGCAGTTTCTGGACCGCGCGGTCTCGCTGCGAGAGCGCGCTAACGGAGCGGCGTTCTGGCGCTACCGCGGGCGCGACGAGGTGGGGCGCGATCTCCAGCTTTCCGACATCGAGGTGATCGAGCTGCTCGACCTCCTGCACGACCGGCCGTTCGTCGTGCAGGGAACGGACTACGGAACGCGCTCGATCACGCGCGCCCGCATCATCGAAGCCGATCCGAGCATCGACATCAACCTGCGCGCCGCCGACCAAGGAGGCTACCTTATTTTGCGCGGGGACGATATCGTGCTCGCCGCGCAGGGAAGCCGCATGTACGTCTGGCAAGACGACGTCTTCTACCGCTGCTCGCCGGAATTCGCGCAATGCGCCGACTTCCTGCGCAACGTCTACGACAGCGACGAGAGCAAGCTGTACATAGCCGAGGCGGACATGCCGCTGTTCTGCGCCGCCGCGCTGCCCGCCATCGAGCGGCACCTGCACGTGCGCGCGCCGCGCGAAGTGGAAGCGTACCGGCCCGTACCCTGCCAGCTGGAGTTCTTCTTCGACAAGGACGATCGGGGCGTGACCTGCGACGCCTGGGCCGCCTACGGCGAGAAGCGCTACCTGATCTGCGGGTTCACCAACGATGAAACCGCAGAGGAAACAGCGGGGCCCCTGCGCAACGAGCGCATGGAGGCGAAAGCGGTCGACCTGATCAAGCGCTATTTCAACCCGTTCGACGCCTCCATCGACATCGACGACGACGAAGCTGTGGCAGCCCTCGTATTCGGAGGCATTGCCGAATTCCGCGAGCTGGGCGCCGTGTTCACCACGCCCGCGTTCGACCGGCTCACCCGCGACGGGAAACCGCAGGTAACGTTGGGCGTGTCGTTGACGGGCAACCTGATCGACCTGACCGTGTCCTCCGAAGACCTGCCCGCGCGCGAGTTGAGCGCGCTGCTGGCCAGCTACCGCAAACGCAAGCGCTTCCACCGCCTTCGCAACGGCGCGTTTCTGGATCTTCGGGACTTCGACCTGTCCCAGCTCGACCAGCTTGCGGCCGACCTGGGCCTGACCGCGAAGCAGCTGACGTCCGGCCACGCCCAACTGCCCGCTTACCGCGCGTTTTACCTGAACGAAGAAGACAATCTTGAACGGGATCGGTCGTTCACCCGCTACGTGGAGAGCTTTCGCCACGTGGACGAGCGATCGTACCACGTGCCGGACAGCCTTGCCGACACGCTGAGGCCCTATCAAGCGGAGGGCTTCCGCTGGCTTTCGGCGCGCTGCGACGCCGGGTTCGGAGGCATCTTGGCCGACGAGATGGGCTTGGGCAAATCCGTTCAGCTGATCTCGCTCCTGCTGGCCCGACGCGACCAGACCTGCGAAACCGGTCCGAGCCTGATCGTCTGCCCCGCTTCGCTCGTGTACAACTGGCTTGCCGAAATAGAGCGCTTCGCGCCCGAGCTTCGCGCGCAGGCCGTGACGGGATCGAAGCGCGAACGAGCGCGCATCCGCAATGCCGCGTTCGACGGGCAGGGCGCGCGAAGCGATGGGCACGCGCCCGCCGATCAGCCGATCGACGTCCTGGTCACCTCGTACGATTTGCTGCGCATCGATGTAGCGGATTACGCGGGGCGTTCGTTTTTCTGCTGCGCGCTCGACGAAGCTCAGTACATCAAGAACCCCGCCACCCTCACGACGCGCGCCGTCAAGCGCATCGACGCCGCGCACCGTTTTGCCCTGACCGGCACTCCCATGGAGAATCGTCTGAGTGAGCTTTGGAGCATCTTCGACTTCCTGATGCCCGGCCTGCTTGGCCCGTACGCTCGCTTCCGCGAACGATTCGAAGCGCCCGTCGTAGGCGGGGACGAAGCCGTAGCCCGACGACTGCAAGCCGTGGTGGGACCCTTCATGCTGCGCCGCTTGAAGACCGACGTCCTTGCCGACTTGCCCGACAAGCTCGAGTCCATCGTCTACGCGCATCTGGAAGGCGAGCAGCAGCGTTTGTACGCCGCGCACGAGCAGCGCCTGCGCGAAGATTTGACCGAGCAGCGCAACAACAGGAAGAACGATGATTTCGGGAAGCGAAAGGTGGAGGTTCTTGCCGAGCTTACGAAGCTGAGGCAGCTCTGCTGCGATCCGCACCTGCTCTACGAAAACTACGGCGGCCAGGCGGCAAAGCTCGACGCTATCATGGAATTGGTCGATTCCGCCATGGACGCCGGAGAAAAGACGCTCGTGTTCTCGCAGTTCACCAGCTTTTTGGAGCGCATCGCACGACGTCTGAACGCAGCGGGCGTTGCCTACTACACCATCACGGGAGCCACGCCCAAGCAGAAACGCCTTGCCTTGGTCAATTCATTCAACGGGGACGAGACGCCGGTGTTCTTAGTGTCTCTCAAGGCCGGAGGGACGGGCCTCAACCTGACCGGTGCATCGGTTGTGGTGCATGCCGACCCCTGGTGGAACGCCGCCGCGCAAGACCAGGCAACCGACCGCGCCCATCGCATCGGCCAAACGCGCGTGGTGAGCGTGCAGCGCGTGATCGCCAAAGACACCATCGAAGAGCGCATCGTGCGTTTACAGCAAGCGAAAAGCGAGCTGGCAAGCCAAGTCGTTGGAGCAAGCGGCGTTTCACTTGCGAACCTGACCCGCGACGACCTTATCGATCTGCTGCAAGGATAAAACGAAGGCGGGGCCGGCCATCTTGCTTGTCCTAGTGAGACGAAGGGACGGGGTCAATGACTCATTTTCGGCCGCAGGCCAGAAAATGAGTCATTGACCCCGTCCCTTCGTCTCATCCCTGTGCCTAGAACTTCATGAAACGCTCGTAGCGCTGCTTCAGCAAATCGTCCAGAGGGCGCCCGCCGAGCTCTTCAAGCGTTTTAACCACGTAAGCCCGAACGCCTTGAGCAGCTGCTTCGGGGTTTTCGTGAGCAGGACCGGCACCTTCAGGAAGAACAGCGTCGACGATGCCCATCTGGCAGGCCTCGTGCGCGCTCATCTTCATGACGGCCGCCGCTTCGGGGGCGCGCGTGCGGTCCTTCCAAAGGATGGAAGCAAACCCTTCCGGCGAGAGAACCGAATACACGGCATGCTCCTGCATAGCCACACGATCCGCAACGGCCAGAGCAAGAGCGCCGCCCGAACCGCCTTCGCCCAAAAGCACGCTCACCACCGGCACGCGCATGCCCGCCAGCGCTATGAGGTTGTCCGCAATCGCGTTGCCCTGCCCGCGCTCCTCCGCTTCAGTGCCGCAGAACGCGCCCTGCGTGTCCACCAGGCACACGATCGGACGCCCGAACTTCTCGGCCTGGCGCATGACGCGCAGCGATTTTCGATAGCCTTCCGGCTGCGGGCAGCCGAAGTTTCGCTTGATGCGCTCCTTCAGGTCGCGGCCCTTTTCCTGCGCGACCACGGTGACGGCGTGCCCGTCGATCCAGCCCAGCCCGCACACGATGGCGGCGTCGTCGCCGAACGCGCGATCGCCGTGCAGCTCGATGAAACCGTCGACGAACGACTCGATGTACGACAGCGCCGTAGGACGATGCACGTTGCGCGCCAGCTGCACGCTTTCCCATGCGCGGTTCGAACGCGTCGAGGACGCAGCCTCGCCCCGAGCCGATGACGGCGCGCCGCCTTCGAGGGGAAGCCGACCGTCCACGTCGAATCCACCTCGTTTGAGGGCGCGCTCCAGACGCCTGCGCGACGCCGCATCGCTGCGCGCGAAACCGCCCATAAGGCCCGCGACGCGATCCCTCAACCGAGCCGGCGCCCAAGTCGCCTCGGTCAACGACGCGCCTTCCGGAGTGAGATCCCCGTACGTCACGGTATTGTACGTATGCGTGCCGTTCGCCAGGTTGTCGCGCACGGCTTCGTAGCTGACGAATATCTCCCGATCCCCCGGTTCGTGCCCGCTCTTCCCCGCGCCCGCAGGAGAGGTTGCCAGATGAATGGCCAGCACGTGCGCGAGCGTGCTGCGCAGATCCCCGCGTTCGACGATGGCGTCGATCAAACCGTGCTCGAGCGCGAATTCAGCGGTTTGGAAGCCTTCAGGGAGCTCTTGCTTGATGGTGTCTTTGATCACGCGCTGGCCGGCGAACCCGATGAGCGCCCGCGGCTCCGCCAAAATGACGTCGCCTTGCATGGCGAACGACGCGGTCACGCCGCCCGTCGTAGGATCGGTGAGAACCGATATGTACGGGAGCTTGGCCTCGGCATGGCGATCGAGCGCGAACGACACCTTCGCCATCTGCATGAGCGACACCAGACCCTCCTGCATGCGCGCGCCGCCCGACGCGGTGAACACCACCACGGGCAGGCGCTCGTCGGTTGCGCGCTCCACGAGCCGCGCCACCTTCTCGCCCACAACCGATCCCATGGATCCCATGAAGAACTGCGACTCCATGATGCCGATGGCAACGCGCAAGCCGGCGATGCGGCCCTCGCCTGTGCACACGGCCTCGTCCAAGCCGGTCTTGTCGCGCTGGGCGGCCAGCTTGTCTTCGTAACCGGGAAAGCCCAACGGATCGGTCTCGGGCACCGACCGGTTCCATTCGACGAAGCTGCCCGCGTCGAGCAGGTCGTCGATGCGCTCGGCCGACGACATGCGCAGGTACGTGCCGCACGACGGACAGACGTAGTGCCCTGCAGCCACGCTGGCCGCATCGAACTTGAGACCGCACGCGTGGCAGGCCCGCCAGGCTTCCGCGCCGGTTGCCGTCTTTTCCGTGGAGCAGAGCACCCAGCCGAGCAGAGGGGACTCAACGCTGAGCGGTTTGAACACGCGTACGCCGCGCGCTGCAGCGCGCGCCAGGAAGCTGTCGACCTCCGAAAGGGCAACGGCTTCGTCGCAGAGCAAGATGCAGGACGCTTGGCACTCCGAAGCGGCCTGCAGCACGGCGTACGCATTGCCGAACAGGGCGTCCGTGTACTTTTCGCCCAGGCAAACGCTCAGCGCAGCAGCCTTCACATGCGGATCGTAACGACGGTCCTGCGTATACGCCGCGCACGCCGCGAACCCGGCCTCGACCACCGCGGGAAACAAACGGCGCGCCGTCTTCGCGCGGGCCATGACAAGAGCCACGGGAGCAGGTCGATCGGTTGCGACGTCAACACCCGAAGCGCATCGGCCCGCGCCGCCGGCCTCGGAAAAAACGGACGCATCCACCGCGTCGAGCGCGTTCGGAGCATCCGGGGAAACCCCCGCCGCCTCGGCCGCCATGCGGCTGAGACGGTACACGACGTCGGCCGAGCCCTCCACGGCTCGAACCGCAGCCGCAACGTCGTGCGGCAGGACCGCTCCGTCCGTTGCGATGGTGATGTAGTTCTGCTTACGCTGCTTCATCGAACGACCTTCCGAATTCCCCGACCATCGCACAGGCGCCGCCGCGCGCTACGCCTCGGCCTTTGCCAGCACGTACTTCTGCGTCGCCGTCGCGCACACCTGGCCGTCGACGCTCGCCTCCACCTCCGCCACGCACAAGCGAGACGAGGATTTCACGATACGGCCCTTCAAGACGAGCGTGTCGCCCGGCTCCACCTGACGGCGAAACTTCGCGTTGTCGATACCGGTCAAAAACCCGATCGACCCCTCGGCCCCTCGTTCTACGAGCACGCAGAACGAGGCAGCTTGGGCAAGCGCCTCCATGATGATGACGCCCGGGAGCACCGGGTGTCCCGGGAAGTGGCCCTCGAACAGCGCCAAGCCGGGATCGACGTCAAGCTCGGCCGTCACTTCGACGCCCGGCTTGCAGGAGGTCACTCGGCTCACCCAGCAAAACGGGTCGCGGTGCGGCAGCACCGCCTCGACGACGTCCTTGCCGCAGGGATACTCGATATCCATAGGTTCTCCTTTCAACGGCGCGCTTTGCACGCCATGCGCCCGCGCGAGGCGCCTTGGCGCGCCGCGCTCCGATGGCCGTCAGGCCAGCGGGGTCCGGTACGGCGAGATAGCAAGCGAGGCGTTGTGGCCGCCGAAGCCCAGCGAGTTCGAAAGCGCCACCTTCTGGGGGTAGTTCGTCTTCGCCTCCACCACCACGTTCACCGGGCACGCAGGATCGGCTTCGGCGAACCCGGCCGTGGGAGGAACGCAGTCGTTGGCCACGGACAGAGCGCACACGATAGCTTCGATCGCACCCGCAGCCCCCAGCGTATGACCCGTCGTGCCCTTCACGGAAGTGACCGGCACCGTGCAAGCGAGCTCTTCGCCGCATACGGCGGCAAGCGCCTTGGACTCGGTCGCGTCGTTTGCGGGCGTGCCCGTCCCGTGAGCGTTCAAATGCCCTAGATCGGCAGGCGTGAAGCCCCCTTCCGAAAGCGCCTGCAGCATCGCGCGCGCCACGCCGTCGCCGCTCGGCTCGGGAGCGGTCATGTGGTAGGCGTCGCCCGTCGAGCCGAAGCCGACGACCTCGGCCAGCACGGTCGCCCCGCGCCCAAGGGCGTGCTCGAGCGACTCCAGAACCACCGCGCCCGCGCCCTCGCCCGCCACGAAGCCCGCACGGCGCACATCGAAGGGCAGCGACGCCTCGCAAGGATCGGATGACTTCGAAAGCGCGCCCAGGTTCGCGAATCCAGCCAGGCAGATAGGCGACACGGACTCTTCCGATCCTCCGGCAAGCGCCGCGTCGATGTAGCCGTGCCTGATGTCGCGCACGGCCGTGCCGATGCAATGGGCTCCCGTTGCGCAAGCAGTCACCACGTTCAGGCACTCGCCCTGCAAACCGTAGCGAATGGACAGGTTGCCAGCAGCGATGTTGCCGATCATCGTGGGGATGAACAGCGGGCTCACGCGCTTGGGACCCTTCTCAGCCAATGCGGAGAACCCGCTTTGCAGCTCGTCGATGCCGCCGATGCCCGTTCCGAACACGCACGCGATGCGCGTGGCGTCCTCCGCTTCCATATCGAGCCCCGCCTGAGCCATGGCCTCGTCGGAGGCGACGATGGCGTACTGTACGAACCGCTCGAAACGGCGCGCCTCCTTCTTGGAAAGGCCGTGCTCGGTCGCATCGAAATCGCGTACCTCGGCAGCGATGCTCACGTCATGGTCGGTCGCGTCGAAACGCGCGATCGGGCCGATGCAGCAAGCGCGGTCCATGACCGCGTTCCAAAGCGCCTCTACGCCGACTCCGGCAGGAGACACCGCGCCCATGCCGGTGATGACCACGCGATGCGTGCCGTCGGGACGGCGCGTGGCAATATCCTGGGCACCCGAATTCGCGTTCTTGCTCATAGCGACATACCTCCATCGATGCAGATAACTTGCCCGGTCACGTAACCGGCCTCCTCGCTCGCTAGAAATCGAACGAGCGCGGCAACGTCCTTCGGCTCGCCGAAACGCCCCGACGCGATGCGCGCCAAAACCGCGTCGCGCTGCTTGTCCGACAACTCGTCGGTCATGTCCGTGGATATGAAGCCCGGGGCAACCGCGTTCGCCGTGACGTTGCGGGCGGCCAGCTCGCGCGCGAGCGATTTCGTCAGGCCGATAACCCCCGCCTTGGAAGCCGCGTAATTCGCCTGACCCGCGTTTCCAGCTACGCCCACCACGCTCGACAGGTTCACGATGCGACCGTAGCGCTGCTTCATCATGCGCTGGGCCGCCGCTTTGCAGCAGTTGAACGTACCCTTGAGGTTCACGTCGATGACCGCGTCGAAGTCCTCTTCCTTCATGCGCACCAGCAATCCGTCGCGCGTGATGCCCGCATTGTTCACCAGCACGTCCACGCGCCCGAACGCCTCATGGGCGGCCTCGATCAATCCATGCGCCTGGTCGGCATCGGCGACGTTCGCCGCCACCGCAACGGCGCGCACGCCGTACTCGCTGGCCAAACCATCGGCCAGCTCCTGAGCTGCGGCAAGCCCGCGTTCGCTCGAGCAGTTCACGCACACGTCGAAGCCGGAGCGCGCCAGCTCTTCGGCCACCGCACGGCCGATTCCACGGCTCGATCCGGTAACGACCGCGCTTCGGCGCAGGGTTTCGGGTTGGTTGGTCACAGTGTCTCCTCTTCGGAATCGGAGGCGCAGCACGTTGCCACGCACGCTTCAAGGCTCGTTCGATCCTGCACACAGCAACGCGTGAAGCCCCGATCGATGCGCTTCACCAGGTTCGCCAGCACGCCGCCGTAACCCGCCTCGACGAACGTGTCCGCACCGGCAGCTGCAAGCGCCTCGATGCTTTGCTGAAAGCGAACGGGACCGGTCAAGTGCTCGACCAGGCGCGTCCGCGCGCTCGCCGCATCCAGGGGCGCGGCGGACAGATTGCAGATGAGCGGCACGCAAGGCTCGGCAAACTCCACGCCGTCCAGGTACCGCGCGAGCTCGACCGCGGCGTCGGCCATCAAAGGGCTGTGGAACCCCCCGGACGTAGCCAACCGCGAGAAGCGCCCGCCTTGGTCGGCCCATGCGGCCTCGATGCGCTCGATCGCCTCCGGCGTTCCGGAAACAACGATCTGGCCAGGGCAGTTGTAGTTCGCCGGAACCAGAACGCCGCCCTGCGCGCATTCCGCGCACAGCGCGCGCACGCTTTCCTCGTCGGCCTTGAGCAAAGCGCTCATGGCGCCCGGTTGCGTGGCAGCCGCCTCAGCCATGAGGCGGGACCGCTCGCGCACGAACGCAAAGGTCGCCTCGTCCGACAGCATGCCCGACACGGCGAGCGCGCTCACCTGGCCCAGCGAGAAGCCCAGCACGGCGATAGGCTCCACGCCGCGGGCTTCGAGCGCACGCGCCGCGCCGATCGACAGCGCGCACAGCGCCGGCTGGGCGTAGCGCGTGTCGTTGAGCTGATCGGCGCTTGCATTCGAAACCAGATCGGCTACGCTGTAGCCCAGCACGTCGGACGCGCAGGAGAACACCTCGGCCACTTCGGGAAGA
This sequence comes from Paraeggerthella hongkongensis, assembly GCF_003726035.1. Taxonomy (GTDB): domain Bacteria; phylum Actinomycetota; class Coriobacteriia; order Coriobacteriales; family Eggerthellaceae; genus Paraeggerthella; species Paraeggerthella hongkongensis. The sequence goes on from NZ_QICD01000009.1 coordinate 45,263, forward strand.
TCGAGAAGGCTCTCCCCCATGCCGGGCTTTTGCGAACCCTGGCCCGAGAGCATGAACACGGGATGCCTGGGAAGCATGCGCGGAACCGAAAGCGCGCCGGTGCGCGGTCCTTCCGCGAATTGCGTGTCAGCCACGACGCACCCCTTACCGAACGCGTGCGCGCCGAGCGTTCAATTGCGCCAGCGCCTCAAGGTCGAGTCCGCCGAGAGCCTGCGCCTCGGCGATCATCGAAGCCACCACGTCCGCCGCCGTCTTGCGCTCGCTCACGAGCGCAGCCGACTGCCCCGCCATCATGGTCCCGTTGTCCACGTCGCCCTCGACGGCGCGCCTGAGCGAGCCCACGTACATCGCTTCCAGCTCGTCGCCATGAGCAGCCGCGTCGCCTTCCAGCTTGCGCACCGTGCGCGCGAACCTGTTCTTCAGGCAGCGAACGGGGTGTCCGCTTCCGCGGCCGGTGACTATGGTGTCGGAATCTTTCGCGGCGATGACCTTGTCCTTGTAGGCATCGGCGATGCAGCACTCGTCCACGGTCAAGAAGCGCGTGCCCACCTGCACCCCTTCGGCCCCAAGGGCGAATGCGGCAACAAGCCCGCGTCCGTCGGCGATGCCTCCCGCCGCGATCACGGGGATCGAAACGGCGTCGCATACCGCCGGGACGAGAGCCATCGTGGCAAGCTCTCCGATATGGCCGCCCGCCTCGGTGCCCTCGGCCACCACGGCATCGGCGCCCAGACGCTCCATGCGCACGGCGAGCGCGCTTGAAGCGATCACGGGGACCACCTTGATGCCGGCGCCCTTCCACAGATCCATGTAGTTCGCCGGGCTGCCCGCACCCGTGGTGATAACGTCCACTTCAAGCTCCGTCAAAAGCCTGGCAACCTCCGCAGCGTTCGGATCCATGAGCATGACGTTCGCGCCGATAGGCTTGTTGGTTTTCGAGCGGGCGACGCCTACCTGCTCCTCGATCCACGACAGCGGCGCGCCGCCGCATGCGATGATGCCCAAGCCCCCCGCTTCGCTGACCGCTGCGGCCAGATTCGCGTCGGCGATGCGAGCCATCGCTCCTTGGATGATGGGCACCTCGATGCCCAACGTGTCCGCTACCCGCGTTCTCATGCTCCGATCCTCTTTCTCGAACTAGCTCGTCATGCCAAAAGCGGGCCCCGAAGGCCCGCGTCTTCAGCCCCTCTACTTCAAGGAATCAATATGAGCGACCAGCTGGCCCACCGTTTCGATGCCCTCCGGCTCGCCGAACTCGACGTCGCACTTTTCCTCGAGATCGCAAATGAGCTCGACCATGTCAAGCGAGTCGATGCCCAGCGAATCGAGCGTGGCGTCTTCGACGATGCCGTCGGCATCCAGGTCGAGGTTTTCCACAAGTACGTCTTTCACGATGTCGATCGTAGCCATGTTGATCCTTCCGCTTCCAAATTAGTTTGATAATCAAAGTATTTAGGCATAGACGATGATAGGGAGACTTCGCCTCGATTGCAAGTGCCTTGTCGGCCCCTCCACGATTTCTGCGCGCTACTCCTGCGCGTCGAAGAACGCCTTGACTTTCGCGAGAGCAACGGCGAACACGCGCTCCTCTTCCTCGCTCAGATCGGCTAGCGCCTCGTCGATCATCTGATGATGGAACAGGTTGTGGGCGCGCAGCACCTGACGGCCCTTTTTCGTAAGCGAGACCAGTACTTTGCGCCGGTCGTCCTCCGCGCGCTCGCGCTCGACGAAACCCTTCTTGACCAGCTTGTTAACGGCCGTGGTCAGCGTTGCCAGCGTCACGCCTAGGCGCGCGGCAACCACGTTCATCGGGCTGTGCTCGTGAAGGCCCACGGCCACGATGGTATGCACTTCGGTAATGGTGAGTCCCTGCGTCAAGCGGTTGTCCAAAGATCGCTCTTCGATGCGCAGGATGGAGTTGAACGTGCCCGACAGCAGGTCGTCGATCTCTTGTCGACGCGCGCGCACGGCGTCGTCGACCCCTGCCCGAGGCCTGCTCGAAAAAGATCGATCAAGGTCGCTCGATCCATGTGCCGTTTCCATAGCCGTCCCCTTCCCGCGCCGTCGATGCCCGCATCATACCGTATTCGCTTTGATCATCAAAGAAAATACCCGATCAGCAATCGGAGCCTCGGCGACCGCTGGACGAACTCGGCCACGGAACAAGCCTTTTGACGATGGATCCCGAACCCTTGTTTTTGAGGTAGCGGTACCCGATAACCGAGAACACGATCGCGCCGATCAGGTTCACGAACAGATCCTCCATCGTATCCAGCAGCCCGATATCAAGGTAGCCCCCTACTCCAAGCTCCTGACCGTTCACGACAACCTCTTCTATCCCGTCTATGCGCACAGGGTGCTGCGATCCCGTGGGATCCAAGAGCGCGCTCGCGATGCTGGTTACTACCGTGTCCTTTTGCATGTCCAGGCCGAACACCCGATCCATGCCGAACTCGAAGAACTCCCAAAGCACGCCGATGGTCATCGAGAAGCAAAACGCCACCACCACGCAGAAAAACGGCGAGAGCGAGAAGGCGATGCGGTCCGATCGATTGAGGATGGACACGAGGGCAAGCCCGATCGCAGCAGCTAGAAACCCGTTGAACGTATGAAGAAGCGTATCCCAAAACGGGAATATGGTGTAGAAATGCAGAAGCTCGCCCAAGATCTCGGCAGCGAAAATGAACAGCACGATGATCACTTCGAGCGTTTCGGGGATGGTGATGCTGAAGTTCACTTCAACGAACGCGGGCACCAAGAACAGCACCAACGTGAGAAGACAGAGAAAGAACGCCTCGTAATTGCCGAAGACGAGCGCAGAGGCCGCGCACGCGACCACGACCAAGCGCAGCACCACGTACACGGCGAACGTTTTCTTGTTGCTGTGCATCTGGCGCGCCATAGCCTGCGCCGTCTCCCTTATGCGCCCCATAGCCCTGGCTACCGCCCTTGTTGAACAGGACGGAAATCCAACCGCCTGGCGCGCGGATCGGCGGATGTCAGAACCACGGCAAGGCGCTGTCCCAAGCGATAGGTTGCGCCCGTGTCCTGACCGGTCAGGCGGTGCTGCACCGGATCGAACGCGAAGTACTCTGGCCCCAGGTTTCTTACGGGAACCAAACCTTCGGCAGTGTTGTCCAGCCGCACGTACAGCCCGTACGTTGCTACGCCCGACACCACGGCAGAAAACGACTGGCCTACGAACGCCTGCAAGTACTCGATGATTTTGATTTCCTGGGATTCGCGCGCCGCCTTCTCGGCCACGCGCTCCATATCCGAGGAATGCTCGGCTATCCAGGGAAGCGCCGCAACCTCCTGATCGAATCGCTCCGACCGCTTCGTCAGCTGCGCCTTCAACATGCGATGCACCACCAGATCAGGATATCGCCTGATGGGAGATGTGAAATGCGTGTACGAGCTGCTAGCGAGCCCGAAGTGGGGCTCGCACGCAGGCCGGTAAACCGCCCGCTTCATGGAACGAAGCAGCAGCGACGAGACCAACTCCCCTTCCGCGCGGGAAGCGCTGGCCTCAAGAACCTGCTGCAGCACCCGGGGATCGCCCGCCACCAGTTTGCCTTGATCAACCAGGTCGAACCACGAGAACTCCTGAAACACCGGAATCAGAGCCGCCAAGCTGTCCGCCGACGGCTGTTCGTGCACGCGAAACAAGCTTGGGAACCGAGCGTCGTTCAAGTGACGAGCCACTGTTTCGTTCGCGAAGATCATCGCCTCTTCGATCAGCGAGGTCGCGTCGGTCTTGCGCCTGAGGTCTATGGCAACGGGATGCCCCTCCCGATCGAGGCGCACGCGCGCTTCCACCGTGTCGAAGTCCAGCCCTCCCGCCGCTTCGCGCGCCGCCGAGCGCCTGCGCGCAATGAGCGAAAGACGGGCAAGGCGCCAGGCAAGCTGATCGTCGGCTTCGGCCCGAGCATCGATCATGTCCTGCGCCTCATCGTACGACAAGCGCGCGTTCGAGCGAATAAGGGCAGGGTACAGATCGTACGAAACCAACCGCGCATCGTCGTCGAGGTACAGATCGACCGTCATCGAGCGTCGCACTTCGTTCGGGCGCAGCGAGCACAGATCGCCCGACAGCTCCTCCGGCAGCATCGGGATCACCCGATCGACTAGGTACACGCTTGTTGCGCGGCGCCGTGCATCCAGATCAAGCGACGAGTTCCACGGCACGTAGTGCGAAACGTCCGCGATGTGCACGCCCAGACGCCAGCGCACGGCCTCCGCCCCGCGCCCGTCCACGAATCGCATGCTGTCGGGTGCTTCCTCCCGACGCGCCGGCTGGCTCAGCACGACTTCGCCGTTCGCCAAAACCACGGGATCCAAGGAGATCGCGTCATCGAAGTCGCGCGCATCCGCAGGGTCGATGGTAAACGTGAAGCGCTCGCGCAGATCACGGTACCCTTCGGCCAGCGCGACATCCTCGTCAACCGTTGCAGCGCGCGCCTCTGAAAGCGCGCCTTCGGAAAACGTCGTCTCGAGCTTATGCCGCGCGATCACCAAATCTATCGCCGCAGCTTCCTCGTCAGCCTTGCCGAGTACTTCTTCGATAACTCCCGTCGCCGCCGTATTACGGGAAGGAAACGTCGAAATGCGCACGCGGACAAGCGAGCCGTCCTCGATATCAGGATACTCTGAGCGCATCGTGAAAACGTCGTAAGGGATGCGCGTGTCTTCAGGAACCACGACGCCGAAAGGTTCGGCCACCTCGTAGCGGCCCACCAGCGTATCGTGCGCACGGTCGATCACGCGCAACACGCGCGCAGCCGGCTTCTCCGTCGCATGGGATCCATGCCGCTCGTGCGGCTGCTTTGCACCGCCCTTCGGCGCGGGAAGGGGAGCCAACTCCACCAGATCGCCGTCGAACGCGCCCGCCATCTTCGATTCCGGCACGAAGAACTCGCCTTCGGCGGTCTGCACGAAGCCGAAGCCGCCCGCGCGAACCATCAGGACGCCTCGAGGATGAGCGCGGGGCGTGCGCCGCGTATGCGAACGGGAACGAGCCACGGCTCTATTCCCTTACAAGCGACTGAGCGGTTTCGATAGCAAGCGCCTTTTGATTGTCGACCCCTTCGGACAGCCCCACCGCAATGTCGGGCACCACGCCCACCCGATCGATGTTGTGGCCGAGCGGGCTCTTGTAGTACGCAGCGGTGTAGCGAAGCGCTCCGCCGAAGCTGAGGTCGCGCGTGACCTGGACCGAACCCTTCCCGAGGGTGGTCGATCCCACAAGCGTAGCGCGCTGGTTGTCTTTGAGCGCGGCGGCTAGCACCTCGGCGGAAGCCGCCGTGTTCCCATTGACCAGCACCACAAGGGGCTTGTCGGTCGCAATGGTGCCGTTCGCGTTCTTCGTGGTTTCCTCGGCTTCCTTCGTCTGGATCTTGACCACGGTACCGCTCTTCACGAACAAGCTGGCCACATCCACCGACTGCGTCAAGAATCCGCCGGGATTGTCGCGGATGTCCAAGACGAACGAGAGCGCGCCTTGCGATTCCAGATCGGAAATCGCGCTGCTCACCAAGCTGGACGCGTTCTGAGTAACCTGCTTGAGCTGGATGTAGCCCACGGAACCCGAAAGCTCGGCGACGACGTTTTTCACGGTGTAGCTCGAGCACGAAAGCGTGGTGGTGAATTCCTCGCCGCCTTCGTCCTCAAGGGATGCAGCCCGCCGCCAGGTTACGACGGCGTCCTCCCCTTCGTCGCGGCGCAGGGCCGCAGCCACCTCCGTGGTGGTCCAGTCATGATCGCGATCGCCGTCGATGGCCACAACGAAATCGCCTTGGCGTACGTCAGCAGCCTGAGCGGCGGAGCCCTCGAACACGTCCACAGCGTACGCGCGCCCGTTGTATTCCGAGAACAGCACGCCGATGCCCGCATAGCTTCCCGCGCTGTCCTTCATAAGCGCGGCATAGCGGTTCGCGTCGTAGTAGCGCAGATACGGGTCCTGCGTAGTCTTGGCAAACGCCTCGAGCACGTTCGAGGTTGCCGCATCAAGATCATAAGAGTCCAAGCTATCGTTTTTGAGGACGTCCTCCACTTCGCCGACGCGCGCGCCGAGCGATCCGTACGCATCGCGCGACAAGTCGCTTCTCAACGAGGTTTGGGAATCCCCGGGAAGTCCTCCCATCCCCAAGGACTCCAGCAAGGGAATTTCGCCGCGCACGAAAAAGCCGCCGACAAATGCCAGGCACACTACGGCAAAGAAAGAAAACGCCTTGATGAGGCGCACGTTGCGCGCCCGCGCTTTACGCGCGGACGCGGCAATCTTCGAACTGTCAGTATGCTTCGCCATGACCTTCCACGCGAAACGCTACACCTTGAGGTAGCGACGCATAGCCAATGCAGAGCCAACCAAGCCGATGAACAGGCCGGAAACAATCAGCACCGCATAGATGAGCAGGAACATATTCAAGGCGATATCGAAGTTCAAGAACATGAGCGCGCTTTGCAAACGCGGCAACGCGAAGTTGCGAAGCAGCTCCAAGCACCCGACCGCCAAAAGCGAGCCGATGATAGCGTGCAGCGCGCCTTCCATGAGGAAGGGCCCGCGAATAAAGCCGTTCGACGCACCCACCAAGCGCATAATGGCAATCTCCTTGCGACGAGCAAGAATGGCAAGGCGGATGGTGTTGTTGATGAACACGAGCGCGATGAACACAAGCAAGCCGACCAAGGCGATGCCCACGTAGCGCACGTAGTTGGTCAGGGCGAACAGCCGCTCGACCGTCTTCTCGCCGTACTTGACGGAATCGGCAGGATTGCTGGGATCCTCGCTGATCTTCTGGTACGTCGCATTGCTCAGCAGCGACGAGGCAACCTGCTCGACCAACTGCGGGTCGGACAGCTCGATGTCGATCGAAGCCGGCAAGGGGTTCTGCCCGTCAAGCGTGTCGATGATGTCGGAGCTCGACGTAGAGCGGAATTTCTCGAGCGCCTGGTCTTTCGTCGTGAACCCAACCGAGGCCACGCCCTCAAGACCCTTGACGTAGCTTGAAACGCTCTGAACATCGGCTTCGGGAGCGTCGTCGGCCACATACGCCGTGATGGACACTTCGTTCTCAACCGACGAAACCACGTTTTCGACCACAAGGCCGGCAACGAAGAAAATGCCGATGATCAGAAGCGACAGGAAGATGGTGACGATGGAACCGAGTGCCGTTGAAAGGTTGCGCGTGAAGCCGGTGAGCGACTCGCGCAGGAAGTAGAAGAAACTAGACATCGAAACCGTACACCCCCCTATCCTGGTCGCGGGTCAGATTGCCGCGGTCGAGCGCGATGACGCGACGACGCATGTTATCGACCATTTCGCGGTCGTGCGTGGCAACGAGCACCGTGGTGCCCGTACGGTTGATGCGCTCGAGCAGGTCCATGATGCCGCGCGAGGTCTGCGGGTCCAAGTTGCCCGTGGGCTCGTCGCAGATGAGCAGCGGCGGGCGGTTCACGATGGCACGCGCGATGGACACGCGCTGCTGCTCGCCGCCGGAAAGCTGGTCGGGGCGCTTGTTGAGCTTGTCCTGCAGGCCCACCAGGCGCAAAACCTCAGGGACCTGCGTCTTGATGACGTGACGGCTCTTGCCGATTACCTCGAGAGCAAACGCGACGTTCTCGAACACGGTCTTGTTCGGCAGGAGCTTGAAGTCCTGGAACACGCATCCGATGTTGCGGCGCAAATACGGCACGCGCCAGTTGCGCATGGTGGACAGGTCCTCGTCGGCCACGTAGATATGGCCCTGCGTGGGCTTCACCTCGCGAATGAGCATGCGGATGAAGGTCGACTTGCCCGAACCAGAATGGCCTACCAAGAAGATGAACTCGCCCGCATAGATCTGCAGGGAGATATCGTTGAGGGCCGGCTTGTTCGGCTGCGCAGGGTATACCTTCGTCACATGGTCGAACGTGATGACCGGGGTGCCCGTTTGCTGGGGAATGTCATCGACTTCCAGCACCGGCAGCGACGCGGACAGCTGCGACGCAGTTTGCCGCACCGGCGCCGCATGGGCACCGCCGCGCCGCTGCGGGCGCGCAGGAACCCCTTGGCTGATGTCGTTCGTCACAGAATGCTCCGTTCAAATAGTGATGTACTGAGACGGCCTGATTCTAGCAGAACCGCTATCGGGCCATAACCTTCTTCACAGCTTCGACAATCGCCCGCGAACCCAGGTTGAAGTAGTCGAGAAGTTCCTCGAACTCGCCCGATTTGCCGAACTGATCGCGCATGCCCACGAACTCGACCGGCGTCGGGTTCGTGCGCGCAAGCACCTCCGCCACAGCCGATCCCAAGCCGCCGTAGACGCTGTGCTCCTCGGCCACCACTACGCGGCCCGTCTTCGCTGCTGACGCAACGACGGTCTCCTCGTCAAGGGGCTTGACGCTGAATGCGTCGATAACCTCGGCCTGAATGCCCTCTTCGGCAAGCATGTCCGCCGCCTTGAGCGCCTGCTCCACTTCGACGCCGCACGCCACGATGGTGGCGTCGGAACCCTCGCGCAGCACGTAGGCGCGCCCCAGCTCCAGCTCCACGCCGTCGGCGTAGACGGCCGGAACGGACGCGCGGCCCATGCGCACGTAGACTGGACCGGGCGTAGCCGCGGCCAGGCGGATTGCGGCGCGCGCAGCCGCATAGTCGGCCGGTACCAGCACGCGCATGTTGGGAAGCCCGCGCATGAGCGAGACGTCCTCGAGCATCTGATGGCTGCCGCCGTCAGGGCCGACGGAAATGCCCGCATGCGTCGGAGCGATCTTCACGTCCAAGTTGCTGTAGCACACGGTGTTGCGGATCTGGTCGTAAGCACGGCCCGTACCGAACACGGCGAACGAGCCGGTATAGGCCACATGGCCCGTGATGGCCAGGCCCGCCGCCACGTCGACCATGTTCTGCTCGGCGATGCCGCAGTTGAACAGGCGATCCTCGAAGCCCGCATCCGCCAGCTTCTTGGTGGTGGTGGAACCCGTCAGGTCGGCGTCCACGGCAACGACCGGCAGGCCCTCGCCGGCCAGCTCCGCAAGCGTCGCTCCGTACGCCGCGCGCGTTGCGCGCTTGACCTGGGACTGCGTTTCGTCTGCCAGCTTAACCACGGCAGGCCTCCTTCTCCTCCAGCGCCGCCAGATCGGCCAGCGCGGCCTCGGTCTGCTCGGGCGACGGCGCCTTGCCGTGCCAACCCGCTTGATGCTCCATGAACGACACGCCCTTGCCCTTCACCGTGCGCGCGATGAACGCATGGGGCTTGCCCTGACGATCTGCCTTCGCAGCCGAAAGCGCCTCGATAAGGGCGTCTATATCGTGTCCGTCAACCTCGCACGCGTCCCAACCGAACGCCTGGAACTTCGCCACCAGATCGCCCGGATCGCACACGTCGGCCGTGTCGCCGTCGATCTGCAGGCAGTTGCGGTCCACGATGGCCACCAGGTTGTCCAGATTGCGGTGAGCCGCGAACATAGCGGCCTCCCACACCTGGCCCTCCTGGCACTCGCCGTCGCCCAAAAGCGCGAACACCGTCTGGCCCTTCCCGTCAAGCTTCAAGCCGGCGGCAGCGCCCGCCGCAACGGACAGCCCCTGGCCGAGCGAGCCGGTGGACACCTCAACGCCGGGAACCAAGCTGGAATCGGGATGACCCTGCAAACGGCCCCCCAGCTTGCGCAGCGTCAGCAGCTCCTCGCGCGGGAAGTAGCCCGCATGCGCGAGCACGGCGTAGAGCGCCGGCGCGGCATGGCCTTTCGCCAGGATGAAGCGATCGCGCGCCTCGTCGTCGGGATTCTGGGAGTCGTACTCGAGGACGCTCCCGAAGTACAGCGCGCATAGGATGTCGGCGCACGAGAGCGACCCGCCCGGGTGCCCGCTTCCCGCTTCCGCGATCATGCGCACGATGTCCTTGCGCATCTCGTTCGCCCGCCGTTCAAGCTCGGTCATTCCTGTTCCTTTCATTATTGGGACACTCTCCAACGGTGATAGCCCACTACGAACTCGTCCAGATCGCCGTCGAGGACCGCCTCCACGTTGCCGGTCTCGATGCCGCTGCGGACGTCTTTAACCATTTGGTAGGGATACAGCACGTAATTGCGAATCTGGCTGCCGAACGTGGAGTCCATACGCTCGCCGCGCAGTTCGGCCAGCTCCTGGGCGCGCTTCTGCTCTTCGCGCTCGTAGAGCTTCGCCTTCAGCACGCGAAACGCGGCTTCCTTGTTTTGCAGCTGGGATTTCTCGTTCTGGCACGTGACCACGATGCCGGTGGGCACGTGCGTGAGGCGCACGGCCGAGTCGGTGGTGTTGACGCATTGCCCGCCCGGGCCGCTCGACCGATACACGTCCACGCGAACGTCGGAGGGATTGAGATCCACCTCGATGTCATCGGGAAGCACCGGGAGCACCTCCACGCCGGCGAACGTGGTGTGCCTGCGTTTCTTGTCGTCGGTCGGACTGATGCGCACCAGACGATGCACGCCGTTTTCGCTTTTCAGCATGCCGAAAGCGTTGCGGCCCTCCACCTGGATGGTAGCCTTGTCCAATCCGATGCCCTCGCCCGGAACCACGTCGAGCACGGTGACCTTCCACCCTTTGCCCTCGGCGTAGCGAGCGTACATGCGATACAGCATCTCGGTCCAGTCCTGGGCCTCCAAGCCGCCCGACCCGGGGTTCACCGTCAAAATGGCGTCTCCCCCGTCGAAGCGCTCGGAGAACCACGAGCTGATCTCCAGCTTGTCCAGCATGCCGTCGAGCGCGTCGAGCGCGGATTGGGCTTCGTCGGCGAACAGCTCGTCTTCCGCAGCCAGTTCGAACGCGGCACGCGCGTCCTCCAAAAGGGCCGCCGCCTCGTCGTACTCGCCGATCGTGTCGCGCAGCACGCTGGCCTGCTTCGACACGCTTTGGGCATGGGACGCGTCATCCCAAAAGCCCGGCGACGCGATCTCGGCGTCGAGCTTCTCAAGCTCCGCCGTTTTGTCTTCGATGTGCAGGTACCCGCGCGCGTCTTCCACGCGACGGGCCACCTGCTCTAAGTCTTTCAAGTCTCTATCAGCCATGTTCCTACAGATTCTTACCGTGGCACTTCTTGTACTTAAGGCCCGAGCCGCACGGGCACGGGTCGTTGCGCCCTACGTCGGCGAAGGGATCGTCCTTGTCCTTGACATAGGTTTGCGGCTTGGCCGCTGCGGGCTTGGGAGGCCTTGCCGGCTGGCCGTCGGCGGTCGGAGTTCCGGAGGCCGCAGCCTGCCTGCGAGCAGCGGCGACGCCCGTCTCTTCAAGCACCTGTTCGGGAGACGAATAGCTCACCTTGCCATCGAGCGGACTTTTCTCTTCGGCCAGTTCGGGCTGGTCTTGCTTCACGGCCACCTGAAGACGCAAAAGCGTGCGCAGGTAGTCTTCGTACATGCCCGCCGTCAGGCTTTGGAAGGCGTTGTACGCCTCGTTCTTGTACTCGACCAAAGGGTCGCGCTGGCCGAACGCGCGCAAGCCGATACCGGCCTTCAGGTAATCCATCTCCTGAAGGTGAGCCATCCAGCGCGTATCGATGATGCGCAGCATGACCTGGCTCTCGAGCATCTTCATGACCGACTCGCCCAACTGCTCCGACTTCTCGGCGTACACGCGCTCCAGGTAGCCCGTCAATTCCTCGGCCAAAACCGCCGGATCGTCGTCGTGATCGACGTCGCCCACGCGGAAGTCGTCGCGGCCCGTCATGTTGGCGGCCCACGCCTCCACGGCCTTGCTGTCCCAGTCGTCGCTGGGGGCCTTGGCGGGACAGTTCTCCTGCACCACGGCCTCCGCCGCGTCGCTCACGATCTGAGGAATGCGCTCGTCCATGTCCTTGCCGTCCAGGATGGCGTTGCGCTCTCCGTAGATGGCCGCGCGCTGCAGGTTCATGACGTCGTCGTATTCGAGCACGTTCTTACGAGCGGCGAAGTGCATGCTTTCCACCTGGCGCTGCGCGCCTTCGATGGCCTTCGACACCATGCCGGCTTGAATGGGCATGTCGTCGGGCATGTCGGTCTTCTCCATCATGCGCGCGATGGAGTCCATGCGGTTGCCGCCGAACAGGCGCATGAGGTCGTCTTCGAGCGACAAATAGAACTGCGTCACGCCCGGATCGCCCTGACGACCGGCGCGGCCGCGCAGCTGGTTGTCGATACGCCGGGACTCATGGCGCTCGGTGCCGATGACGGTGAGGCCGCCCGCGGCGATCACGGCGTCATGCTCCTCGGAGCAAACGCGCTTGGCCTCGGCGAGCGCATCCGCTCGCTGTTCGGCGGTGGGCGCGGGCGCCTTGCCCTCTTCCGCCTCGGCATCGGCGTCCAGCTCGGGGTCGAAGCCCCGCGCGCGAAGAACATCGTCGGCGAGCACGTCGGGGTTGCCGCCCAGCAAGATGTCGGTGCCGCGGCCGGCCATGTTGGTGGCGATGGTCACGGCGCCCACGCGGCCCGCCTGCGCGATGATATGGGCTTCGCGTTCATGGTTCTTCGCGTTCAGGGTCTCGTGCGCGATGCCGCGCTTGTCCAGCAGGCGCGAGAGCCTTTCCGAGCTTTCGATGGACACCGTGCCGATAAGGCAGGGCTGGCCGTTCGCGTTGCGCTCGGCAACATCGTCGGCCACGGCGTTGAACTTGGCATCCACCGTGCGGTAGATCAGGTCGTTCTCGTCCTTGCGGGCAACCGGGCGGTTCGGCGGGATGGCCACGACGGGCAGCTTGTAGATCTCGCGGAACTCGGCGTCCTCGGTCATGGCCGTGCCGGTCATGCCGGAGAGCTTCTCGTACAGACGGAAGTAGTTCTGCAGCGTAATGGTGGCGAGCGTCTGGTTCTCCTCGCGCACAAGGACGCGCTCTTTCGCTTCGAGCGCCTGATGCAGGCCCTCGGAATAGCGGCGGCCCTCCATGATGCGGCCCGTGAACTCGTCGACGATCTTCACTTCGCCGTTGACCACCACGTAGTCCACGTCGCGATGGAACAGGAACTGGGCCTTGAGCGCCTGCTGAAGGTGGTTCGGAAGCTGCCCGGACGGATCGGCGTAGATGTCGTCGATCCCCAGCATGGCCTCGATTCTCTCCAGACCGCTCTCGGTGGCGTTGATGGTCTTTTTCGCCTCGTCCATTTCGAAGTCCTCGTCAAGGCGAAGACCCACCATGACGCGGGCGAACTTGTTGTACGTTTCGGCCGCCTGCGTTCCGGCGCCGGAGATGATGAGCGGGGTTCGCGCTTCGTCGATGAGAATGGAGTCCACCTCGTCGACGATGGCGAAATGATGCCCGCGCTGGACGCGCGTTTCCGCTCGGGTCACCATGTTGTCGCGCAGGTAGTCGAAGCCGAACTCGCTGTTCGTGCCGTACGTGACATCGGCCAAGTACGCAGGCTTCTTCTTGTCCGGACGCATGCCGTTCTGGATAAGGCCCACCTCCATGCCGAGGAAGCGATACACCTGCCCCATCCACTCGCTGTCGCGCTTGGCCAGATAGTCGTTCACGGTTACCACGTGCACGTTGTTGCCCGAAAGGGCGTTCAAGTAGCCAGCAAGCGTTGAGACGAGAGTTTTGCCTTCGCCGGTTTTCATCTCGGCGATCTGGCCGTCGTTCAGGGCCATGCCGCCGATGAGCTGCACGTCGAAGTGCCGCAAACCCAAGGTGCGCACGGATGCCTCGCGCACGGTGGCGAACGCCTCGGGAAGCAGGCTCTTGAGGTCCTCCCCTCCCTGGGCGCGCTCGCGGAAAGCGGCGGTGAGCGCGCGCAACTCTTCGTCGGTCTTCGCCTGCATCTGCGTCTCGAGGGCGTTGACCTTAGCCACGGTCGCCTCGTAATTCTTCATCTGCTTGCCCTCGCCGAGCGTCAGCAGCTTGGATAGGAATCCAGCCATGTATGCGCCATCCTTTTCGCGGCCGGAACTGCGCCGGTCGCGCGGTCGAACGTTTGAATACAGCACGAACCACTCTAACATAACGAACCCGTCGGCATCGGCCGGTCAATAATCTCAACAGCATTTTCGCACCGCTGGCCCCGATGCGAGCGACGACGCGCGAGACTGCGGAAACAGCGTTTTTCCTTGCTTCTTTGCGCTCGACGGCTGATCATTCGAGCGTCTCTTCGCTCTCGATGATGCTACGGTACAGGCGCGTGGTCTCGATGGACGGATCGATGCCCAGCTCGTTTACCAAGTAGCGGCGGCATGCGAAGTACGTCTCGAGCGCCGCGCTGCGCTGCCCCGCTCCCATCTGGGCCTCCATGAGCGCCACGTACGCATCCTCCCGCCCGCCGTCGCGCTGCAGAGCAGCCCGGGCGAACCACAACCCCTCGCGCGTTTCGCCCGCTCCCACCAGCCGCGTCGAAGCCGCCACCAAGGCGTCCACCAACTTGTCGCGACACTCGGCCCGCCTGCCCACAAGGGCGTCATTGTTATTCTCGCTAGGAAGGATATCGTCTGAGAACCTATCATTTACCTGCGAAAACAAGTACGCCCATCCCCCGTATCCCGGCTGTTCGAACAACAGCTTGTTGCACACGTCGTCCAATTGAACAACGTCGCTGTCCAGCAGGTCGGCATCGAGGCGCAACCCGCGTTGCTGCCGAATCAGGTATGGGCAGGTGCCATCCGGCGTTTTGAGCGCGCGGCGCAAAAGACTCCAAACCCCGTAGAAATTCTTGCGCGCCGCTTCCAGCGGGCTTTCCGGCCACAGCAGCGAAACCAGTTTGTCGCGCGAGAACTCGCGCCCCCGGTTGAGCACAAGAAGAGCCAGCAACGTTTTGACCTTCTGCCTCCTGAACAGCGCATCGTCGACCCGCTTGCCCCCTATGCGTACGTCCAAGCCGCCGAACAGGTTCACCGTGAGCCTCGGCGTCGCCCCAATGGCCGCAGACGGCGCAGACATGCAAGACTGGCTTCTGAACGCATCAGGATGGGTGGTCGAGAATACGAAGCGACGCTCGGCGCGCTCGCGCTCAATGCGCTCATGCTCCGCACGCTGAGAGAACAGGGCCATCTCGACGCGACGCACGGCTAAAGACGAGCGCGCGTCAAGAGAAGGAACCGACACCGCTCCGCTTTCGCATGCGCGCTCGAGTTCCGCGCCCGCCATTCCATCGAAGAGCCGCAATGCGTTCTGCGCAAGCGTCGAGACCCGCGCTCGCACCACGGCAGCCACCTGGTCGACCGATTCCGAGGGCAACGCCTCGGCCCGCGATCGCCCGGTGCGCGCCTCAAGCTCCGCGCAAGAGAGCACCCAAGCTGCAGCATAGGCCATCATGCGCCCGCGAACGCCGCCTTCGTACCAAGCAAGCCACGCCCTAGCCCCTTCCGTGCACGAGGTCTCAAGCGCATCCTGCACGGCAGCCGCCGCCGCAAGAGACCGCCAGTCCGCATCCGGCAAAAGCCCGCCATCCTCACGTGCGGCTTCGGGAGCAAGGGCCAGCGAAGAGGCAAGGCGAACAGCGCGGCGGCGCTCCCCTTCTTCGGCGCATCGACTCAAGACGAGCGCCGCAGCGGCCCTCAATCCAACCGCGGCGGCAGAAGACCCGCTCACCCGTCGTGCAACGGCGCAGGCGGAGTCGCGATCTCCCAACAAAGCGCGACGCGCGGCTTCGGCGGCGTCGAGGGCGCAGGCCAGACCGGCCTTCTCTGCGCCAAGCGAACGATACACGTCGCACGCGGGGGCCAGGCAGGCCCCGTCGGAAAGCTCGCGGCCCCGGCTTGCCAACCACGCTGCGCGCGCCTTGCGCGATGCCAGCAAGCGAGCCGCGTCGCACGCACGCGCGAACTGCTCGCGTTTCAGCAAAGCGTCCGCAATGTGCGTCGCGAGCGCATCGGCGTCGGGAAACACCGACCTCTTCGCAAGGTCGGGCAACGTCGGCGAAAACGCCTCCGACAACTCGTCCATGGAAAAAGAGGCAGCGTCGAAGCGCTCTTTCCTGCAGTTGATTCCCAGGTAAAGATACTGCTCTGACAAAATCGCAATCGAATCGTCCTCGCAGGAGCCGAACGCCGCAAGGTCGGCAAGCGCACCGCTTTGCAGGCACAGCATCGAAAACAAGGGGAGCATCAAATCGGTAGGAAGCTCCTCCTTCGCAACCGACGCGAGAAACGCCGCGCGATCGCCGGACGTCCCCCACGCAAGCGTCGCGATGCGGCGCGCCGTCGGCATGAGGGCAGCGGGTTCGGCCTCGCGCTCGGCAGCCGTGCGCAAAGCATCAAGCTCGACATCGGTCAACAGCAAGTCCGCAGCCCCCAGCTTGAGGCGATCCCGCTGCCCATGAAAGGCGTCGCGCATGGGCAGGCAGGTGACCAGAACCTCGCAGCCACGGTCAATCAGCGCGTCCATCTCACGAGACAGCAACTCGACGCGCTGAGGGTCCAGCGAGGGCACGTCCTCGACAACGGCCAAGAACGAAGCACGGTCTTCCGAGGAAAGCGTCTTGGCAATGCGCCCGTCATCAAGATCGCGCAAAAAGCACGGGCTTTTCGCGTCGATCCAAAACACGTGCTCGAACCGGAAAACCGTTTCCGCGTACTCCAGCGCTACGAACGATTTACCGAATCCTTCGGGCGCAACGATGAACCGGGGAACATGGCGTTCCCTCAGCAACTTCGCAATGAGGTCGGGGCGCCGATAGTGGCGGGCCGAGACGAATCGCTGCGGACGACGTCCGCGACAAGCGGTCTTGGTCAGAAAATCTGGCATGCGAATCACTCCCATCGTAAGGGAGGGATGCAGCGGTTTGAAAGGGTTTTCACCGTATCACTGCGAAAGGGGCACCGCAAGCCGACATAAGTTCGATCCCGGCACCTTTTCACCGGCAAACCCATATAGGCATACATCATGCCCCCATCCCGCGAAAACCTCGCAGGCGCTCCGGAACGTCCCTTCGCCGTCGGAAAGGCCCCGTTTCGCCCGATCGCAAGCCGTCCGATTCGGAAAGGCCCCGCGCGTCGGCATGGATCCAACGGCAGGCACCTTGCTTGCTGCACGATTCTTTCCCCAATGTTGCGTTTGAGAGGCGCGCAGAGAGACGGCCTTCGATACGACCGTGCGTTTCGCCTGGTCGCGTTCTTTCGCCGCCGACGAGAGAGCCTC
Organism: Paraeggerthella hongkongensis; assembly: GCF_003726035.1. Classification (GTDB taxonomy): domain Bacteria; phylum Actinomycetota; class Coriobacteriia; order Coriobacteriales; family Eggerthellaceae; genus Paraeggerthella; species Paraeggerthella hongkongensis. The sequence continues at coordinate 62,323 of NZ_QICD01000009.1, forward strand.
GGCATGCGCTCGCGCGCAACATTGGAGAAAGAATCGTGCACATAGGAACGTTGCTCGTGCACGCAGGAACGCGGATACGGCGGTTTGACGGCACCCGCGCAGCCGCAGCCCTCGCCGGCAACGGACCCGTTCCCGCGATTCGCGCAAGGTCGGCTCCCGGCGGCCCCCGCACGGCACCGGCCGGTTCGCGCAACAGGGACCGATCCCTCCTCCACGCCGGATTCGGTCGTATCCTTCAACAGCGAAGGCTCCTTCCACGGTGTACAATGCGACTACTGCATGACCAGTCTCCTCAGGAAGGAACCGCCATGATCCAGCCCGCTTCCCTCTCCGATCTGCCCGCGTTTCTGTGCGGGCACGCGCACGATGCCGCTGCGGCAACGGGCTGCACCGTGGTCATCGCGCCCGAAGGCGGCGTCTGCGGCGTCGATGTGCGCGGAGGCGGACCCGCCACGCGCGAGACCGATCTGCTCAAGCCGGAGAACATGATCCAAGCCGTGCACGCCGTTGTCCTTTCGGGCGGCAGCGCTTTCGGCTTAGCGGCGTCGACCGGCGTGATGGAAGAGCTGGCGGAACGCGGGATCGGCTTTCCCGTCGAAAGCGCGCGGGTGCCGATCGTGTGCGGAGCGTGCCTGTTCGACCTGCTCGTAGGCCAAAACGCGCATCCCGACGCAACCATGGGCCGCGCTGCCGCCCGCGCGGCTTTCGAGCGTAAAGCAACCGAGCCGCTTGAAGAAGGAAACGTCGGCGCCGGATGCGGGGCCACGGTTGGAAAGCTCCTGGGCGGCGATCGGGCCATGAAGGCCGGGCTGGGCATCTGCGGGCTGGGCATGGGAGACGTGGTGGCGGTGGCCATCGTCGCCGTGAACGCACTTGGCAACGTCTGCGAAAGCGACGGCACGTGGATCGCCGGATGCCGAGGAGAAAACGGCCTTGTCATGGATCCGCTCGATGCGCTGGCCGAGCTCGCAAGCCGCATCCAAGACGACGGAAGCCGAGCAATCCCAAGCGAAGGGCCCTGCCCGAACACCACCATCGGGCTGGTTCTCACGAACGCTCGCATAACCAAGGCGCAGGCCACCAAAGTATCGTCCACCGTCCACGACGCGTACGCCCGGACCATCAAGCCCGTCCACACGTCCGGCGACGGCGACACCGTGTTCACGTTCTCCTCGTGCGAAGCGGAGGCCGACTACGACTTGGTGGCCATGCTGGCCACCGAAGCCATGCAGGGCGCCGTCGTGCGCGCCGTGCAAACGGCGCAAAGCGCGCACGGCCTGCCCTGCGCCCGAGACATCGTCGCGCGTTAGGAGCGCGTCGTGAAGGCAGCGAAGTTCGCAAACCGCTCACTGTTCGTCGCGTCGGTCATCGTGACCGGAGCCATAGCGGGAGCGTTCGTGTGGTTTCTCCTCTTCGTCATGAACCTGGGCATCTCTTTTATATGGGAGAAGATGCCCGCGCATTTCGGGCCGTACTTCCCCCTGGCGGCCTGCTTGGTGGGAGGGTTGATCATCGGCCTGTTCACCAAGCGCTTCGGCCCTTACCCGGAAGACCTCAGCGAGGTCATGGCCAAGGTAAAGCAAGACGGCCGCTACGAATACGACAAGCTGGGAACCATGTCCATCGCAGCGCTTCTTCCTCTGTTCTTCGGCGGGTCCATCGGCCCTGAAGCCGGCTTGACCGGGGCGATCGCCGGCATTTGCACCTGGGTAGGCGACCGCATGAAGCGCTTCGGATCCGACTTCAAGCAGCTCACCTCGGTCGGCACCATGGCTGCGCTTTCCGCCATATTCACCGCACCCCTGTTCGGGTTCGCCGCACCGCTTTACGGCGGAGAGCCCGAAGGGTCCGAGCAGACCATCACCCTTCCGAAAACCTCGAAGCTGGTCGTGTACTTTTGCGCGATAGCAGGAGCGTTGGGCGCGCTCATGGGCTTGTCGTCGCTGTTCGGCGGAGGCATGTCGCTTCCGCATTACAGCAACATCCACGTCGGCGCGACGGAAGTGGTCTGGTTCCTGCCGCTTGCCTTGATCGGCGCGGCGGGCGGGTGGCTGTTCTGCGCGTTCGACGGCTGCTTCAAGCGAGCATCGGACAAGATGGGAGACCGCCCGGTGCTGAAAGCGGTCATCGCGGGGCTTGCCCTTGCAACCATGGGCATAGCGCTGCCGTTCACGATGTTCGCCGGCGAAGTGCAAACCGAGCAGCTTAACGAAGTTTGGATGAGCATGGGGGCTGTCACGCTGCTTGCAACAGGATTCGCGAAAGTGGCCATCACGCCCCTGTGCATCCGATTCGGCTGGAGGGGCGGGCATTTCTTTCCCGTCATCTTCGCCGGCGTCTCCATCGGTTACGGCATGGCGGCGCTCACGGGAGCCGACCCCGTGTTCTGCCTGTGCGCCTGCACGGCAGCGCTCGTCGGCGGCGTCATGCGCCAACCGCTTATGACCGTATTGCTGCTGTTCCTGTGCTTCCCGGTGAAAGGCGTCGTGGTGATGATCGCCGCAGCCGCATTAGGAGCAGCTCTCCCCCTTCCGAAGGGACTGCGTACGACTACGAGCTAGGCGCGATGGTAAGCTTGAAGCCCAGCGCACCCAAAACATCGACTATCGTTCCGAACTGAGGATTGCCGTCCTTCGAAAGGGACTTGTACAGGCTCTCACGCCCAACTCCGGCACGCTCCGCTACAGCCGACATGCCTCGAGCGCGGGCCACGTCCCCAAGTGCTATGTTAAAAAACGAAGGATCGTTTTCTTCAAGCGCGGCGCTCAGGTACGCAGCAATCTCCTCATCGGTCCTTAGATAGTCCTCGACGCAAAACTCCTTCGTCCTCATCTCGTTTACCTCTTTCTGCGAAAAGATTTTGCCATGCGTTTTGCCTTGACGATATCCCGAGCTTGCGAACTTTTATCCCCTGCGCACAACAGTACGATAATCGAGCTTCCCGCCCGCGTTCCGTACAAGCGGTAGCCGGGACCATAGGCTATGCGCATCTCGAAAACGTGCTCGCCGACATCCCGCACGTCCCCGAACAAACCTACCTGCATTCTACGGATGCGAATCGTCACCATAGAAGCTGCGGTTCTATCCTTGAGCCTGCGCATCCACCTGTCAAACGACGGCGTTGTTTCTACCGTCCACGAATCGTCTGCCATCTTTGCTCCTTTGTATCTTATAGGATACAACTTGCCGCGTCAAGCACCTTCGCAAAAGCATAGCGAGGCAATCTAGCGCGCAGATGGCGCATATCCAGCGCGGATCCGACCTGATTTGCCACGGATCCAGCAGCTTCCCAGCAAAAATCCAGCACGCTCCTGACGCGAATCCAGCGCGGACCGCGCGAAAGCCCAGAACGTTTCTCACGCGCATCCAGCGCGCATCGAAACAGCCTGGTCAACGAGAAACGGGGCCGAAGCCCCGTTTCTCGTTGCAAACCGTATAGCGTGCGGATGACCGCTACTTGCGCCCGAGCATCTTCGCAATGCGATCGGAATACTCGATCTCGGTCAGACCCGCTTCCTTCGCCAGATCCACCACGGGCGCGTCGTTCCAGAGCGCCTCCAGTCGGTAGTAGTCGCGCGTTTCGGGCTGGAACACGTGCACGACGAAGCTGCCGTAATCGAGCAGCGACCAGGTGCCGTCCTGCGTTCCCTCGCGATGCAGGGGCTTCAGGCGCCCCTGCGTGCGAACAGCCTCTTCGATCTCGTCGACGATAGCCTCGACCTGGCGGTTGTTCGACGCGGTTGCAATCACGAAGTAATCGGTTACGCCGATAAGCTCGCGTACCTCCTGCACCATGATGTCGGTAGCCTTCTTCTCGTCAGCGGCGCGCGCAGCGATGAGCGCGCATTCGCGAGAGGTCACCTCGGGGGTCTCGTTCTTCGTTTCGGTCACGCTATTCCTTTCTTCGGTGTTTCGCCTGCGGCTTCTCGCGCGCGGACAAGGTAATGGTTCCATATTTCGAGCGTTCGCGGATACACCCGCTTACGCCGATCGATAAGATTGAGAAGAACATGCTGGAAAGTAGCCAAAAACAGCTCCTCGAGCGAGACCCGCCCGATCAGCGCGCGCAGCTTTCCCAGCCCATCGTACTTTCTACCGGGCTCGACAGCATCGGCAACGTACACGACCATATCCAAATCGCTCATGCCGATAGCGCCCGTCGTATGCAGCTCGATGGCCCGCACGATATCGCACGGGATGCAAGGATACGCCCGCGAAAGCGCGAGCGCGGCCGTGGGACCGTGCAAAAGCGCCGGAAGGTCCCCGATCGCAGAGGAATCGACGTCGAGTCCCAGCTCTTCAGCCCGTCGGAGAATGCCCTCGTCGTCGAAGCTCTTGTCCCAGTCGTGCAGCAGCCCCGCCAAGCGCGCTTTACGCTCGTCGACGCCGTACAAACGCGCAAGCCGCACGGCGGTGTCGGCCACCCCCAGCGTGTGCTCGTACCGGGAGCGCTTGAGCCTTGCCTTCAAATCCTGCCTGCGCGCTTCGAAAAACGCGTCGGACAGCGCGTCATCCTCGCAAGGAGCAGGCACGCACGATGCATCCCGTTCGCTCATCGCAACGACCCTCCTTCCGTGCCGCCGCATGCGGTACAGCCTTGTACGCGATACAGCGCATGCGCTTGAATATAGTCGAGAACGCCCTGCATGGTCAAATAGCGAATCGACCTTCCCGCCGCAACCCGACCCCTCAAGTCACTCGAGGAGATGGCAAGCGCCGTAACTTCCAGATAGTCGACCGTGAAGCTCCCTCGCTCGGCGATGGCCTCACGATGCGATTCGGACAGCGCGTAGCCCGGCCTTGTAACCGCGATCAAACGAGCCAGATCGGCGATGGCCGCGCTTTCCCGCCATTGCAGGATGTGGTACACCGCATCGGCCCCGGTGATGAAGCACAGCTCCACGTTGGCGGGGTAATGCGCGCGCATCTGGCGCAGCGTGTCCACCGTGTACGTGTCGCCGCCGCGGTCGATCTCGATCGAGCTCACATCGAACGCAGGATTGCTGTCCACGGCAACGCGGCACATCTCAAGACGGTGCGCGGCAGGAGTCACGTTCCTGTCCTTCTTGAACACCGGATTGCCTGCGGGAACGAACACCACGCCGTCCAGCCCGTAAGCCTCGCGCGCCTGCTCGGCGCACGCAAGGTGCCCGATATGGATGGGGTCGAACGTGCCCCCCATGATACCCAGCCGAGCAGGACGCCCGTCTGTGCCCAGCTGGTCGAACCTATCGCAGATGACGGCCACTTACGCGCGCACCTGCCCCGTACCGCGCAGCACGTACTTGTACGACGTGAGCGCCGCAAGCGCGAACGGGCCGCGCGCATGAAGCTTCTGGGTGGAGATGCCGATCTCGGCTCCCAGGCCGAACTGCCCGCCGTCCGTGAACGCCGTGGAAGCGTTCGCGTACACGGCAGCCGCGTCAACGCGATTGAGAAACGCCTCCAGCGCCGCCGCGCCCTCTGCATCGGCGGGGTCGGCGACGATAGCCTCGGAGTGCCGCGTGCCGTACCGGTTCACGTGATCGACGGCCTCGTCGACGCCGCCAACGCATTTCACCGCGATCTCAGGCGCCAGGTATTCGGTAGCCCAATCCTGCTCGACAGCGGCCTGCGCCTCAATGCCATGAGCGCGCGCTACTCGAAGAGCGCACTCGTCCGCATGCAAAACCACGCCCTGGGCGCGCAGGTCGGAAAGCAGGGCGGGCAGCAAAGAATCCGCCGCAGCCTCGTCGATCAGCAGCGTTTCGGCCGCGTTGCACACGCCGTAGCGGCGGCATTTCGCGTTGAGCACGATAGCGCGCGCCATTTCCAAGTCCGCGGTAGCATGCACGTACACATGGCAGTTCCCCGTACCCGTTTCGATAACGGGAACCTTGGAATGCTCGACGCAGTGGTGAATAAGCCCCGCCCCGCCCCGCGGGATAAGCACGTCGATCACCCCGTGAAGCTGCATGAGCTCGTCGGCTGCAGCGCGATCGGTCGAGGCGATCAGCCCGATGCAACCCTGCGGCATGCCGGCGCCCACCGCAGCGTCATGGAGCACGCGCGCGACGGCCTCGTTGGAAGCGGAGGCCAGACTGCCGCCGCGCAACACCGCAGCGTTGCCCGACTTCAGGCAAATGCCGGTCGCGTCAGCCGTCACGTTGGGACGCGCTTCGTACACCACGGCCACCACGCCCAAAGGCACGCTCACGCGCGTAAGCTCGATGCCGTTGTACAGCTGGCGCTCGTCTTGGACGCATCCCAGCGGATCGGGCAGGGCGACCAAATCCTCAAGGGCGCACGCCATCGCATCGACGCGATCCGCATCCAACATGAGGCGGTCAAGCAAGCTCTCCTTGGTTCCGGCCTCGCGCGCCGCGTCCATATCGCGTCCGTTGGCAGCGATAATATCCACCGCATGCTCGCGCAGAGCCCGCGCCATTGCGATGAGCGCCCGATTGCGCTCCCCTGCAGTGGTCTGCCCCAGCGCCGCGCTTGCGGCCCGAGCAGACTCAGCAACGCGACGTACCTCGTCGCGCACGGTTTCGTCGATCATATCGTTGCCTCCTTGTCCCGCCTTGCCCATAGCCGAACCGGCCTACTCGAACACCACAAGCTCGTCACGGTGAACAAGCGGGCGTTCCGCCAAGCTTGCCAACAGGCGATTCGCCTGCAACTGCGAGCGTGTGCGTCCTATGGCAAGCGCGGTCTCATCACTTGAAAACGCCGCTTTGCCCCGTGCGAACAGATGCCCCGCACCGTCTTTGATGTCAACGATGTCGCCTGGATCGAAGCGACCTTCCACCGCGCGCACCCCCACCGACAAAAGCGAGCTGCCCTTGCTCGTGAGCGCCGCCTTGGCGCCGTCGTCCACCACCAGCGACCCGCGCGCGGAATCTCCGAGCGCGATCCACAGCTTCTTCGGGGTTATCTCGTGCGGCTTTTCAGCCGCGACGAACCGCGTCCCCACGTCTTCGCCGGCAGCCACGTCGACGATGACGTTCTCGCGACGGCCATGGCAAATGACCATGGGAATGCCCGCAACCATGAGCACGCGCGCCGCTTTGATCTTGGTGATCATGCCGCCCGACCCCACCGTGGTGCCCGCGCCGCCCGCCACGGCCATGACCTCCGGTCCGATAGCCTCGACGCACGAGATAAGGCGCGCGTCGGGATGGTGATGCGGGTTCGCGTCGTACAAGCCCTCGATATCGGACAAGATGATCATGAGGTCCGCGTCGATGAGACACGCCGTCAAAGCGGCGAGCGTGTCGTTGTCGCCGAAGCGAATCTGCTCAACCGAGATCGTGTCGTTCTCGTTCACGATGGGCACGACACCCAAGTCGAGCAAGCGCAGCAACGTGTCGCGCGCATGCAGGTACGCGTTTCGATCCGCCGTGTCGCGACGCGTGAGCAGCACGGTCGACGTCGTGATGCCATGAGGCGCGAACGCCTCGGCGTAGGCTGTCGAAAGCGCGCTCTGCCCCACCGAAGCCGCAGCCTGCAAGCTGGGCATGTCCGAAGGCCGCTTGGCAATGCCGAGCGCCTCCAAACCGCACGCGATAGCGGCCGACGTCACGATGACGGGCTGCCAGCCGACGCTCTTCGCATGGGTTATCTGATCGGCCAGCTTCTGCAGGTACGCATAGTCGATCGAGCTCTCCGAAGTGGTGAGCGTCGACGACCCTATTTTGATAACCAGGCGCTTCCCCTGCATCGGCTGCGCCGCATCGACCACACGGTCTGCTTTCATTACAGATCAAGCTCCTTGTACAAATCCTCCGCCGTGCGAGCCGACTCAAATTCGAACGCGCGCCCCACAATGCGGATCTCGTCGCCGTCTACCGCGCCTGCGCGCTCGAGCGCCTGCTCCACGCCAAGACGCTTCAAGCGATGCTGCAGGAAGAGAATGGCCTCCTCGTTCTCCCAGTCGGTCTGCACCACCATGCGCTCAACCTGCGGCCCCTCGATGCGGAACACGCCGCCGCCCAACGGAAACACCTTGAAGCGCTTGTCGCGCGCCTCGCGCTTGAGCTCCCACACGTGCTCGTACTGCACGTCCTGCTCGGCATGCGCGCGAGCAGCCTCGCGCAGCTCGTGCACCTTCGTGGCGATGGCGGCCTTCAGGCCGTCGACGCCTTCGCCCGTCAGCGCGCTGATGCAGTACAGCTTCGGATCGATGGAGCTCTGCCCGAACTCGTCGCCGTCGGCCGCAGCAAGGGAGTCCTCGCGCACGCGCTCGGCCAGCAGCTCGCACGCCTCCTCCACGCCGGGCACGTCGATCTTGTTGGCCACCACGATGCGCGGGCGATTCGCCAGTTCGTCAGCGTACAGCGCAAGCTCGCGGTTGATGATCTCGTAGTCTTCAAGCGGATCGCGGCCCTCCCAATCGCCCGTCAAGTCCACCACGTGCACGATGAGCGCCGTGCGCTCGATGTGACGCAGGAACTCATGGCCGAGGCCCTTGCCCTCGTGAGCGCCCTCGATCAGGCCGGGGATGTCGGCCACGACGAAGCTCAGATCGCCCGAGCGCGCCACACCGAGGTTCGGAACCAGCGTGGTGAACGGGTAATCGGCAATCTTGGGACGCGCGGCGCTCATCTTGGCGATGAGCGACGACTTGCCCGCCGACGGCATGCCCACCAGCGCGGCGTCGGCCATGAGCTTCATCTCGAGCTCGATCCAACCCTCCTGGGCGGGCTCTCCCAATTCGGCGAAGGCTGGAGCGCGCCTTCTGGACGTGACGAAGTGGATGTTGCCGCGGCCGCCCATGCCGCCTTCGGCCACGGTCACGCGCTCGCCATCATGCGTCAGGTCGGCTATGAGCTCGCCGGTTTCCTTCTCGTCTTCGAAGTACTCGCGCACCACGGTGCCGACGGGCACCTTCAGAACCAAGTCCTCGCCCGTGGCTCCGTGCATGCGGCTGCCTTTGCCGTGCGTTCCGCGCTCGGCCTTGAAATGGTGCTTGAAACGGTATTCGATGAGGGACGACAAGCTGGCGTCGGCCTCGACCACCACGTTGCCGCCATGACCTCCGTCGCCGCCGTCGGGCCCGCCTTTGGGGACATGGGCCTCTCGGCGAAACGACATGCAGCCTGCTCCGCCGTTGCCGCCTGTTACGTGAATGCGCACTTTATCGATAAACACGGAAGCGTTCCTTCGTATTCGTTCCGCATCTCGCATCGGGGAGCTGCGGTTTGATGGTATCCAACCTTACGGATTGTATATGAAAAAGTGCCCCCTGACGAACAGGGGGCACCGCTCAACATAAGAACGTTATGCTGTCGTTGTCAGCAGACCCTTACGCCTCGGGGCGCACATGGATCTTGCGCTTGACGCCACGCGTGAATTCGAGCGTGCCGTCGCACAGTGCGAACAAGGTGTCGTCCTTGCCGCGGCCGACGTTCTCGCCCGGATGAAAATGCGTGCCGCGCTGACGAACGATGATGTTGCCCGTCTTGACAGTCTGACCAGCGAACATCTTCACGCCCAGTCGCTGCGCACGGGAGTCGCGGCCGTTACGGGTAGACCCGAGACCTTTCTTGTGAGCCATGGTGTTCCCTCCTTGCGCTTACTCGGCGTCGTCCGACGCAGGCTTCTCGGCGGCCTTCTTGGCAGCCGGCTTCTTCTCAGCGGTCTTCTTAGCAGAGCCAACCGACTCGATCTCGACGCGCGTGAGCTGCTGGCGATGACCGCGCAGCTTCTTGTAGTTCTTGCGCTTCTTGAACTTGAAGACCAGCTGCTTCTCGCCCTTGAACTGCTCGAGAACGATAGCGGTGACCTTCGTAGCGGCTGCCTTCGCAGGATCAGCTTCTACCTTCTTGCCATCGACGACGCAGATGGCCTCGAGTTCGACCTTTGCGCCGACCTCGGCGTCAAGCTTTTCGATGTTCAGCTTGTCGCCAGGGGCAACCTTGTACTGCTTGCCGCCCGTTTTTACGATTGCGTACATGAGTGTCTCCTTGATATAAATAAACGCAAGGCGATATCTTAACAGCGTGACCGTAGCAAGTCAATGTGATCTTATGCACAATCTCCGCGTATCATCGCACTCTTCCTACGCTGTGCCTCCACAGAGCACAACGTTTATATGGTAGCAGATGTTTGGTAGATACGCACGGCAGCGTGGCGTGTTTTTTCAAATATCACACTTCCCTCAAAAGAAGGGCCGAACCCGAACCGCACGCCGAAAGCGATCGCACCCGAGCAGCCCCTTAATGGGACTCGGCCCAGCTGTCTCCGAAGGACACGTCGGCCACCAGGGGGACGCGCAGTTCGGCCACGCCCTCCATGACCTCCTTGACCATGGCGGACAAACGCTCGATCTCGTCCTGAGGCACGCTGAAATCCAATTCGTCATGCACCTGCAAAAGCAGCCGCGCGCGAAACCCTTCTTCCATGAGACGGCGCTGGACCTCGGTCATCGCAAGCTTGATGATGTCGGCCGCGCTTCCCTGCATAGGGTGGTTCATAGCCGTGCGCTCCCCGAAGCCGCGCTGGTTGGCGTTGCCGGCCTTGAGCTCGGGGATATGGCGCTTGCGCCCGAACATGGTTTCCGCGTAGCCCTTCTCCTTGGCCACGGTGATCGTCTCATCCAGGTACGTCCGCACTCCAGGGTACGCCTCGAAGTAGCGCTCGATCATTCCCTTCGCCTCGCCGAAGGGAATCCCCAGGCTCTGCGAAAGCCCGAACGCCTGCTGACCGTAGACGATGCCGAAGTTCACCGCCTTGGCGCGGCTGCGCAGCTCCGGCGTGATCTCCTCCACCGGCAAGCCGAACACGCGGCTGGCCGTAGCGGCATGGAAGTCCGCCCCCGAGCAAAACGCCGCCACCAGATGCTCGTCAGCCGAAAGGTGCGCCAGCAAGCGCAGCTCGATCTGGGAATAGTCGGCCGAAAGGAACTTGCTGCCCGGTTCGAGCGGCACGAAGCACTCGCGGATCTTGCGCCCGAACTCGGTGCGAACGGGTATGTTCTGAAGGTTCGGATCGGACGAGGACAGACGTCCGGTAGTGGTGACCGTTTCATTGAAGCTGGTGTGCACGCGCCCGTCTTCCGCGCGCATGCGGGGCAGCGCGTCGATATAGGTCGACTTCACCTTGGCAAGCTCTCGATAACGCAGGACGAGCTCCGGCAACTCGTGCTCCTTCGCCAATTCCTTGAGCACGCCCGCGTCGGTCGAGTACCCGCGCTGGTTCTTCTTGAGGGGCTTGAGCCCCAGAACCTCGAACAGGATGTGCGAAAGCTGCTTGGGGGAATCGAGGTTGAACTCCTCCCCCGCCATCTCCACGATGCGGCCCCGCAGGTCATCGAGCTCCACCTGCGTACGCGCGCCTAGCTCGAACAGGCGATCGTAATCCACCGCCGCGCCCGTGCGCTCCATGATGGCCAGAACCGCAACCAAGGGCAGGTCGATGTCGAAATAGGCGCCGCGGCTTCCATCGCGCTCCAACGCGCTGGACAGCGGCTCGACCAGCGCGCGCGCCGCAGCGGCCTGAGCGGCCGCCAACGACGCTTCGTCCTTCGCATCGGGCAGCACGCCGCCGCAGTACGCGTCCAGCAAAGCGTCGTAGGAGTACTCCGCAACCGAGGAATTCAGCACGTAACCGGCAAGCCCCAGATCGAACGCGCGCATGCTCGAAAGATCGCCGTCGGAAACGAGCGCGCGCTTGGCCGTGTCCGGCGGGTACACCCGATGCACGTCCAGCTTGACGTCGAGCGAAGCGAACGATCCTTCGCGAACGACGCGCGCGAAAGCCTCCAAACCCGCTTCGTCTTCGTACAGCGCGGTTCCCTCGCTTGTGCTGACGGCGCAGTGAAGCCCCGCGCTGAACAGAGACGCCTGCTTGGGTTCCACGAACGACACGCCCAGCGTCTCCCCGCGGCCGAGAGCGGCCGACACCAGCGCATCGGCTTCGTCGCCCGTCACAACGGGGTCCACGCTCAAAGGAGCGGCTTTCTTTTCAGGCTCCTTGCCCACCAGTTTGAGCACGCGGCTCAAATGGGCGTTGAACCGAACCCCTTCGAACGCCTCGGTCACGGCCTGCGGATCGAAATCCGGAAAACGACACGCTTCCAGGTCGAGCGGGAAGTCGAGATCGCGCACGATGGTAGCCACCTCGCGACTGGCGAAGGCGGCGTCCTTGTTCTCGACGATGCGCTCCTTCTGCTTGCCCTTGAGCTCGTCGACATGCTCGTAGAGCCCTTCCAGGCTGCCGTACGCCTGCAAAAGCTTCGCGGCGGTCTTCTCGCCGATACCGGGAACGCCGGGGATGTTGTCGGAAGAATCGCCCTTCAGGCCAAGGTAGTCGGGCACCTGCTCGGGGCTGATGCCGTAGCGCTCCAACACTTCCGCCGGCCCGTATATGGCCACGTCGGTGATGCCCTTCTTCGTGGTGACGATGCGCGTCTTGTCGGTAGCCAGCTGATAGGCGTCCTTATCGCCGGTCACCAGCAGCGTTTCGTAACCCAGCGCCTCGTCGCGCGCGGCGATGGTCCCCAGCACGTCGTCGCCTTCCCAGCCCTTGATGCGCACCACCGGCACGCCCATGGCCTCCAAAAGCTCCTCGATGATGGGAAACTGAACCTTCAGATCGTCGTCCATAGGAGGGCGCTGCGCCTTGTACTGCTCGAGAGCCTCCATGCGAAACGCCGGGCGACCCGCATCGAACGCGCAGATGAGAGCGTCGGGAGCCGCTATGTCGATAAACTTCAGCAGCATGGACAGGAAGCCGAACACCGCGTTGGTGGGACGCCCGTCGGGCGCGTTCATGGTGGGGGGAACCGCGTGGTACGCGCGATGCATGAGCGAGTTGCCGTCGATGACGGCTATCTTCTTCGACATGAATACCTCCGTCGGCGAATGTTTTGAGGGCTTAGTATAGCGCAAGCGCTCGCGCCGCGCAGTCCGCCGGGAAACGACCACGCGCCGTCTACAAGCCGGAGCGCGCGGGTTGCGCGCGAAGCGCGACGATCACGCGCTCCAAAGATAACCGACTCCGCGAACCGTCTCCAAATGCTGCGCAAGGTCGGGCCCCAGCTTCGCGCGAACGCGGCGAACGTGAACGTCCACCGTACGGCTTCCCCCGTAGTAGTCGAAGCCCCACACGCGGCGCAGCAGGGCGTCGCGCGAATACGTGCGCCCGGGATGCGTGGCCAAAAACGCAAGGAGCGCGTATTCCAGATACGTCAGATCAAGCGGGTCGCCGCCTATCGTCACCTGGTACGTGGCAAGGTTGATGGTCATGTTGTCAACCGCAAGAACATCGGAGGTGGTTCCCTCGTTTCCCGGCCACAACAGCTGACGAATGCGCGCGGCGCACTCGTCCGGCCCGGCGCCGTGCACCACGAAGTCGCTCTTCACCTGCACGGGAAGGCGAAAATCGGCCAGCTGATCCTCGTTTACGATGACCAGCAGCGAAGCCGTTCCCTCCTCCAGCATAAGCGATTCAACCTGAGACACGTTCGACAAAGAGCCGCTGCGAGCCTCGTAAACAACCAGGTCGCACGAAGCATGCTGCGAGAGCAGCTTTTTGAACTGCACGGACGAACCGGCCACAACCGCCACGTCCAAGCTTGAAAGGACCTGCTGGAACTTGTGGGCGTTGTCCAGGCTGTCGGCTATGAATATGACGGTCTTTCTCATAGAAAACCCCTCCGCTTCCCCGCGAACCGCACGGCGTCCATGCTACAGCACCGCCAGATACCGATCGCGCTCCCAAAGGGAAACATGGGCCAGGTAGTCGTTCCACTCGGCGCGCTTCGACGCCACCAGGTAGCCGTGAATGTGATCGCCGAGCGTCGTGCGCATGAGATCGGATGCAGCGAACAGCTCGATGGCCTCCCCCAAGCTTTCCGGAAGCGTTCGAACGCCGCGCTGCCGCAGGTCTTGACGCGAAAGCGCAAGAAGGCTCTGATCTTCAGCGGGATCGGGCAGTTCGAGCCCTTCCTCGATGCCCGCCAAGCCGGCGGCCAGCATGACCGCGAACGCCAGGTACGGATTCGCGCCGGGATCGGGGCTGCGCAGCTCCAAGCGGCACGCCATCTCGCGATTCGGACGGTACCCCGGCACGCGGACCAGCGTCGAGCGATTCGCGCGCGCCCAGGAGAGGTAGATGGGAGCTTCCCCGCCCGCCACCAGGCGCTTGTAGGAATTCACATGCTGGTTGGTGATCGCACAGAATTCGGGCGCGTACTTCAAGAGCCCGGCAAGGTAGTGCTTGGCAACCCTCGACAGCCCGTAGCCCTGCGAATCGGAGGGATCGAAAAACGCATTGTTGCCGTCGAGGTCGAACAGGCTCTGATGCACGTGCATGCCGCTGCCCGGCTGGTCGGCCATGGGCTTGGGCATGAACGACGCGTACACGCCGTGCTTCATGGCGATCTCTTTGACGACCAGCTTATAGGTCATGACGGCGTCGGCCATGGACAGGGCGTCGGTGAAGCGCAGGTCGATCTCGTGCTGGGACGGGCCGTTCTCGTGGTGCGAGTATTCCACGGGGATGCCCATCTTCTCAAGCGTGAGCACGGTGTCGCGGCGCAAATCGGACGCGTAGTCGAGGCTGGTCAGATCGAAGTAGCCCCCTCGATCGAGCACCTCGGTGCCTTCGGCGTCCTTGAAATAGTAGAACTCCAGCTCGGGTCCCACGTTGAACACGTACCCCATATCCTGGGCCTTCGCCACGGTGCGCGCAAGCACGTGACGAGGATCCCCTTCGAAAGGCGTGCCGTCGGGCGTGCGGATATCGCAGAACATGCGCCCCACCGCATTGGCCTCGGGGCGCCAGGGAAGCACCTGGAACGTCGAGGCGTCCGGATAGGCCAGCATGTCCGATTCCTGCGTGCGGCAGAAGCCCTCGATGCAACTGCCGTCGAAACCCATGCCGTCCGCGAACGCATCCTCCAGCTCGCTGGGAATGACGGCGAACGATTTCACGGTGCCCAAAACGTCGGTGAACCAGAACCGGACGAAGTGAACGTCGCGGCCCTTGATGGTCTTCAAGACGAAATCCTGCTGGGGGTTCGCGGTCATACGCACCTTCCTTGCTCGTCGTCCGCCGCTCGACGCGGCGGCTCCCTTTTTGCCGGCTACTTTATTATACTGCCGCTTGTTGCAAGCGCGTTACGCAGAAACGCCCGGATACCTCGCCGAATCTCCATCGAGGCGGCTGCCCTGCTCCGCTCTCGGCAACAGGCGAGCTGGCGCGGCGCCCGCGAACGCGAACGCGAACGCGAACGCGAACGCGAAAAAGGAGGGTCTCGCGCACGGCGAAGGCAAAAACACGCGAGAGGCCTCGTTCCTGCTGAAAAATTGCGTTTGCGAACGATTCCGAGCACCTTTTATATTATAAGTTATTTCATAATTGTACATAATCCCTGCTCACAAAGATGCGACCTTGATTATGTTCGAAAAAGATCATTCGCAAACGCGATTTTTCAGCAGAAACCGAGCCATCGGAGCGATTTTCGCATTCCAGACGGTAGCGCGGTAGCCGCCCCATGCGTTCGGCCTCGCTGACGATCCAAGCGGTCTCCCATCCCGCATCGACGGCATCCGCGCAGCGCGATCCCCCTGCGCGAACCAAGCTCCGGACCAAGCCGGGCGGCCGTTCGCCCAACGACCGCCGAACGACACGCCTCGATGACGAATCGCCGGCGGACGGGCCTCCCCGCGCGAAACGTACAGCGTGCATGGTACACTCAAGCCATCGGACAAGCCACCAACCAGGAGGTGCCGCATGAAATTCACCAACATCCTCGTGCCGTTCGACACGTCGGAGCATGCCCTGCGCGCGCTCGAAATCGCAAAGGGCCTTGCCGAGGAAGATCCCGCCATCAAGCTGCATGTCATCGACGTCATGTACGTATCCGAGTTCCCGCCCGCAATGGGCCTTGACGCGAACCCGTACGAAAGCCTTCCCGAGCCCATCATCGACCCCAGCACATACGACAAGCTGGTTGAAAACGCCTGCGCGCGCGAGAAGGCCAACATGGACAAGGCCATCGGCTCTATGCTGGACGGCCTGCCCAACGACGTGACCGTTATCGCCGTGAACGAACCGTCCGTGGTCGACGGCATCAACGGCTACGCACGCGACCACGGCTGCGACCTCATCGTGATGGGATCGCGCGGGCTCGGCGTACTGCGCGGCATGCTGGGCAGCGTGAGCTACGGCGTGCTGCGCTCGGCCGAGATCCCCGTGCTGGTGGCAAAAGACGCTGAATAGCTGACCGAATCGCATAGCTGCGCGGTGCCGCTTTCGCATGCGCTATACTTTCAAGCATCGAAAGGAGGGCGCATGGCGAAGCGGCCCGCAAGCATTTGCGTCGTGGTGACGGCGCACAACGTAGAAGAGTGCCTCGGGGAATGCCTGGCTTCTCTTGCCGTGCAGACGTTCCCCGATTTCGAGGCCATCGTGGTGGAGGACGGGTCAAGCGACGAAACCGCGCGCATCGCCGACGAATTCGCCCTGCAAGACGATCGCTTCCGCGTGGTTCATACGCCCAATCTAGGAGCCGCCGGCGCTCGCAACCACGGCCTTGGCCTTGTGGAATCTCCCCATTTCATGCTGCTCGACGGCGACGACGTGTTTCTGCCAACCATGCTGGAAGCCCTGCATGGCCAAGCGATACGTTGCAAGGCCGACGTTGTCGTATGCGACATCGTGCAGTTCGATCACAAGTCGAGGGAACGCACCGCCGCCCCTTGGGCGCTCAAGGAAAGCCAACTTCCCAACCTTGCCGAAACCCCCTCGTTCTCATGGCGAGACGTGCCCGGAAACGTGTTCGCGGCGTTCATGGGCTGGCCGTGGGACAAGCTCTACCGCACGGCTTTCGCGCGCTCCGCAGGTTTGAGCTTTCCCGACGATCTATCCAATAGCGAGGACATGCTGTTCACCTACCAGGCCATAATCCTGGCGCAGCGCATCGCCGTAGTCAACGAAGTGCTCATCGAGCACCGCATAGGACGCGGCGGGTCGGTATCCAACTCGCGCACGCGAGACCCTTTCGCTTTCTACGAGGGGCTATGCCGCATGAAGCGCTTTTTGCAGGAACTGCCCGATGACGCATGGCAAAGCCTTCGCCAACCTTACCTCAACTGGGCGCTCGACTGGACGCTTTGGAACATCGAAACCATGACGGATCAAGCCGTTCGCGCCAAGCTGGCGCAGCGGCTCGGCGCGAACGGCTTTCCCGAACTGGAGCTGGCCGAGCACAAGCCCGCCTATTTCACCGGCTACCCGCGGAACATGGCGCGCTACGCCTCCGTCCTGAGCGACTGGTCGGACGACAGCCCCGATCAAGGACCGTTTGGCCCTTTGGCCAGCCTTCCCTACGGAAAATTCAAGCCCTGGTGCCAAGCGAGCCCCCTTGAGAAACTCGCCATAAAAAGACGGTTGCGCAGGGCGCGCCCCACGGAATGGTAGAACGAAGCGCTCGCTATCCCTGCTCGCTCTTTTTCGCCTGGGGCAAGATCACGCGACTTTTCACCCAGCTGGGAAACGCGAGGAACAGTCGTCCCAGTCGATACGTGCGCGACCCTTCGAGTTCGTCGTACACCCCTTTAAGGGCCTTGTGCAGCTCGAGGATATGCAAATCGAAATCGACGCGGTCCTGCAGGTTCAGCCCCTTGCGATAAGCATTCATGTCCGCTTCGGTAATCTCGAACAGGTAGCGGGCGGCAACTTCACACGTGTGGAAAACGCGCGCGGCGTACGCATCGCAGAAATCCGAGGAGCACTCGTTCGCATGATCCAAGATCCATGCGCGCAAGGTCTGCTGCGTACGGAACAACCCGTCGACGTTGCGCATGCTGAAGGCGGAAGTCATGGTAGATCCCTCGCGCATCCTGCGTCGATACAAAGGCTCGTTCAGAAACGCCGCGCGACGAGGCAGCGGCATGAGCTGCATGAGAAAGAGCAGATCCTCGTGAATGATTCCCTCGCGAAAACGCAAACCGGCGCCTTCGACAACCGATCGCCTGACGGCATACAGGCACGACGACGGCCGAAACGCTTCCGTCTTTTCGAATGCCACGTACAAATCGACTCCCGACATGACCCCATGGATGGATGTACGGCTCTCCTGATCCTCGTAGCGCGTACGCCTGAGCGTACGGTTCTCGTAAAAGGTTTGCGCCGCGAAGTAAAGCTGGTCCAAATCGTCGGCGTCAACTCTATCGGCAACGACTTGCAGCGCATCGTCGCGATAATAGTCGTCGGAATCAAGGAACAGAACGTACTCCCCCGACGCATGAAGCAGGCCCACGTTGCGTGCGGCGGACTGCCCGGCGTTTTCGGGCTGCTTAAAAAACACGAAGCGCGCATCGTCTCCCGCGCAGCGCTTTGCAACCTGCAGCGTTGCATCCGTGGAAGCGTCGTCCACCACGATGGCCTCGAAATCGCAATACGTCTGACGTTTCAGCGACTCGATGCAATCGGCAACGTAAGGTTCCACGTTGTAGGCGGCGACGATGACGGAAAACTTCATAGGAGCAAGCCCTTTCCCTGGGAGCGACTCGACCATTATAGCGAACGCGAAGCCCTGCGATTATAATGGTCGGACACCTCCATCTCAAGCGAACAGGACCCTTCGTGAAGAACACCCGCGTACCCGCCCTGGCCTTCGGCTTCGGCGCCGCTCTCGTGCTGACCACGTTTGCGTTTCTCTATCTAAACCTGGAAAGTATCGAAGCCGATGCGGGGGCGAGCGAGTTCTTCCTCTCCTGCGCGGAAAGACTCGCCCTCGGGCGCAACCTGGCCCTCGTCGGCATAGGCCTAGCCGCAGGAACGGCCGCGGCATCGACGGTCTTCCTGCATAGGAAGCGCTGCCTCGAGCTCCTATACGCGTTTCGCTGGCCTATTGCGATCGGAGCGATTGCAATCGGGACCTGCCTGGGAATATCGGGCTCGTCGCTTGGCATGTGGTACGACGGGGGTGGATGGGACGGGACCCTGTTCGGAACCGCGCGCTCATGCCGTTCGGACGAATTCCTGGTCAACA
This sequence comes from Paraeggerthella hongkongensis, assembly GCF_003726035.1. Classification (GTDB taxonomy): domain Bacteria; phylum Actinomycetota; class Coriobacteriia; order Coriobacteriales; family Eggerthellaceae; genus Paraeggerthella; species Paraeggerthella hongkongensis. Next base: position 81,308 of record NZ_QICD01000009.1, read on the forward strand.
CGCCCATGGCATTCGCACAAGGCTTCAACGACTCGGGAGCATGGCCTTATTTCGGGGAGACGTTTCGAGGCGCAACGAGCGACATGTTCATCGTATACGGGCAGCCCGTTGCCGACCCAGCCGTGATCTTTCGACCCTTCCATTGGGGCTACCTGCTGCTCGGAGCAGAACGAGGTCTTGCCTTTTTCTGGTGCGCACGCGTAGTCATGCTGCTCATGTGCACGTTCGAAGTGGGAATGCTCGTTGCTCGGCAACGCCGAGGCTTAGCGTGCGGGCTCGCACTGCTGGTGACGTTCGCGCCGGTTATCAACTGGTGGCTGGATGTCAACGGCTACGTAGAGATGATCGTGTCGTGCGAGATCATGCTGCTTATCATCGCCGGATACCTGAAAACAACCTCTTACCGGGTGCGCATCGCATTGGGCCTGCCGTTCGTCATATGCGGAGGATGCTTCGTCCTCACGTTCTACCCGGCTCTTCAGGTGCCTATGGCGTATCTTTTCTTCACGATGGCAGCCGTCTACATCGCCCTGCATTGGCGGGAGGCCCGCCTGAGCCGCAAGGACGCGCTTATCGTTGGAGGGTTCTTCCTTCTGTTCTGCGTCGGCATGGCCTACGTGTTCGGAAAGTCATGGGACACCGTGCAGGCGGTCCTGAACACCGCCTACCCAGGCCATCGAGCCGACTGCGGCGGCGGGGCCCTGCCCTTGCTAGCTCAATACCCCCTAGACGCGCTCACTCCCTTGCGGTCCTTCGCCGACAGTCTGCGCATCGACGCCTTCGCGTCGGTCTACGACTTCTTCCCCCTGGGCATCCTCGTCTCGCTCTGGGTGGTGCTCAAGGAGGGGAGACGCGATGCGTATCTCATCGCGCTGCTGGCGCTGAACGCGTTTCTAGGATGGTATTGTTTCGCGGGCTTTCCCGAACCCCTCGCGAAGCTCACGCTCATGAGCTTGAGCACAGGCGGGCTGTACTCCAAAGCGTTCATCGTGTTCGGCCTGATCAACCTTCTCTTGCTCATACGGGGCCTCGCCCTTTTGAAAGCCCGGCCCACCCGCGCGGCGGCAACGGCCGTAGCAATCGTTGCCGGCGGCGCGATCATGGCGGGATCGGCCGCAGCGTTTCCCTGGTTCTACAACACCGCGGCCTTCGCCGCATGCGCGCTCGTGCTGATCGGAGGAATGTACCTGCTGCTGCGCCGCGCAGATGGAGCGGACGGGGCCCTTGCAACCTACCTGGCGACGCTCGCGTTGTTCATGGGCGTGATGGTGAACCCTGTGCAAATAGGAGCTGGACCCATTTTGGAGAACGAAACGCGCGAAGCCGTAGCAGCGATCAACCAGGAGCGCCCCGATTCCGTCTGGGCCGTAACCGGCGACGACAGCTCCGCTTATGCCGACCTGGCGGCCACGAGCGGAGCTGCAGTCATCAACACGTGCAACGTCTATCCCAACTTGAGCCTATGGCGATCCTTCGATCCAGCGGGGTCCTACGACGACGTCTACAATCGCTACGCGCATATCTCCATAGAAGTCGTGCATGGCGAAACTCACTTCGGAGATGCCGCATTCGACAGCTTCACGCTGTACGTCAACCCTTCGGATATCCCGCTGCTGGGAGCGGACTACCTGGTATCCACGCAGGAGCTCGGCGCGTTCTCGACCAACGAAGTGTCTTTTGCGTCCTTGGGCGAGGCCGTAAACGGGCGCACCATCTACGAAGTGCATCTGCAGGATCGAAGAAGCACGGGATAGCCCCGACGATTCTCGGCGCTCCTTTGCTATACTTGCGCCCATGGATACCACACAAAAACAAGCGCGCATGCGCAATCGCAAGCGCATCGCCGTCGTCACCATGGGCGTGAAGCTGGGCGACGAGACGCGCGGCTACACGCGATTCCGCTTCCTTTCGGATCTGCTCGTTCGCGAGGGGTTCGAAGTCGACCTCATCACGTCGTCGTTCCAGCATTGGGAGAAAGCGCATCGAGACTGCTCGAAGACGTGCTACCAGGATCTTCCGTACCGCATCGTGTTCATCGACGAGCCCGGGTACACGAAGAACCTGGACTTGGCGCGCATTCGCAGCCACCGCGTCGCCGCAAAGAACCTGCGCGCGCATTTTGATCGCACGGCAGGCGAATACGACCTGATCTACGCCGAAATTCCCCCGAACGACGTCGCGCGCGCATGCGCCGAATGCGCCGACAAGATGGGGATCCCCTTCGTTGCCGACATCAACGACCTTTGGCCCGAGGCCATGCGCATGGTGGTGAACGTTCCGGTGGTGAGCGACATCGCGTTCTACCCGTTCGCACGCGATGCGCGGATCGTCTACCGCCTGCTGTCGGGAGCTGTGGGCACCTCCGACGAGTACGCCGCCCGCCCCGCCGCAGATCGAGAGCGACCCTACCCCAAAGCCACCGTATACGTGGGAAACGACCTGGCCGCTTTCGACGAAGGCGCACGCGCTCATGCGCACGAGATCGTCAAGCCCGACGGCGAAGTGTGGGCAACCTACGCGGGAACCCTGGGCGCCAGCTACGATTTGGCCACCTTGATCGAGGCATCGGCGCTTCTTGAGAAGGATCGTCTGGAGCACGCCGCCCGACATGCATCCGAGCGCACCACGTACGGCCCGGCTCAAGAGCGGCCCCACCCGCCGGTGCGCGTGAAGATCCTGGGCGACGGGCCGGATCGCGCCAAGCTGGAGGCCCTTGCCAGCCAGTTGGAAGCGCCTGTCGACTTCCTGGGCTACCAGGACTACGCGAGCATGGCCGCATACCTGTGCGCATCCGACATCACGGTGAACTCGTTGGTGAAGTCGGCGGTCCAGAGTATCGTCACCAAGATCGGCGACTACCTGGCAAGCGGAAATCCCCTGATCAACACCGGATCGAGTCCGGAATTCCGCGCAAAGGTAAGCTCCGACGGAATCGGCCTCAACGTCGAAGCGGAAAACGCAGCCGCCCTTGCGCACGCCATGGGAGAACTGGCCGGCAACGCGTCGCTGCGCAAGATCATGGGCGCGCGCGGACGGGCCGTAGCCGAACGCGAATTCGACCAGCCGCAATCCTATCGGGAAATCGTAACCCTGCTGCGCAATTTGCTGTGATGTTTAGTTGAGCGCTCTCGCCAAATAGGCAAGGTCGCGTCACAATAGGGTTTCTCGCGCCCAATCGCACCAGCGCGCGAGGGATCGCACGGAACACGAGGAGCACGCTCTTGACCGAAAAGAAGCATATCCCGTTCTCTCCCCCCGACATCACGGATGCGGAGATAGCCGAGGTAACGGACGCCTTGAAAAGCGGCTGGATCACAACGGGACCCAAAACCAAGCAACTCGAACAAGATCTGGCATCGTACGTGGGCGCCCCCCGCACGGCCTGCTTGGCATCGGCCACGGCTGCGCTCGAGTGCGCGCTGCGCGCGCTGGGCATCGGACCGGGCGACGAAGTCATCACCTGCGCCTACACCTACACCGCATCGTGCTCCCCCATCTGCCACGTAGGTGCGACTCCCGTATTGTGCGACACCGCCCCCGGCTCCTACGAGATGGACTACGACGCCCTGCCCGCCTTGATCACGGATCGCACCAAGGCGATCATCCCCGTGGACATAGCCGGGCGCATGTGCGATTACGACCGTTTGCTCCAGGCAATCGAAAGCGCAGGCGCATCGTGGACGCCGGCGAACGATCGGCAAGCCGCCATCGGCCGCATTGCCGTAGTAGCCGATGCGGCTCACGCTCTGGGCGCGCGTTACCACGGCAAAACCTGCGGCTCGGTTGCGGACCTCACCACGTTTTCGTTCCACGCCGTGAAGAACTTCACCACGGCGGAAGGCGGCGCGCTCTCCTGGCGCCCAGGCTTGTTCGATGATGACGATTTCTACCGCGGGCTTATGCTCCAATCGCTTCATGGCCAGACCAAAGACGCCCTCGCGAAAACCAAAGCGGGCGCTTGGGAGTACGATGTTGCTTTTCCAGGCTGGAAATGCAACATGACCGACATCCAAGCCGCCATGGGGCTTGCCCAGCTTCGCCGATACCCCGGAATGCTGGAACGTCGTCGCGAACTGATAGGCTTGTACGAACGGGCTTTCGAGGGAATGGATCTGGATATCCTGCAGCACTACGGGGACGACTTCGCATCGAGCGGACACCTTATGTTGGTGCGTCTGACGGGCAAATCGCAGGAATTCCGCAACGCGCTGATCGAGCGCATGGCTGAAGAGGGCGTGTCCACCAACGTCCACTACAAGCCGCTGCCGCTGCTGACTGCCTACCGCAATCTGGGATTCGACATCGCCGACTTCCCGAACGCGTTCGCGCAATTCGAAAACGAGGTAACGCTACCGCTGCATACCTCGCTTTCGGACGACGACGCACGTTATGTTGCGGAAACGTTCCAGCGCGCCTACGAGTCCCTTGAAGCAAAGGGCGCCGTGTGATGTACGCACGATTCGGAAAACGAGCCTGCGACCTGGTCGTAGGCATAATCGCCCTGCCCTTCGTCCTATTGATCATCGCCATCTTGGCGCCGTTCATTCATTTCGAAGACAAAGGGCCCGTGTTCTACAACGCCCCGCGTGTGGGAGTTGGCGGCCGGGACTTCAAAATGTACAAGCTGCGTTCGATGAAGGTGAATGCGCCCGATCTGGTCATGGAGGACGGATCCACGTACAACGGAGCCGACGACCCGCGCATGACCCGCGTAGGCGCATTCATGAGGAAGACGTCGCTTGACGAAATGCCGCAGTTCCTCAATGTGCTGAAGGGCGACATGAGCGTAGTGGGACCCCGTCCCGACCTGCGCCGCGAGACCGAGCTTTACGTTGGCGACGAGCATTTGAAGCTTACGGTCAAACCGGGCGTGACCGGTTACGCAGCCGTGTACGGCCGCAATTCGCTGCCGTGGCACGACCGCCTGGCGCTTGACGTCAAGTACGTGCGCACCATGAGTTTTCCGTTGGACGTGAAGATCTTCTTCAAAACGTTTTCTGCAGTATTCAAGCAGGAAGGCGTATTCGTGGAAGACGAGCGCGAGCAGTCATAACTACCCGCTGGTCGCATTCCAGCAACGTTCGCATGACAAATAACGGATAAGATCCCCCTGATCAGCTGCTTAAAGGTATACTTCCTTCCTTGCAAAGCCGAACGCGACGCGATGGAAGGACAACAAGCATGGCACTTGACAACACTGAACTTGCCAAAAGCGGCATCGACTATGTCGAGGCTATGGAGCGCTTCGGCAACAACGAGGACCTGTATCTTCGCCTTGCTGTGAAGTTTCTTGACGACCCTCATTTCTCAGAGCTTCAAAAAGCCATGGATCGCGAAGACATCGAAGGGTCCCAGCGAGAGGCGCATTCCCTCAAAGGGGTGGCCGGCAACCTCTCGTTCAAGGACCTGTACCGAGCAGCCTGCAAGATGAACGAAGTCCTGAACGCAAGCGATATGGACGCCGCCTGGGAGCTGATGCCCGACACCCAAGACGCCTACGACCGTGTGTGCGATGCGTTGAGGAAGATTTCCTAAGCCCAAGCAACCGCTTCGATAAAACAAGAGGGCGACTCTTCTTCTGACCTACGACCGAAGAAGAGTCGCCAAACCGCTCCGCCTGAATCTTTTACCGCATGTCAGCCGTTTCCTTACGTCCAAACAATTCGTTCCAGTCGCTTGCAGCCAACACCGTGCCCACTAAAATAACAATGCAGCATACAATGGATATCGGGGTGGGAACCGTACCCTGCAGTACAAGCGCAAACAGGACAGCCCAGGCTGAATAGCTGATGTTAAGGGCCATGGACTTCGCCGCGCCAATAGGCGAAGAGATGCTCTTGTAGTAGAACAGGTACGAAATCGTACCTGCAAGAGCAGCCAGCGCCACAACGCCGGTCGCGAAGCTAGGAGCCGCCATCGCTGTAAAGCCCCAGGCACCGAACAGGGGCAGCACGACAATAGCGTATGCAAGAGCCGATGTCGTTTCACGAATCTGCAAAGCCGTCTCGTTATCAACCACATCATCGCGCATTCCCCAAGCACAGATGACCGCTTCGGAGCCCCACCCCAAAACACATAGCAGCGCGCCGAACAACCCCAACAGCGGATTTCCCAACTCGGAACCGCCGGATGACACGTATCCCATCACGATAATGCCAGCAAGAGCCGCCAGCAACGCGACAAACTGCTTGGGGGCCATTCGCTCTTTCAGAAACACGAAAGCAAGAAAAGCGCCAACGGCAGGATAGAACGACGAAATAATAGCTGTATAGCCCGCACCAATGTTGTTAATAGCAATAACGTAGCCGGTCATGCCCACCGGACCGCCCAACAACGCTCCAAGGATAACCGCTTTGCCACTACGCGTCTTAAGAGCAGCAACCGTATCCCCCAAGCGACCCTTAGCCCCCATGTATACAAACATCCAAATTGCGCAAAATATATCATGAAGCGCAGCACTTGCTATAGCTGCAAACGCAAGCGCCTCGGCGGTGCCGACATAGGGCGTCATGGACAAGCCTATGCCCAGAATCACCGTATCAAGGCCCCAAAGCAAACCGCTCGTCAAGCCAAACTTCATACTTTTGAAACCCTTCACAACGTTCCCCCTTGATCGCTCCCCTGACGGTACCAATCCAGCACCTTATCCAGATAGTCCTTCGCATAGCGGTAGTAAATATAGAGCCATTCGCCCACCATGTCGCCCTCGGCTTCTTTGAGCAAGGACCACACGTACCAACACCATCCGGCAAGGGCGACAAAGGCGAAGTTGTGCCTTTGCTCCTCCATCGAGGGTTCGTGCCCAAAGTAATAGGAAAGCGCACGAACGGCTTCGGCTTCGTCAAGCTGGCAGCACACCACGAACGTGCCAAAGTCGCTGGCGTAATCGGACATGCCCGAATATTCCCAATCGATGAGCGACATCTCATCCTGCTCGTCAATCAAGAAATTCAGCATGAAGAAGTCGTTGTGGGTCAGACACACGCGCGTGTCGTCCGCGTCAACAAGGCGCTTGAGTTCTTCTGCCTTTGCAGCCATTTCGGCATAACCAGGTACTTCAATTCGACCCGTCTTCCGCTCAAGCAGACGCTCGTAGCGCTTCCCTTCTTCAAAGAAGTCGAACGACCGATCAACGCTCGCGCCTGACCCATGAAGGCGCCGCGCCATTTCCATGGCTCGTTTAACTTGCGCAGGATCACGGGGATCAAGCTGACGGCAATTCGGAATAAAGCGAGACAGCTTCCATCCTCTCTCAGGGTCTTCGACGATGAACGTACTGTCGAGGCCCAAATCGCGCGCCACCCCCTGAGCCACCATTTCAGCCTGGCGATCGATGATCCCTTCGGTTCCAATACCCGGATGGCGGTACACGTACTCGGCGTCCCCAACGCGAATATGGCACGAAAGGTTCGTAAGGCCCTGCTTCAGCGGGTATACATCGCGAATGTCGTCTTTGCTGCATCCGAGCGCAGACACTATATTGTCGAACGCCTCGGAGTCGACGTTCCTAAGAAAATAGGGATCGAATTCGCGCAGCTCGTCAAGCGTGTCAAATTCGAACACAGTGCCCGCTGGATACTCGCGCGCAACCATGTCCAACTCTGCGATATGATCGACGTAGAGCTCTTCCCATAACTTGTCCACCGTAGCGGGAGCCTCGTACTCGTCTGCAAGAATGCGGGCGAACGTACCGGAAAACGCTTTGTCAAAGTACACATGGCCGAGCATAATAAGCGCATCGCGACCGCCTATTTCAACCGACACAATGCGGTTGCCCGACCCTAGACGCATGCACCATTCTTTTGTAGGACCTGCTTGATATTGGGCTGCGTAATACGCCTTCCATACATACGGTTCGAAGGGATTCTCCGCAAAGTAATTATCTGACGAGCAGATGAACGTATTGCGCAAGCGCTCGCGAACAACCATGAGGGACGAGTGATTGTTTCGAGAGGCGTATTCATCGTTCACCGCAATGGACACGCCAAACTTCTCCTCGAGATAGAAGAAGTACTCTTTTTTATACCCCACCACTACCGTTATGTCGTTGATACCCGACTCCTGCAGCTGGCGAATTTGACGTTCAATCAGTATCTCGCCGCGAACATGCAGCAGTCCTTTGGGCTTTTCGTAGGAAATAGGCGCAAACCGCGATGAAAGCCCCGCCGCCAAGATAATAGCGTTGTCGACCTTGTAAGGCAGCAATGTTTCTCGACCTGCATCGGTAAGAGCACCGGCTGCGATCAAGCCCCCGTCTGAAAGCGTTTTGTACGCCGTATTGACCGACCCCAACGACAACCCCGCATGAGCAGAAATTGCACGTTGGCTCATGCCAGGCTCCCTCTCAAGCGCAGCAAGCACCGAAAACTCATTCTTTGTGATCAATCGTGCATCCTCTCATGCATATCCGGGAATCAATCCATTCAACGTTCATTTTTCAAGATAGTATAAATGATTTGAACGGAATGTTCAGATAATGGGCATTTGTACGAAATTTGAACACAACTAGACGCGAAGCCTCCCGAAAAGGAAGGCTTCGCGTCTAAACAATGATTGCCTGGATTAGCTAAGATCAGTAAGAGAGCAGTCTGCCCAAGGAATCCATGATCTTCGCTCCGTACGTCTTGTCTGCAGCCCACGTGCCCGACAGCTTGTTGACCGTCGGTGCTGATCCGCGCTTGTCGGTCAAGTACTTGAACCGAGGATCGACACAGGGTTGATTAAGCGGGTCGGTCGAAGCATACCCTTTCAGATGCTGAACCTGAGCCAAAAGCCCGGTCTTCACATCAGGGAACGAGTCTCCGGGAACACCATTACCCGTTGCGCCGATCCCTCCAAAATTGCACTGGATCTTTCCATCTTTATCTACATCGCCTCCGAACTGCAGCCAACCCGTCTCTAGCATAGCCTGGGCAAACAGCACCTCCGCACGAACGTTCTCAGCTTTCGCCTGATCAAGAAGAACCTGGCAGAAATCGGAAATGGTAGGAGCTCCTCTTGTGGCGTACTTGTACGAAGGATACGCAACGCCCTGCGCGCTGTAGTATGCAACCATCTGCTGCACCGTAGTGGACGAAGGGCCCATGACAGAATCCGAAGGAAGCAGCGCTCCCGATGCGTCAAAGCGATATGCCTTGCCATCGATGGTCACGGCTCCGGTGACCATCACGCCGGATTCGTTCAGATAATAGCGCTTGCCCCCCAGATCGAGCCAGCCGGTCTGCATGGCGCCGGAGCCGGACAGGTAGTACCAGGCCCCGCCGTCCTTGAGCCAGCCGCCGGGCCTCATCGCGCCGGAGCTCTCGAAGAAGTACCGCTTGCCGTCCGAGGCCTTCGCCCAGCCCGTGGCCATCCTGCCGGACTCGGGGTCGAGCCAGTACCACGTCCCGCCCTGCTTGAGCCAGCCGGTCTGCATGGCGCCGGAGGCTGACAGGTAGTACCAGGCCCCGCCCGAGCTCATCCAGCCGCCGGACCTCATCGCGCCCGATCCTTCCAGGTAGTACCACGTCCCGTCGGGAGTCTTCGTCCAGCCCGTGGCCATCCTGCCGGACTCGGGGTCGAGCCAGTACCACGTCCCGCCCTGCTTGAGCCAGCCGGTCTGCATGGCGCCGGAGGCTGACAGGTAGTACCAGGCCTCGCCGTCCTTGAGCCAGCCGCCGGGCCTCATCGCGCCCGAGCCGTCGAAGAAGTACCACGTCCCGTCGGGAGTCTTCGTCCAGCCCGTGGCCATCCTGCCGGACTCGGGGTCGAGCCAGTACCACGTCCCGCCCTGCTTGAGCCAGCCGGTCTGCATGGCGCCGGAGGCTGACAGGTAGTACCAGGCC
>NZ_QICD01000010.1 GCF_003726035.1 Paraeggerthella hongkongensis
GACGGTCGTCTCAAGGCGTTCAAGACCAATGGGAAGAAGACGTCTTACGAGACCATCGAAGGTCGTCGCAAAAGACTCGGGCTGGCAGCCTGAGCAGTCCAAGAATCCTGCCGCACCCCCAAACTCGTCCGTTTTGACAGCGAGGGGAGCGCCGCGCGAGCGGGATTGGGCCGCCGCAAGTTCCCTTCGCCTCGTTTCCAAACAAGTTGTAAAAAATCTCACCGAATTCTCAACCAATTGAAACGCTTCACCTTCCCGTTGCATGTTAGAACCATGGAAAGGTGATGCGGATGGATGAGAACTGCCGATCGGAATCGTTTATGGAACACGCCATGGGCGCATGGGGGCCCATGGCGTATCGCCTTGCGCTCAGCCAGACGCGTTCAACCTGCGATGCCGACGACGTGGTGCAAGATGTGTTCTTGAAGCTGTTCAAAGACGGCACCCGCTTCCGCAGCGACGAGCACTTGAAAGCCTGGCTCATCCGGGTCACCATCAACCGGTGCCGGGAACTTCACCGATCCGCCTGGCGACGACGCGTGTTCGCTACGGATTCCGACGACCCCGCGTTCGCAAACCTCGAAGCGCCTGAGCAGGAGCTGTTCGCAAGCGAAACGTGGACGGCCGTTGGACAACTGCCCGAGCACCTGCGCCTTATCGTGCACCTGCACTATTACGAGGGATACTCCCTCGAAGATATCGCCCGCATGCTGGACTGCAAGCCAACCACCATACGCACGCGCCTGCATCGCGCGCGCAAACGGCTCAAACTCGATCTGGAACAGGAGGCGGAACGTGAAGCAATCGAACTGGGACGAGTATCGCTCGCTGATGAACGACGTTGAGCTCCCTGATCGCGTGCACGCTCGCGTGATGCGAGAGGTGCGAAAGGAGCACGCTGCGGAAACCGGCCCGAAACCGCGACCGCGCCCAAGGGCTTGTCGAACGCAGCCGAGCTTCGCGTTCAAGGCCGCCGTCGCAGCATTCTGCGCAGTGGCCCTTACCACCGGCGTCGCATTCGCCAGCGGAATGGTCGAGCTTCCCGAGCAGCTATTCCCGTTCAGCCAGCTGTCCGACAAGCCCAACTCGTTCACGCTCGAAGCGTGCGCGGCCGAAGGCTCCGAAGGAGGAGGAGACGCAGTGCTTTTGGACTCGTCTTTATTTCGCGGCGGCGGGGGCTACAGCGGGTCTTGGTACAACCCAGCAGACGGCACGTTCTGGGGACCCGAATGGGCGGGCTACAAGTTCGCCTTCAACCTCAAGTGCTCCGGACAGAACATTGAATCCCTCACGTACGAAATAGAAGGGGATCGTTCGTATTTCGAATTCATGGATCCCCCCACACCCGTTCCTCTTGAAGAACGATGGGGAAAGGGCGAAAACTATCGCTATGACAAGTCGTTCACCGTAGGATACGACGAGCAATGGGATCCCAGCGGAGAGTTCAAACACCTCTACAAGAATCAGATCGTCCACCTGTACGTGGGATTCCCCTTGCCGCAAGACGCCATCGACGCCATGTACCACATCACCACGGTAGAGTACACCGACGACCTAGCCAAGCTTCTCGATATGGCCAGAGAAACCGGCGCCGCGCGCGAGATCAACGCGTCGCGCCTTACCGTAACCGCCACGTTCTCCGACGGCACATCCCAATCGAAAACATACGTCATCGCGCCCATCGACACCTTCGCCGAAGTATATTCAACCTTTCGGGACGCGCGAAACGAGGCCGCCAAGCAGGAACGCGAACAGGGGAATTCGAGCGGAATCACCCACCCCGACATGCCCCGGTTGTACACCATCACCGAAGTGGACGCGTCGTAGCCCCTCTCCCGAACTCCACGCACACCCAAAAGGGCCCGGATCGATCCGATCCGGGCCCTTTCGACTTGCCGGGTGCCTGCTGCGAATATGCCATTACGTTGCACGTGTATGCTCGACGCGCGCCCTCTCCTCGAACCGGCGAAGCCGCCGGGAATCAGCTTTCAAACGTTACGCGAGCACCTGCGCTTTCATGGCGTTGATGCGCTGGAACACCGAGGCGGCTCCCGCGACAACGTCCACGGATCCGTCGGCCGCAACCTCCAGCAACGTCGGCGCCTGCATGATGCGGTAGCGCTGCGCAAGCTCCACGTTCTCTTCGGCCAGCAACTCCTCGTACGCGATGCCGGCTTCGTCCATCTGCGCTGCAGCGAACTTGCAGTTCGGGCACGTGCGCGTGGCCACCAGGTACAAACCCGCAGGCAGGGAGCTATGCGCCGGCACGGTCGCGGTCGCTTCGACGCTTGCGGCATCCGCTACCGCCGCAGCCCGGGACGCAACGTCCGCCACCGTCACATGCGATCCCGCCTGGCCCGCCTTCTCGGCCGCTGCCGTCATCTGCACGCCCTCGTGCGTCAGGCGAGAATGTCCCAAGTCGTATTCGACGCGATCGGCGAACTCCTGCGCTTTGCCGTCGTTCCAGTTCTTCACCGGACGATAGTAGCCGGTGATGCGCGAGTACACTTCCGTTTCCTCGTGGCAGCACGGGCACTCGTACACTTCGCCCGCAATGTAGCCGTGGTTCTTGCACACGGAATACGTCGGCGACATGGTGTAATACGGCAGCTTGTAGTTCTGCGCGATCTTGCGAACCAGCGTGGCCGTGCTCTGCCAGTCGGGCAGCTTCTCGCCCAAAAACGCATGGAACACGGTTCCCGACGTATACAGCGTTTGCAGCTCATCCTGCACGTCGAGCGCGCTGAAGATGTCGTCGGAGAAATCGACCGGCAGGTGCGACGAGTTCGTGTAGTACGGCGTACCCTGGTCGTTTGCCGTGATGATCTCGGGGAAGCGAGCCTTGTCGTGCTTAGCGAAGCGATACGTGGTGGACTCGGCGGGCGTCGCCTCCAAGTTGTACAGGTCCCCGTATTCCTCCTGGTAATCGGCCAGGCGATCGCGCATGTGGTTGAGCACGCCCTTCGTGAACGCTTGAGCAGAGTCCTGCGTCATGTCGGCGCGCAGCCATGCGGCGTTCAGACATGCTTCGTTCATGCCCACCAAACCGATGGTGCTGAAATGGTTTTCGAACGTGCCCAGGTAGCGCTTCGTGTACGGATACAGGCCCGCGTCCAGCAGTTTGGCGATGACTTGGCGCTTCGTATGCAACGAGCGCGCGGAAACGTCCATGAGGTGATCGAGGCGACGGTAGAAATCGGCCTCGCTGCTTGCCAGGTAGGCGATGCGGGGCATGTTGATGGTCACCACGCCGATGGAGCCCGTAGACTCGCCCGATCCGAAGAAACCGCCGGACTTCTTACGCAGCTCTCGCAGGTCAAGGCGCAGGCGGCAGCACATGGAACGCACGTCGGACGGCTCCATGTCCGAGTTGATGTAGTTGCTGAAATACGGCGTGCCGTACTTCGACGTCATCTCGAACAGCAGGCGGTTGTTCTCGGTATCGCTCCAGTCGAAGTCCCGCGTGATGGAATACGTGGGAATGGGGTACTGGAAGCCGCGGCCGTTCGCGTCGCCCTCGATCATGATCTCGATGAACGCTTTGTTGACCAGGTCCATTTCATGCTGGCAATCGCCGTAGGTGAACGCCTGCTCGCGCCCGCCCACGATGGCCGGCTGATCGCGCAAGTCGGCAGGGCACACCCAATCCAGCGTGATGTTGCTGAACGGGGCCTGCGTGCCCCAGCGCGAGGGCGTGTTCACGCCGAACACGAACGACTCGACGCACTGTTTCGTCTCCTCGTACGTCAGGTCGTCGGCCTTCACGAACGGAGCCAAATAGGTATCGAAGCTGGAGAACGCCTGGGCGCCCGCCCATTCGTTCTGCATGATGCCCAAAAAGTTCACCATCTGGTTGCACAGGCTGGACAAGTGGCTGGCCGGCTTCGACGTGATCTTGCCGGGTACGCCGCCAAGGCCCTCCTGAATGAGCTGCTTGAGCGACCAGCCGGCGCAGTAGCCGGTCAGCATGGACAGGTCGTGCAGATGGATCTCGGCGTTGCGGTGGGCGTTCGCCACCTCGTCGTCGTAAATCTCCGACAGCCAGTAATTCGCCGTAATGGCGCCCGAGTTGGATAGGATGAGGCCGCCGACGGAATACGTGACCGTAGAGTTCTCCTTCACGCGCCAGTCTTCCACCTTCACGTACTGATCGACCAGGTCCTTGTAGTCAAGAAGCGTGGCGTTGGCGTTGCGCACCTTCTCGCGCTGACGACGGTACAGGATGTAGGACTTCGCCACGTCGGCGTACCCGGCGGTGGAAAGGACCTCCTCCACGCTGTCCTGGACGTCTTCGACCGAAATGATGCCGTCCTTGATCTTCGGCTCGAAATGAGCGGTGACGTTAAGGGCCAAAAGATCGATGGTGGACGGGTGGTACTGCTTCTCCAGCGCATCGAAAGCTTTGGCGATTGCAGACGAAATCTTGGCGATATCGAATTCCGCGATCATGCCGTCACGCTTTTGAACCTGGTACATGCTCTGCTCCTTTTGCTGTACGTTTCGTATCTGCTTCGATCGGTCCGCGAGGCCTTTGGAGGGGCTGGTTTCGGAGCCGGTGGGAATAAGGCAATCGGGTATCGGGTAACCGCTTCACCATACCCGCGAGAATCGTCATCGTCAATGGGAAGTCACCAATATGTTGAATACAGAACCATAGTACGCATCAATATATTGTGGTTTTCCACCTGGGGTTTTAGAAATGAGGATTTTGACGCTCTATGAAAAGCGACCTGCAAAAATAGAACAAACTGCCCCAAACGCCAACGCTGGCGGCAAAAAACACAACTCAGCAGACATCGTGGATTTCGGCAAGCGGAAAGAGGCTCGCGGCATTTGCGTCCAAGGAAGCGGCGGTCTATGATGAAGGCGATCCGCTTCCCTTTGACGCGGGGCCCGGCCCAAGCGAAGGAGCCTTTATGACCGACCACCCCATGCGGCGCTCCGACCGCGCCCTCTCCCCCGACGAAGCGCTCGCCGTGCTCGACGATGCGGCGTTCGTCACGCTGTCGACCGTCGATGAAGAAGGTCATCCCTACGGCGTGCCGCTTTCGTTCGTGCGCCGCGAAAGCACGCTCTACGTGCATGCCACGAACCAGAACGGCCTCAAGTTCGATTGCTTCCGGCACGACGCGCGCGCGTGCGCCACCGCCGTAACCGACGTGGTCCCGTTTTTCGCGAACGGCGATTTCTCCACGTACTACCGATCCGCCATGGCGTTCGGGTTCATGCGCGAAGTGGAGCCGGGGGTCGAGTTCAAGCGCGCGTTGGTGGATCTGTGCACGAAGTACGTGCCCGAGGCCAAAGCGCACATCGGCGAAGCCATGCGCTGCGAGGGGCCGAACACTTCGGTGTGGGCGCTGGACATCCGGCGCGTGACCGGCAAAGCCCAGCCCCTTCCCCCGTCGAGTGCCGCGCTTGCCAGCCCCAATACAGGACAGGCGCGCTAGCCCATGCGCATCGCAGGATTGCAGAAGCTCACGCTGCTGGACTTCCCCGGCAAAACGGCCGCCACCGTGTTCACTCCAGGGTGCAACTACCGTTGCCCATTCTGCCACAACGCCGACCTGGTGATCGGCGCGGCGCGCATGCCCGACGCCGTTTCCCTCGACGAGTTCTTCGCGTTTCTGGACAAGCGCCAAGGATTGCTCGACGGCGTGTGCGTCACGGGCGGCGAGCCGCTTTTGCAGCCGGGCATCGAGAATTTTTTGTTGCGCGTGCGCGAACGGGGATTCGCCACGAAGCTGGACACCAACGGCAGCTTTCCCGATCGCCTGCGCGACCTCGTCCAGGCCGATCTCGTGGATTACGTTGCCATGGACGTGAAGAACGCGCCGCAGCGATACGCGGAAACCGTGGGCGTGCCAGGCTTCGACCTTGCGCCCGTGCATGCCTCGATCGGGTTCTTGATGGAGGAACGCGTGCCGTTCGAGTTCCGCACCACGGTGATGAGGGAACTGCACGCGGCCGATGATCTGCGCGCTATCGCTTGCTGGATCGAGGGCGCTCCCCGTTGGTTCCTGCAAAACTACTTGGATGCGGAAAGCGTTCTTGCGGGTCCGGGACGTTTCCATGCATGGGACGTCGACGAACTTGAAGCGCTTCTGCCCGATCTGCGCGGGCACGTGCCCGCCGTGCGGCTGCGAGGATAAGCGCAAGCGCGCAGCAAGACGCTTCGGGACGCCACCCGTAAATCCTCGCGTAGGCTATATTCTGTTGATTTTTTCGTTTGCGAACGATTTGAAACACACAAACGCAGGAGTTCGCCGAGCCGCAAAATATCGGCCCAGGTCACAACCCCGTCCTTTTGATTATTCCGAGAAAAGATCATTCGCAAACGTACTTTTTCAGCAGAAATACGCTCCTCGGCGGAATTTCGACTTCGTGTCGGGTCGGAACGGGCAGCGCAACAAGGGAAGCATCCCCCCGCCTTGCACCGCGCTTCGCCAAGGACGACAACCGGATTGGCCGCTCGCGCAAAACGGCAGACCGATGCGGGCATCCAACCGGCCGTTCTGCCACAGCACGAGCGCTCCCCATGGAGAGCCCAAGGAAACGCTGGTATTCTGCCCTCATACGATCATACTATGACGCTGCCCCGCGCACCGGCCGGGGACGCACGTCCGCACCACCGCAGAACAGGAGCATGCACCATGGCGAATTGTCTTGTTGCGCAGTCCGGCGGGCCCACCGCCGTCATCAACGCCAGTCTGGCCGGCGTCATCCGCGCCAATCAGCTGAATCCCGTGTACGACCGCGTATTCGGCGGCCTGCACGGCATCGAGGGCACGCTCGAGGGCAAGCTCTACGACCTGACCGATCTGCCCAGCCGTGATATCGACGTTCTCAAGCAAACCCCCTCGTCGGCGCTTGGCACGTGTCGCTACAAGCTCAAGCGCGGAAACGACGCCGATTACCGTCGCCTCGTCGACATCATGGATGCGCGCGACATCAGCACCATGTTCTACATCGGCGGCAACGACTCCATGGACACCGTGGACGCGCTGGCCTCATGGGCGCAGGAGCACGCGCCGAGCAAGCGCTTCATCGGCATACCCAAAACCGTCGACAACGACCTGGTGCCCGTAGACCACTGCCCCGGCTTCCCCAGTGCGGCAAAGGTGGCGTGCCAGATTGCGCACGCCACGTACCTGGACTACGCCGCGTACACCCGTCCGGAGGCGTTCGTTCTCGAGGTCATGGGCCGCGATGCGGGATGGCTGGCCGCAAGCACTTGCGTCACCGGCGACGTCGACCTGCTGATCTTGCCGGAAACGTCGTTCAACAAGGATGCGTTCTTGGCCGAGGTTCAAAAGAAGTTCGACCAGAAAGGCGAATGCTACATCGTCGTATCGGAGGGCGCCCGCTACGCTGACGGCGCTTACCTGTCAGCTGGCGAAGCGGCCAACGACGGTTTTGCGCACGCGGTGCTGGGCGGAGCCGCCGCCACGCTCAAGCAGATGATCATCGATGCGGGCATCGTCCCGCGCGGCGTGGTGCAGGACCTGTCGCGAGCAGCGCGTTCGAGCAACTTCTCGCAAAGCCTTGTTGACGTGAACGAAGCCTATGACCTGGGATTGAGCGCGCACATGCGCAGCGCTGATCCCACGTTCACCGGCCAGGTGGTGGGCGTGCGCCGCAACGTCGCGGCGGCAGCGGAGGGTCGCTACGATACCGAATTCTTCGCCGGCCCCGCCAGCGAGTTCGCGAACTTCGTGAAGCAATTCCCGGCAGAGTGGATCCTGCCGGACTACCAGGGCGTCACGGAAGAAGCGATCGCCTATTTCCGCCCGCTCATCGAAGGCGAGCCGAAGCTGATCATGGACGGCGGCCTTCCCGCCACGCTGACGCCGTTCAACAAGCGGTAGACAAAAAACGCGCGCCGCAACCCGACCGCGTATGCTAGCATGACGCAAGCAATTACGCGCAATCGGCCGTGCGGCGCGCGGCCCTCAGCAAGGGAGTCCCCGTGTCCGCAGAAGCAGCAGTACCAACTTTCATCATCCTCGGCGCGTTCGTCGCGCTTTTGGCAGCCCTCAAGTTCCTGAAAAGCAAAGGCGTCGCATTCACGCCGCGCGTGTTCGCCGCCTTAGGCATGGGCGTCGTGCTGGGAATCGGCATCCAGCTTGGCGCAGGCCGCGGCACCGAAGCCGCCACCGTGGCGCTTGATTGGATGTCGATCGTCGGCCAAGGATACATCGGGCTTTTGAAAATGCTGGTCATGCCGCTTGTGTTCGTGGCCATCGTAGGCGCGTTCACCCGCACCGAAGACACGCTGAACCTCGGCCGCATCGGCGCTATCGTGCTGGCCGTGCTGCTGGGAACCGTGGCGATATCGGCCCTGGTCGGCTGGGCTTCGGTCGCGTTCACAGGGCTTGCCGGAGCCAGCTTCGCCAACGGAAGCGTCGACGCTGCGAAAATGGATATCCTGCAAGGCCGTCAAGAACAGGTGGCCAACCTCACCCTGCCGCAGGAAATCCTTTCGTTCATCCCCACGAACGTGTTCGCCGACCTTGCCGGCACGCGCTCCACCTCCACCATCGCCGTGGTGATCTTCTCCGCCATCGTCGGCATCGCCTATCTCAAACTGCGCGACAAGGACTCCGACCAGGCGACGTTTTTCAAGCAGCTCATCGACAGCCTGTACGGCATCGTCATGCGCATCGTGTCCATGGTGCTGGGGCTTGCCCCGTACGGCGTGATGGCGCTCATCGCGCACGTCATGGCCACCAGCGACTACAACGCCATCCTCGACCTGGGGAAATTCGTGCTGGTGTCCTACGCGGCCATCGCGTTCATGTTCGCGGTGCACTGCCTGATCCTGCTGGCGAACCGCACCAATCCCTTCATGTACCTGAAGAAGGCCTTCCCCGTGCTCAGCTTCGCCTTCGTGGCGCGCACGAGCGCCGGCGCGCTGCCCCTCAACATAGAGACGCAAACGCGCGCTTTGGGCGTCGATCCCGCCACGGCCAACTTCTCCGGCAGCTTCGGGCTGTCTATCGGCCAAAACGGATGCGCGGGCATCTACCCGGCCATGCTGGCCACCATCATCGCGCCCACGGTAGGCATCGACGTGTTCTCGCCTACGTTCATCATCGGCTTGATAGCCGTGGTGGTCATCAGCTCGTTCGGCGTGGCGGGCGTGGGCGGCGGCGCGACGTTCGCCTCGCTCATCGTTTTGGGAACCATGGGGCTGCCCATCGAGATCGTGGGCTTGCTGGCATCGGTCGAGCCGCTGATCGATATGGGGCGCACCGCGCTCAACGTAAGCGATTCCATGGTTGCCGGCGTAACCGCGTCGAACGCCGTGGGCAAGCTCGACCGCGAAACGTTCAGCGATCCCGAAGCGCGGGTGAGCAGCTCCGCGCAAGCCGAGCTGTAACGGGGCTGCGCTCGCTTCGCAAGCACCTCGCGCACACCGTGAATCCAGCGCGTTTGCGCAGACGACGCCTGCGCAAACGCGAAGTCGCTTTACTGCACGCCCTCCAGCAACGCACGCAGCTCCTTCTGCACGCTGTTGTCCACATTGGTCCCGATGGTCTTCGACGCGATCTGCTTGATGGCGGAACGACCGTTGCCCATGGCCACGCTCATGCCCGCCATGCGAAGAATCTCGTAATCGTTCATGGAATCGCCGAACGCCATCATCTGATCCGCCGAAAGCCCGTGCGCATCGAGCACTTGCTGGATGCCCGTTGCCTTGCTCACGCCGCGTTGCATGACGTCGATCCACTTGCGCCCCGACGGAGCGAACACGAAGTCGTCGTCCAACTCGCGCGTGAGAATGTACGCCATGTCCATAACGTCTTCGTCGCAGTACACCGATGCTTTCAGAATGCTCGTTTTAGGAGAAGGCACGTCCGTCACGCACGTTGGGTTCGGCAAGTTCTTGTCAACCTCGCGCTCGAAACGCGCCTCGTCGTCAAGCAGGTAGCTGCGCGTCTCGTCGAACAGGGCCAGATGCATGGTGTCGAACAGGTTTACCATGCGCGCCAAACGCCGAACGGCAGCATGCGAGAACACCTCCAGATCGACCAGCTCTCCCCCGACGATCACCTGCGCGCCGTTCGATGCCACGAAGTCCATGCAGTCGGCTACCGGCTCGAACAGTTCATGCAGCGTGTCGAACCGCCTTCCCGACGAGGCTACGAACCGAACGCCCGCATCCTGCAAGCGCAGGATAAGGTCGTACGAGCCTTCGGGAACGCGCTCGTTTCCATCCAGAAACGTGCCGTCCATGTCGCTGGCGATAAGCTTGATCATGACGATCTCCTTCTCTGCGGGCCCCCTGTGAGCCCGATCCTTTTCCTTTACACGTTCTGCGCCCCATTGTAAGGCCCGCTCCCGCACCCCACCGTTTCTCCGTGAAGAGTTTGCAAGATGTTGATGTTGCGTGAGACGAAGCGTGAGACGAAGGGACGGGGTCAATGACTCATGTTCTGGTCTGCGACCGAACATGAGTCATTGACCCCGTCCCTTCGTCTCACCAGGTCAGATGCCGCGCAACCTGAACGTGCGCGAAAAATAGTAAAACGCAACACCAAGGTGGTGGAACGGGCAAGCCCGCAATCGCATCATACGAGCTACCCCAGCGCACGGCGCCGCGCTTCGGGTATCATGAACCGCAACGAACGGAAGGAACCCACCGCTATGAGCTTCGCCGACAACCTCGTCTACCTTCGCCAACACTACGGCGTGACCCAAGAAGGGCTCGCCGAACAGCTCGGCGTGTCGCGCCAAACCGTATCGAAATGGGAAGCAGGCACGAACTACCCCGAAATGGACAAGCTGCTTGCGCTGTGCGACCTGTTCCACACGAACCTCGACGACCTCATGCGCGGAAGCGTGCACGTGGTAAAGGAAAACGACACCGAGAGCTACGACCGCCACATGAACCGCTACAACCTGTCCATAGCGATGGGCGTGGGGCTCATTTTGGTAGGCGTCGGCGTGATCGCGCTGCTGGAGACCTTCGGATGGCCGAGCAACCTGCAAACCGTCGTATTGCTGTCGTTCGTGGTCGTGGGCGTGATGCTTCTCATCGTCGGCGGGATGAATCACGCGGAGTTCAAACGCCGCAACCCCTCCATCGAGCCGCGTTATTCCCCCGACGTGCTCGAGCGATTCGGACGGCGCTATCCCGTCATGATCGCCGGAGGCGTAGGGCTCATTCTACTTGACGTGATTTTCCTGGTAGGGCTATCTCCGGAAGACGCCTCTTTCGACGTCGTGCGCGGGATTCACATGGAAGAGCTCCTGATGGGCCCGTTCATGTTCGCAATGGCCCTGGCCGTGGGGATCCTCATTTGGGCCGGCATGCAAAAGTCGAAGTACGACCTGTCCGAGCTTACCTACATTGCGCATCGTCAAGACCTGGGAGCCGATCTGCCGCCTTCCGCCATCGTCAAAACGCCTGAGCAAGTGCGCGCCGACCGCATCATGGGCGTTATCTGCGGATGCATCATGATGCTGGCGACCATCGTGTTCCTGGTGTGGGGCTTCGTGCCGCTGTTCGATCAGATCGGCACCTGGAACGGCCTGGACAAAAACGCGCTCAAAGATGCCATCCGAGACGGCCAAGGCGGGTTCTACATTAGTTGGATCGCATTTGTGGTGGGCGGAATCCTGTGCGGCATCGTTTGTCTGATCGGCAGCGTGTTCACCAAGTCGAAGGAAGACTGGATTGCCGAAGCGCGTCAAGAAGACGCCTGGATGAAGATCGCGCACGCCAACGAGCAGCAGAACGATCCCTGGTCGCGCGGGACGAATCATGCCTCGCAGAAAAACGAGACCCCGCAACCGCCTGCGTCCGGAGCGCCCGTGCCGCCCCCGGCGCCGAAGCCTGCGCCCGCGGCAAACGACCACGACCGCACGGGAACCAGCTGGCGCTAGCCCACATCCCTGGTCGGCGTGCACCCGCGCCGACTGCCGGCCCGCGCGGGTGCACGCCAGAGGGGCATTGTCGCCCCAAACGCACGCTTTTCAGTGCCAAAGCGTCCGTTTGGGGCGACAATGCCCCTCGCTTACTGCACGCAGCCCCTGGCTGTCGCCGGTGCGGCGGCCCGGCGCCCTATTCGCCGAGCTTTTCCGCTGCTTCGAGCCACTCTTCCTCAAGCGCGTCGACCTGCGCCTCTAGATCGTTGATACGCGCCTGCAAATCACCGAGCGCCATGAAGTCGGAGGGATCCGCCGTCGACATCTCCGCCCGCACTCCTTCGACCTTGCTGCGCAGCGTGTCCATCTTCCGCTCGTTCGACTGCATCAGCTTGCGCAACGTGCGAATCTCCCCACCCGAAAGAGAAGCGCCCGCGGAAGCAGAATCCGAAGCAGGCTCCCCGTTCCCGTCCGGTCGGCCCGCGGCGCCCGCCGATCCGCGTTCGCCGCCAGACGAAGCCTGCTTGGACGCTTGAGCACCGCCGCTGCCGGTCGGGCCGCCGTCCGTCATTCGCAGGTACTCCTCGACTCCGCCAGGCAGATGACGGATTTTGCCGTCGATGACGGCAAACTGATGGTCGGTCACGCGCTCCATAAGGTAGCGATCGTGCGTGACCAGCAGCAACGTGCCGGGCCACGCATCCAGCAAGTCCTCCACTGCGGCAAGCATATCCGTATCCAGATCGTTGCCCGGCTCGTCCAGGATGAGCACGTTCGGCTCATCCAGCAGAATCAGCATCAAGGCAAGGCGGCGCTTCTGGCCGCCCGACAAATCGCACACCGGCTCATTCAGATCGGCGTTCGTGAAGCCCAAGCGCTCCAGCAGCTGACCGGGTGTCATTTCCTTGCCGTCGAGCATCGTGCGGCGATTGTAACGCCCGATAACCTGACGCACGCGATCGTCGCCCAAACTGGACAGATCGTCCAAGTGCTGGGACAGCACGGCGAAACGCACGGTCTTGCCAATCTTCACCAAACCGGACGTAGGCGCTTGCAGTCCTTGAATGGTGCGTAGAAGCGTAGTTTTACCTGCGCCGTTCGCGCCCACGATGCCGTAGCGGTCGCCCGGCCCGATAATCCATTCCACATCGTCGAGAATCGGCTGGTCGGCGCCGTCGAAGCGCACGGTCACGTGCTCCAGATCCACCACCTGCTTGCCCAGGCGCGCCATTGCCATGCGCTTGAGCTCCAGCTCGTTGCGCAAGGGAGGAACGTCGGCGATCAGCTCCTGAGCCGCGGCCACGTGGAACTTCGGCTTCGTTGCGCGAGCGCGGGCACCGCGCGACAGCCAAGCCAGCTCGCGGCGCAGCGCGTTCTGCCGCTTCTGCTCGGCCAATGCCGCCAGCCTATCCCGCTCGACGCGCTGCATGATGTACGCCGAATACCCGCCCTCGAACGGCTCGACCACCTTGTCATGCACTTCCCACATGCTCGTGCACACTTCATCGAGGAACCAGCGATCATGCGTGACCACCAGAAGGGCGCCTTGCCCCTGGCGCCACCGCCGCTTGAGATGGTCGGCCAACCAGGTGATGGCGCGCACGTCCAGGTGGTTCGTGGGCTCGTCGAGCGCCAGCACATCCCAATCGCCGATGAGCAAGCGAACCAGGTCGACCCGGCGGCGCTGCCCGCCGGACAGCGTGCCCACCTGCGCATCCCAAGGAATGTCGGATGCCAAACCGGCGATGATCTCGCGGATGCGCGCATCGCCCGCCCATTCGTATTCAGCACGGTCTCCCACAACCGCGCGCTCGACGGTGTCTTCGTCGCGCAGGGCGTCGGACTGCGCCAGCACGCCCACATGCACGGTCCCGTTCCTCAGGACGCGCCCCTCGTCGGGCTCTTGCATGCCGGCCAGCAATGCGAGCAGCGTCGACTTCCCGTCGCCATTGCGTCCGACGATGCCAACACGATCGCCCTCGTCGACGCCAAGCGATATGCTTTCAAATACCTCTTTGGTCGGAAACTCAACCCGAACCTTCTCGCAGCCAAGCAAAAACGCCATGTGTCCATCCTTCTTCGCCTACGTTCCACTCCCCATGATAGCGAAACAGCACGGACACGACGTTCCCATTCTTAAAACTGCGTGCGTCCTCGACGGCATCGCGCAACCGCCGCAACCGCAGTCGCCACCGCAGCAAAGGCGATCGCAATCATCGCAAAGGCGGCTCCGGCTGCACCGTCGCCCGTAGAGACGAGGGGCTTCGCCGCTTTGCCGCCTGCGCCACCTGCGCTGTTCGTTTCGTCAGCAGACGGAACGTCCCCACCGCCAGCGGGACCCTTTGCAGCCACTTCGTACGATACGCTGGCGGAATCGGGCAGCGCGTAGTTGGCCGCATGCGCACCCGTCAAGCTTACCGCCGTGGCCGTATGCTTCCCCGCCGTGGCCGCGTCTGCGCCTTCGACGGTCACCGCAACGTCCTCGCCCGCCAAAACGCCCAGCGCCTTGGCCATGACCTGCTTGCCGTCGCCCTCGACGCGCCCTTCGATGTTGGACCACTCCAGGCCCACCGCCTTGGGATGCACCGTGAGCTCAATGACTGCGCTCGCTTCGGCCATGTTGCCCGAAGCAACGTAGCGCGCCGTCAAGGTTACCGCAGCACCAACGGGAATGCAGCCGCTCGCCGTGTCGTACTCCAGCGTATACACGCCCTCGGCGTCCGCATCGACCGCTTCGCTCACCTGCACGGCGCCATAGAACAACGCCATCTGCCCCGATGAGGCGGGAGCGGAATTCGCCGCGCTAAGCGTGCGAACACGCGTCGGAGCGCTTTCGCCGGTAGGCGTCGGCTTCGCCGTCACCTTCACCTTCTGGCCGTACGAGAAAGAAGCAGCACCTTCGACAACGTTGCCCTGCGCGTCAAGAACCTGCACGCTTCCCGGTTTGAACTCGGATCCGGACTGCGCGATGGCGTAAGAAGCGCGCGCGATATCGTCCGCCAGCACGTACCGGCTCGCCTGCGCGCCCGTCAGCGTTGCCGTTGCCGTATGCTCCCCGGCGTCGCGCGCGTCGCCGCCGCCCACTGTCACGCCCACCTCGTCGCCAGACAGAATGCAACCGTCCTTGATGACCGCTTCAACCTGCTTGCCGTCCCCGAAGAAGCGCCCTTCGGTGTTGCTCCACGCCAGGTCAACAACCCGGGGCGTCACCGTGACACGCACGACGCCCGTCAGAGACTGGTAGTTGAAGGCGTCTTCAGGCGTGAACGTCCATGCAGCAAGATGATCTCCCGGAGTCGGCACGGCGTCAGGGTTGCTCCAGGCAAACGTACCGGCCACCACCTCGCCGGCTGCATTCTTGGCCTCGCCGGAAAGCGCAACCGCGTCGCCCAGCGTCCTGCCGTCGTATTCGTAGGTCGAAGGAGTGGCGCTTACCGCAGCGCTTAGAACCTCGCGCTCCACCGCGTTCACCATAATGGCGTTGGAGAACGTCCGGTAGTTCTGCGATTCAATCTGGATGACAAGCAGCCCGACGGGGCCAACGCTCACGTCAGCGGCCTCAAGAATAGGCAGCGTCAGCTCACTCTGCGCGATGGTCGCCGTGCCTGGCGTGTACAGTTCGGCAGGCATACCGCTGTCATCCGCAAGCGAATACGCAAGCGTCCCGTACGAGCACGCGTCCTCTAAAACAGGAAGCAGCGCATCAAGCGTATACGTGTAGTCAAACGCAACGCCCAACTTCACGTCCAAGGAGGCGCCCGTCACCTGCGGCGCTGGTGCCGGGTTCACGATCAGCCTGTTGGACTCGAAGCAAATGTTGTAGTTGTTGCTGGTCAGACCCTTGGGCGTGAGGTAGTAGTCGCCCGCATTGCCATACTGGCTATACGTGAAATCGTAGTCGAGCGCACCCGTCAGCACGGCTTCCGTTTCGCCGTTCACGAAGCCGCTGCAGGACACCCCGGCACCTGCCGGCTTTTGGCCGTACGTGATAGCGCTGCTGTTGGCCGTGATGGTAAGGGGCGCTTTCGCAATGGTGATCTGGCCTTCAACCTTGCTTTGTTCGTAATGTACGCCGCCCACGTCTTTGGCTTTGAGGATGGCTTCGATGGTATAGATGCCCGCATCCTTGGGCAGGCCCGCCTGCTGGGCGCCCGATGCGGTCTTATGCGTGAACGCCACATCCGCAGCCATATCGGCTGGCGTTGAACCGTAGCGAGCCGTGGCCACCACGTCAGCCGCCTCGAGTGCTGCGCCGTCGTAGACCAGGCTTGTGCCTGCCGGCTTGAGCGTGAGGGTGCTGGGTTCCGGCGCTTTCACAACGGTCAGGGGATACGCGTCTTTGGTGGCCGGGTCTTCGTTCGCCATCGTCTTGTATCCACTGTCAGGCGCAACGCCGTACACCTTGTTGTCGATCACAGGCGTGCTGTCGGCGAACAGGCCTCCTTTGATGTCTACATACGCACCATCGCTGCCGCCCAGGTAGGGCCCAGCCCCTACTTTAGTAAGAGAAAGCGCACCGCCGGTGATCGCAATCGAGGCGTACGCCCCCGAATACCCACTGCCGATGCAAGCTGCGCCTTGACCTCCGCTTTCCGCCTTGACCACGCCACCTTTAATGGCGATGTCATTCGCGTTAGAACCATATACGAGAGAA
Source organism: Paraeggerthella hongkongensis (assembly GCF_003726035.1). Taxonomy (GTDB): domain Bacteria; phylum Actinomycetota; class Coriobacteriia; order Coriobacteriales; family Eggerthellaceae; genus Paraeggerthella; species Paraeggerthella hongkongensis. The sequence continues at coordinate 16,526 of NZ_QICD01000010.1, forward strand.
CCGCTGCCAATGCCAGCGGCCATGGAACCGCCCTTCGCGGTAACGTCGCCTCCCGTTATGGTCACGCCGTTGCCGAGCCCTCCGTCTCCACCGCCAATGCCGGCAGCACGGGAACCGCCCGTTGCGATAACCGAACCGCCGTCTATGGTTATATCGTTGCCCTTCGCGCCGTTTCCGCCGCCGATGCCAGCACCGTAGCTTCCGCCCGTTGCGACAATTTCGCCACCGGCTATGACAACGCTCGAAACCTCTCCAGCGAAGCCTCCTCCAATGCCGGCGCCATAGGAACCACCCGTTGCCGTAAGCTTGCCGCCACCCGAAATAGTCAAAGGAACAAAAGCACCCGTCTCCTTTTGCAGCCCCGCTCTGTTCGGTCCCGATGCCAGCTCATTCTGCGTTCCGTCTTTGAGCACGAGGCTAACGCTCCCCATCGCAATTCTCATCGCAGCAAAAGAGCCGGTCTGCTTGATGCTTACGCCAGCCAGCGTGACATGGGCCAACTCCTTATCGGAATTCAGGCTAATCGAAATCCTATTGGTGGTTTGGTTAACGCCATCTTTCATGAGTATCTCAATCGGCGTGGAGGTTTTCACGGTAAGGACACCGTTGTACCAGGTGAAGTCAGTATCCAACTCGCCGCCGATCACAACAAAATCGCCAAGTTCCACACCCGCGTTAACAAGGGAGTTACCTGATCCGTTGTCGGCGATGTTGTAGCGTGCCGGATAATCCGCACCCGTCGTGCCGCCTTCAACATGAAAAGGGCCAGTGGGGTCGTCAGCCCACGCCGTTGCAGGACAAGCCAGCAATACTGCGCAAAGAAGTCCAGCCACTGCGCCCATCATGCACGCGAAGCTCCGCGTGCCGCAATCCCTTGCGTCGTCCTGCGCGCGTCCGATCGATACCGTCGTCACGAATCGTCCTCCTATGAGCATCTTGCCGCCGCAGCGACTTTTCAGGAAGTTTGATTCTAGCAATCAGCACGATGCCTTTACGGCTGCCAGCGAAACCGGCATCGCCCACAGCGAAATCGGACTTCGGCGCCTCCGGAAAGCGCCGCACGGTGCAGCAGGCGTCACATCATGACCATGACGGCAACCACGAAAGCCACCGTCAACGCGAACCCGCCCGCCATGATGGCCCAAACCGCGGGACGTCCCCAGTTCATAGTCCAGCCGATGCCGAATCGTTCGGGCAAGAACAGGCTGGGATCATCGGGGTTGAAGTAGAACACGCCCAGCTTCCAATGCTCGTCATCGTCGGCCAAAAGCTTTTCCGAGCCGCCCATGCGCGCGAACACGCGCGCGCCGCCTTGCCCGTACACCACGCTGATCACGATGGACCCCGCCACCAACGCCAACGCCAGCACCACCACGAACACGCCCGCTTCAGCTATGCCGATCACGCCGATGAACGCAAGCTCCATAACCGGCCCCAGCAAACTGAGAATCAAGCCGCCCGCCACCAGGAGAATGCTCTGAGCGCGCGCGAACATGCCGTACGCCAGTGCAGACGTGGCGGGCGCACCCGGATCGGACGGCTTCTTCGACCGCAGGATAGTCCAATGGGAAAACGCCATGCAAGCCGCCATGAAAGCCACTATGAGCACGGGCGCCAGGATCACGAACGGGGATTTCTCCATGTAGTCCGTCACCTCGCCCTGGAAGTTAACATGCTGCGGAATCAGATCGGGCATCTGTGCATAGCCTACCGCGCCGATGAGCAGCGTAACGGCCATGACCGGTATGTACAGCAGGTTCCACTTGAACGACACCGCGCGAGGCACCGGCGCGTCGCCCACCACCGCCACGGATTCCTGCGCTTCGGCCTTCCAGCCGCGCTCCTTTTTATAGGCGTTCACCTTGGCGCGGAAGAACAGCATCAGCCCGTAGCTGCAAGCGCAGATCAGCAGCGTGCCCGCGCAAAGCGTCGCAAGGACAAGGCTCGGGTTTTGCGTGCATGCACCCCATGCGCCAGCAGCCGTCAGAATCGTAGTAAGCCCCAGCATGGCAATCGCGTATTGGCGCTTGAGCGACCGCAGGTACGGATCGCGAGCGGCCGCATCGGGCACGGTAACCGCGAACACCTCGCCGCGCCGCATGAGAAACGGCGTCACCACCGTCATAAGGCCGGTCAGCGGAATCAGCGATATCGTGAGAACAAGCATCGCCGATGCGAATTCAGTTGCAGGTGCCCCCATAGCCCGATCACGCTTCCTTCCCGAAAACCCGAGAACCTCCGAGCGCATCGGCGCACCGCGAAACGCCCGACCTGCCGTTCAGCGTTGACGACGACGCAGCCGGACCATCCGCGCACTCGCCCGCCCCGTACGCGCGCGCCGCCTGCGCGCTCGCACATTCCAGAAACTCGCCCCAGCTGCCGCCGCGTGCGCGATGGGCCAGCGCCAACTCGAACAGCTCGCCTTCCATTTTCGCCAGCTCCACCTGCGCGCGGTCGACCCGATCCTCCTCGCATGGGTCGGCGATGAACGCCCCTGACCGGCCGCGCATGAGCACGTACCCCTCGTCGCGCAGCACCGCATACGCCTTGTTCACGGTATGAAGGTTGATGCCCAGATCGCTTGCCAGCGACCGCACGCTGGGCAGCGACTGGCCGGGAACCAGTTCGCCACGGGCGATGGCGCCGATAATCTGGCTGCGTATTTGCAGGTACAGCGGCTCTTCCGCCTTCTGGTCGATGCGCAAGATCATTTCGATCGCACCCCGCCTTCTTCTTGCCGTAAACCGTCTTTCTTCTTTGTTATATTTATGCTATAACAGATGGAACAAAGATGCAAGCCTGCGAAGCCAACGCGAACAGAGCGCGTCGCGAAGCAGGCTGCAGCGCCTGAACGACACCGGCGCACTTTGCCTATCGAAAGGAGGCACCATGAAGCGAATCGTGGTATTTCTTGTTGTTACCTTTGCTCTGACCTGGGCATACGAATTTGCCATCGTCTACCCGATAGCACTGGGCGGCATCGAGGGCGTTCCCGCCATGGCCACGCAGCTTGTTGTTGGCGCGGCTATGTTCTTCCCCGCTTTGGGCGTGCTCATCACGCGCCTGGTCACGCGCGAAGGCTTCAAGAACAGCGTTATCAAGCCTAAGCGGTTCAAGAAATCCGCGCTCTGGTTCGTTGTCGCATGGTTCGCGCCGGCGGCGCTGGCCATCGTCGGCGCAGGCGCGTACTACCTGGCATTCCCGCACGACTTCGACCCCAGCATGTCCACCATGATCGCCTCTCAACAGCAGGCAGCCGCAACGGCGGGCGCGGGGAACATTCCCGCCGATCAGCTGCGCACCATGCTGCTGGTTCAACTGCCCGTGGCCGTGTTCCTGGCCCCCGCGCTCAACATCGTCACAACGTTCGGCGAGGAATGGGGCTGGCGCGGCTATCTGGTGCCAAAGGTGTCCGAACGCCTGGGCATCGTGCCGACGTTGCTGGTCACTGGCGTGGTCTGGGGACTTTGGCACGCGCCGCTCACCGCGATCGGGCACAACTACGGCATGGACTATCCCGGCTGGCCGTTCGCAGGCATTGCCGCCATGTGCGTCTTCTGCATCGTCGTAGGCATCTTCCTGACGTACGTCACCGTGCGCACGGGAAGCTGCCTGGCCGCAGCCATCGGCCACGGCGCCATCAACGGATTCCTGAGCGCCGTGCTGTTGTTCTCGGCAACGGGCGGCAACCCCTTCGTGGGGCCGTTGGCAACCGGCGCCATCGGAGGCAGCGCCTTCGTCGTTGTCGCGGCGCTCATGCTGTGGGATCTGCACCGTCGCGAAAAAGCCGGCGCGCTCGACATGCCGAAGGCAGGTCTGCCCGACAACGTGACGAAGGCGGATATCGCCCGCAACGCACCCGAGAGCTAGGGTTTCGCGCAACGCGAAAGGCCGCGACCCGTTGCAGCACGGAATCGCGGCCTTTCGCAGCTAGAGCGCGGGCTAACGAGAACCGTAAGCCTTCCAGTTATCCGGAACGTCGGCGTCGGCATGGCACTGCGTGCAAGCATTGACCGACGGTTCGTGAACCTTGTGGCAATCGCCGCAAGCCAACTGCTCGCCATGGTACTCTTCGTGCGGATTGTACGCTCGATCCTGCGTGGCGGCCGCAAGACCCTCGCGCGACGTGTCGTGGCACGCCTCGTTCAGACAGAATCCGTCGTCGAACCTTCGTTGCTCAAGGGGTAAATCGTACCCGCCGGCCACCCAGACGGCGCCTTCGGCCAACTGCTCGCTCAGCGTAGGCACATGACATCCCATGCACGTAACATCGGCGCCCTGATGCACTGCCGACAGAAGAGCCGGATCCTGCGAGTAATATCCTTCCACGTACGGGTCCATCGGCGTATGGCAAATAGCGTTGCAGAAGCTCGGCTGCTCGTGCCACACCCAAAACCCTGCCCCGGCCACAGCCAGAACCGCCGCCGTCACGCCCACGGCAATCCATCGGCGCGGGCGCGCGCGACGCCGCTCGAAACCGCTCGCCCCATCACCCCGGGAAGCATCCTTCGCGCCAGCACTCGCCGCGTCGGCACTTACCGCCGACCCCTTCGCCGCCGGAACAGCCGAAGCCTCCCGATCTTGTTCTTGCGTCATGTCAGTTCCTCCTCTAGGCGACGATGCGGCCCTTGCCCGTGCGCTCGACCTCACACAATCCCGATCTGAACGGCGGGAACCCGGTGATGGGATCGAAGTCGCGCGTAGTCAGCAGGTTGATGTCCGCCTGATGCCACCCGTGGAACACGTCCACGACGCCCGGCAGCACAAGATTCGTGATCTCCGCGTTCATGACAACTTCGCCAAACTGGTTGAACACGCGTACCTGGTCGCCCTCGGCGATACCCCGTTTTTCCGCATCGTCCGGATGAAGACGAATCACGGGATCGGGCATGAACTGGTTGAGCCAGGGAAGATCGCGCAGCTTCGAGTGCGTGTAATACGGCACGCGCGATCCGCTGTTCAACACCAGCGAGTAATCCTTCGCCTCGTCGGGCGTGCTCACAGGGCTGTGCACCGGCTCCTCGAACACCGGCAGGCCCTCGAAGCCGTACCGCTTGAGAATCTCCGACACGAACTCTATCTTGCCCGTCGGAGTATTGAATCCTGGTTTGCCGTCCTTTCGCAAAAGGCCGTCGACGTACTTTCGCTCGCCCTTCACGCCACCAGGCACTTCATAGCCTTCGGGGTGCGCGCGCAGCAGGTCCAGAGAAATGTCGATGCCCGCACCTCGATACATGTCGTCGAGCGCCGCCTCAACGCTGCCGCCGAAGCATTCCTGCTCAAAGCCCAGCGCGCAACCAATCTCCAGGATGATCTGCCAATCCTCGCGGCACTGCCCCATCGGCTCCACCACCGGATCACGATGAAATATCTTGCGCCCGAAAACGGCCGGCGGGGCCATGCGCTCGTAACACATGGCGGCAGGCAGCAGCATGTCCACCAAATCGTGAGTCCAAGGCCGCATGTAATAGTCGATGGCCACCGTGAACTCCATGTCCTTGATAGCCTTTTGGTACTCGGGCGTCTGCGGCCACATCATGGAGTTCACGCCCAGCAGCAAGCCGGCTCGAATCTTGCCGTCGGCAACCAACTCCGGCAGATGCGCCGTCTGGATCATCTTGAAGTAGTGCGCCCATACGGGGAAGTCGTCTTTGTCGTAGCGAATGTCCTGCAAGCCTTTTTCAGCGTACATGTTCTCCAAACGGAAAGCCGCAGTGGACGCCGAATAGTCGAACGGCAGCCCAGGGCCCATGGAAAGGCCGCCCGCCACGTCAAGATCGCCGGTCAAGGCGATGATGGAGTACACCGCGCGCTGGAAATTGCCCACGTTCGTGGCATGGCAGGCGCCAGCCGAACTGGACACGAGCGTAGCCGGGGAGTTTTCGCAGATGATCTTGACCGCTTCCTCCAGTTTGGCAGCAGGCACCCAGGTGATCTCCTCAACCCGCTCGGGCGTGAACTCCTGCACGTAGCTTGCCAGCTCGTCGAAGCCGTGCGTCCACTTCTCCACGAACTCCCTGTCGTAGAGACCGTCGCGCAGCATGACATGGATGAAGCCGAGCGCCAACGCGCCGTCGGTGCCGGGACGCAGCTGCAAATGCACGTCGGCCAACCCGGTCACGGTCGGCGTGATGCGCGGATCAACCACTACGAACTTGCAACCGCGCTCCTTGTGCTTCATCATATCCCCGAAGCGATAGGGCTGCGACCAGGCAGGATTGAGCGACCAGACCAAGCAGCTTGCCGTAGCGTCGGTAGGATCGCTTCCCATGGTCAGCTGACCGGTAACCAGCTGCGAGCAGATCCAGGTAGCCGCCGCGCACGTGGAGCTTTCGGATCCGTACGTGGGAGAGCCGAAGAGCGTGGCAAGGCGCTGCATCGCGCCACGAGGCTCTTTGGGATCGCCGCAGTAGAACAGCACGGATTCAGGTCCGCTCTCCTCTTTGATACGATTGAACTCGTGCGCGATGCGCGCGTACGCATCGTCCCAGGAAATGGGCTCCCATTCGGGCGCGCCGCCGCCCTTCGCGTTCGTGCGCACCATCGGGTACGTGATGCGATGCGGGTCGTACAGCTCCTGCAAGCTGGAAATGCCCTTCGCGCAGATGGGGTCGGCGGGATACTTTTCGCGCGCCTCGACGCGCACCACTTTGCCGTCCTTGATCGAGGCGGCTATACCGCATTTCGGCACATGGTTGCACATGTCGCAGTACGTGTACTTGACTTCGACGGGAGCCTCTTCAGCCACGGCCCCTTCAGGATGCACGATGTTATAGCCGCCGGCCACCAGGGCCGTTCCTGCAACCGCGCCCGCGCCCTTGAGGAACGTGCGGCGGGTGACGTTGGTCATCTCGCTCATGCTATGCCCCTTCCTTCCCCTTCTTCGATTTCGCCACAGCCACGCCCGCGCCCACGCCCGCAGCGACTACGGCAACGCCAGCCGCTCCCAGCACCACAGGATCGATGCCCGGCGCAGCTTGCTCGCGCACCACGTCTTGGGACGAGGCCGCAAACGGCAAGGCATCGTTGGGCATGCCCGCTACAGGCACGTAATAAAACGACGTCTCGTCAATACGCACGGCATCGCTTGCCGCTATGAACTGGGATACTGCGCTTTGCGAATCGTCCAGGTCGCCGAAGTAGCGCGCGCGGCCCGGGCAGTTCACCACGCAGGAAGGCTGCTTGCCCTCGGCCAAGCGACCTTCGCAGAAGATGCACTTTTCCGCCACCAGGCTACGCTGCACGCCGTAGGATTCGTACGGCGCGGGAACATCGGTGCCGAACAGGTTGCCTTTGGCGTTGTTGAGCTTGCGCGCACCGTACGGGCAGGCCGACATACAGAACCCGCATGCGATGCACTGCTCGTAGTCGATCACCGTAATGCCGTCCTCGCGGCGTACGCTCGCGCCGGTAGGGCACACGTTGACGCACTCGGGATCGTCGCATTGCATGCACGCATGCGGCACGTACGCGCGACCCGACTCGCCCACCGTGCGCCCCCATTCGCACGCGTCCAAGCTGTTCCATGACACGCCGGGCTTTTGGTTGTTCTGCATCTGGCACGCCACGACGCAAGCGCCGCAACCTGCGCATCTACGCAGGTCGATGGCCATTCCATACCTCGTCATCCCCTTGTCCTTCCTCCTGTTTTCCTACACGAGAAGAACGGAGCCAGCGCCCCTCCCCCCTTCGTGCTTCGTCATGGGAAACTCTACGGGCTAGAAAGGAGTCGTTCCAGAAGCGCCCGCAACAAGAAGAATTAAGATTCTGCGCCACCCGCAACATGGCGCAGACCAGATTTCACCTATGATCAGGAGGCATAGTACACGGTCAATGCCGAACGTACGGCACCCGCCGTTGGCGCGGGCGCATGAAAGTGATAGTATCGCTCTAGGGGATTTATCGTACCGGAACCACATGATCACTGGGGAGACGTCATATGGCCACCGAGCAAGACTATCGTTCCATTCTCATACCAACGCAGCCGTTCCGACGTTTGAAAATAGCCGAATACAAAGAGCTTGGCCGGAAGAAAAAGCTGTTCAAAGGTGAATACATCCGCACGAGCGCGAAAACCATAGACGACCCGTACTACTTTTACATCGACGAAGGACAGATAGCCGCCACGTTCGAACAAGAATCAGGAGGCGGCATGCCGCTGTACTGGCGCAACGCGGGAAACGCCTTCTCGGCTGAATACAACGACTACGCTTCGATCGGACGATACAAGGCCCGCTTCGTAGCTACGCAAAACACCGTCCTGTTCGCGTTCACGCAACGACAGCTCTACGAGCTTGTCCAGCAGGATCCTGACCTGTTCTACGAGTTCATCGATGTATGCCACCTGTCGTTTGCCCAGATGGGGCACCGCATAAGCAACACGGGTTACCAATCGTCCACCAAACGCATGATCATGTGGCTGCAAAAGCTGTGCGCCACCCAAAAACCCGAACCAGACGGCACGTTCGACATCGAATGCAATCTGACGCTCAATCAACTTTCCGAGCTGCTAGCCATTCACATCACCACGTGCACGAAGCTGATAGCAGCGCTTGAGAACGAAGGCGTCCTCAAGCGGACTCGAAGCCGCATACGGGTATACGACGCCAAAAAGCTAGCTTGCTACGGCCTGGAAGACAATCCCATCGTATACTGACGCGGGCCGGTCGCCCTAGCGCACCTTCGCCACAATGAACCCGAGCGTGGCCACCGCCATAACGGCCGAGAAACCGAAGGCGACCTGATACGCCAACGCCGGATCTGCCATGCCCGCCGACGTCACGCCCACCGCCGTGATGGCGAACACCATGATCGACGTCCCCAGGGACGCGCACGCTTGCCGCGCAGCAATGCAAAACGACGACCCGTCAGCCACGATAGGTCGAGGCAGCTTCGCCAAGCTCCACGAAGTCAACGGCCCCACCAGGCCCGACACGCCCACGGCGCGCACCGCTTGGCACAACGTCACCGCCCATAACGGCGTATCGGCCTCCAAAAACGACATGAGCACGGCGCCCGCCGCCAAAAACACGCCCGACGCCACCGCAACCGGACGCACGCCCACGCGATCGGTCAGCACGCCGGCAAGCGGATTCAGCAGCAGCGCAGCCACCGTTCCCGGCAACAGCACCACCCCGGCCTCAAGCGCAGTTCCTCCGCACAGGCCTTCCACGTACAGCGGCACGATCAGCGTGATGCCCATGAACGAGGCGTTCAGCAGGTTCTGCGCCACGAATCCCGCTGCATACTGGCGCGACGCGAATATCTCCATGGTGATAAGCGGATGCTCGACCCGCTTTTGCCGACGAACGAACAACGCCAAGAACAACGCGCCCAGCACGATGGGAGCCCACATGAACGGACTGCTGGGCGCAAAGCTGCTTGCGTTCGAGAACCCCAGCAGCAACCCGCCAAATCCAACCGTGGACATCGTCAGCGACACGACATCCAAACGCGCGCCCGTATCGCGCGCAGGAGCCGGCTTGATAGCCACCGCCGCGGCAATCGCAAGCGCAACGGTGATGACGACCAGCAGCACGAAGAAGCTGCGCCAGCCCCATGCGAAGCTCATGGCCCCGCCGATAGTCGGCCCGATATTGGGAGCGAACCCCATGGCCACGCCCGCAATGCCCATGGCGGTAGCTTGGCGGCCCGGCGGGAAGCTGGTCATGGCGATGGTCTGCATAAGGGGCATGAGCAAACCGGTGGAAACAGCTTGCAGAACGCGCCCGGCCAGCAAAACGGCGAAGCTGGGCGCCAGCAGATCGGCGATCGCGCCCGCCAAGAAAAACAAGAGCGCCAGGAACACATGCCGGCGAACCGAAAGCCGCCTTGAAAGAAACGTGGCCACGGGCACCGTTACGCCCAAAACCAACATATAGCTGGTTGTAAGCCATTGCCCCAGGTCAACAGAAAGAGAGAACTCGCCCATGATATCGGCCAACATGGCGTTCACCGCAGTTTGCGACAGATTGCCCGAAGCCGAGGCCAGCACTACAATGGCGAACAACGCGTACACCGCGCCGCGCTTCTTCACCTGGCCATCGCCCACTATGTCGCCTCCGCTCCAAACCGCGCCCTTCGCAAGCCCCAGTATAGCCCAAACGCCCTGACGGCATAGGGGCAAGACCGCTCGCATGCCCGAAGGATTGCTCGCGTTCGGCAGACAATCCGCAGCAAGCCGCGCCCTTTCGGCCATGCGGCTTCGCACGCAATACGAGCACGCAGCCCAACCGCATCGCGGCGAATCGCCGAACCTGTCAAAACGGACGAGTTTTGCCGGTCCTCGGTCAAGGATAAACTTGAAGGACAAGCCTGTGACCAGGTGCGATAAAAAACACCCTTGGGCAACCCCGTGCCGAAAGGCGAAAAATCGCCGCAAAACTCATCCGTTTTGACAGGTTCGGAGATTCGCCGACGCCACAGGGAAAAGGCGCTTCTACCAGCGTTCATCGCGGCTCGAATACGCGCGTTTCGGAGACGCCGCGCCGCCCAGCCAGGGCGGAACGAAGCGGGATGGGGCGGGGCGGAACGGAACGGGACGGAAGAGAACCATCGGCCCAGCCCCGCCCCGCCCGAGCAGCCTCCACTAGTTGAACGCTTGCTGGGTCTTCTCCAGACCAACCTGCACGAGCGACAATGCAGCCTGGGCGCCCCGATCGACCGCGTAAGCGAAATCGTCAGCCGCCTCTTTCTTGGGAAGCCCCAAAACCCAATCGACCACCGGCATGCGCCCCGGCGGGCGACCGATGCCGACGCGCACGCGCAGCCAATCGCGCGTCCCCAGCTTGTCGCAAATGGAACGCAGCCCGTTATGCCCTGCATGGCCGCCGCCGAACTTCACGCGCACCGTTCCCGGATCGATGTCCAGCTCGTCGTGCACCACGATCACGTGATCCGCTTCCACGCCGTAAGCGTTCATGAGCTGCTTGACGGGACCTCCCGAGGTGTTCATGTAGCTTTGGGGCTTGGCAAGAACCACATCGCAATCGCGGTAGACGCCCTTCGCCGTGAGGGCGCCGCATTCGGTTTTCCAGTAGCGCGCGCCCACTTCCTCGGCGATCGCATCAACGGTGTCGAATCCGGCATTATGCCGGGTATGCGCATATTCCTCGCCCGGATTCCCCAGGCCAACGATTAAGAACATGAGACTCAGCTTTCCACTTGCAAGTTACACGTATAGGTCAGCGAGAAAGGCCGCGGCACCCGAAATTCGCGGGGATGGCGAAGGCGGAGCGCACTTCGGTACGCGAGCTTTCGCCATTGCGCGAAGATGGGGCGCCACGGCCTTTCGCAGCGTCGGCTCGTTCCGCTGTTCGCAGAACGGCGGAACCCTTACTCGAACAGCGACGCCACCGAGCCGTTGTTGTACACGTTGTTGATGGTCTCGGCGAACAGCGACGCCAGGGACAGCACCTTGATCTTGCCCGTCTGGCGCTCCAACGGCACGGGCACCGCGTTCGTGACCACCACTTCTTCGATGACGGAGTTCGCGATACGATCATAGGCCGGGCCGCTGAACAGGCCGTGGGTTGCGCATGCGTACACCTCCGCAGCGCCTTTCGCTTTGAGCGTAGCCGCGGCGGCAACCAGCGACCCGGCAGTATCGATCATGTCGTCGTTGAGGATGCAGATCTTGTCCTTCACGTCGCCGATCAGCGCCGTGATCTCGGCTTGATTGTGCTTCGGTCGATCCTTGTGCATGATGGCGATGTCGCAGCCCAGCATGGTGGAGAACTTCTTGGCAGCCTTGGCACGACCCACATCGGGCGACACGACGCACACTTTTTCAGGATTGAACCCCATGGACTTGTAATAGTCCACGAAGATGGGCATGGCCGTCATATGGTTCACCGGAAGATCGAAGAAGCCCTGGATGGCGTCCTGGTGCAAGTCCACCGTGATCACGTTGTCCACGCCGGCCGCAGCCAGCAGGTCGGCGACCAGCTTCGCGGTGATGGGCTCGCGGGGAGCGGCCTTGCGGTCCTGGCGCGCATAACCGTAATGCGACACCACGGCAGAAACGGAGCGAGCGGAAGCGCGCTTGGCGGCATCGGTCATGATGAGCAGCTCCATGAGGGCATCGTTCACATCGTAGCCGTCCGCGCCGCATACCGACTGGATCAGGAACACGTCGGCGCCGCGAACGCTCTCCTGGTAACGTGCGTAGATCTCGCCGTTTGCGAACTTCTCCAGCTTGACGTTGCCCAGCGAGGCGTTCAGGTCCTTCGCGATCTCGTCAGCGAGCCCGGGGTTAACCGACCCCGAGAACAGGGCCATGCTCTTCTGCACTTCCGTCATGTACGCGCTCCTTTGCGTCGCTTCATGGGCCGCCGCGCTGCGCAGCCGTCGCCCCCTATCCCATTCGTCTCATTGTATCCGCAGGTGGTCCGCTCGCACAGGGGGAACGCCCGCTTCTTCGCAGATTGACCGCAAGAGGGTCGTCGAACGCGCAGGCGCAACGCCCCTCTCCCGGCAGGAGCGCCGTCGAGCATCGTCGCCCGAAACGTACGGAATTCCCGCAAAAACCGTACGTTTCGGGCGACGCTGCGCATACGGAAAACGGGGCGATCTCTCGCCCCGTCGCAGATTCAGCTTCTTCTTTTCGCTTCCTTAGGCTTCCGCTTGCTTTGCGCGCTTCTTGGCGGCCCAACCGGGAATCTCGCGTTGTTCGGGCCGCGTCAGCGCCAGCGCATCGGCCGCAACGTCCTTGGCAATGCACGATCCCGCGCCGATGATCGCGCCCGCGCCGATGGTGACCGGAGCGACCATCATGGTGTCGCTGCCCACGAACGCGCCGTCGCCGATAACCGTCGGCCACTTCTTCTTGCCGTCGTAATTGCAAGTGATCGAGCCCGCGCCGATGTTCACATCTTCGCCGATGGTCGTATCGCCGATGTAGGACAGGTGCGGCACCTTCGACCCCTTGCCCACCGTGGACTTCTTGATCTCCACATGCGTGCCGGCCTTCGCGCCTTCGCACAGATGGGCGGCGGGACGCAGATACGCGCGCGGACCAGCCGTCGCGCCGTCGTCCAGGCGCGCTTCCACGGCCACCGTCTCGTCAACCGTGCAACCGCGACCCACCGTCGTGTCGGTCAAACGGGAGCTCGGCCCGATCACGCTGTCTTCTCCTACGCGCGTTGAGCCCATCAAGAACGTCTGGGGCAAAAGCTCCACGTCCTGCTCGATAACCACGTCCGGCCCGATCCACACCTGGTCGGGATCGGTCATGGTCACGCCATTGGCCATGTGGGCGGCGTTGATGCGGCGCTGCAGCAGCTTCGTGGCCTCGGCCAGCTGCGCGCGCGAGTTCACGCCCAAGCACTCGGAAGCGTCGTCGCACGCCAACGCCAGCACCGGACGACCGGCACGGCGGCAAATCTCCAGCACATCGGTCAAATAGAACTCGCCCTGGGCATTGTCGTTGCCAACCTGCGCCAGCGCGTCGAACAAAGCGCGTGCGTCGAAGCAGTAGAATCCGGAGTTGCACTCGCGGATAGCGGCCTCTTCGGGCGTTGCGTCCTTCTGCTCCACGATGCGCGCCACGGATCCATCCGCCTCGCGCACGATGCGCCCGTACCCGAACGGATCGGCAGGCTCCATGGTCAGCACCACGCACGCGGCGGCATTGCGCTCGCGTTCCTCCACCAAGCGCGCGATGGTGCGGGACGTGATCAGCGGGCAGTCCCCCGACAGCACCACCAGCGAGCCGTCGAAGCCGGAAAGCGCCTCGGCACACACCAGCACGGCTCCCGCCGTGCCGTTCCGCTCGACCTGCACAACCGGCTGCGTATCGCCTTCGACCAGAGGCAGCACCTGTTCGCGCGCATGCCCGACCACGGACACCACGCGGCCGACGCCCGCTTCGCGAGCGGCGTCCACCACCCAGCGCACCAGGGGCTTCCCCAGCACCTCGTGGGCAACCTTGGGCTTTTTGGACTTCATGCGGGTGCCCGCACCCGCGGCTAGAACGATAGCAGCTGCTTCCATGTCATTCCTTCGCAACGTGGCTTCTATTCTTTCTCGGACATGCCGGTAGCGTCGTCCCCCTCGCGCCGCAGCGCGCGCTGTCGAGCCGCCTCGCCGCCTTCGCGCACCAACGCCTCCTCCACGCTCACCAGCGGAGGCTTGTTCTGGTTCTCGTGCAGATCCTCCTGCACCTGTTCCAGCAAGTCCTCCTTGCCCTCCTCGCGCAACACGCGCGCCACTTCTTCGCGCAGCGCCTCGCGCACGTCTCCAATGGACCCGCCGCCCAAAAGGCCGGTCGGACCCAGATCGACCACGATCTCGAACATATGCCCACGCGCATTGGCGGCGGCGAACTCTTCCTTCACCTTCGGGTCCTCGATGTCGCGAAGCATCTCCTCGCACTCGCGCGCTGCATCGCGGTCGGCCGTTTGCAGGTTCTCGTCGTCATCGCGAGCCGTGGACAGGTAGGCAACGCCGCGCTTATGCGCGCGCCGCGCCTGCAAAAGCAGGAACAAGAAGCCGATGATGCCGGCCAAAAGCGAGGCGGCCAGAATGCCCAGCTTCGCCGTGGCGACCAGGGCCTCGTCGTCGAACGCCAGATTGGCCACGAAGATGGCCATCGTGAAGCCGACGCCGCCCAAGATGCTCGCGCCCAGCATATGGCCCCAGTTCACGTTCTCGGGAAGCGATGCCAGCTTGCTCTTCACGATGGCAAAGCTCATCACCATGATGCCCAGCGGCTTGCCCACCAGCAAGCCGAGCAGCACGCCGTACAGGACCGGATCGGTCAGCATGGCCCCAACGTCCACGCCGGTAAAGCTCACGTCCGCATTCGTCAACGCGAACAGCGGCAAAATGGCGAAGTACACCCACGGGTACAGCTTGTGCTCCAAGCGCGTCGCCGGCGGCACCACCTGGCGCGCCACGCGGCTGAGCGACGAAACGGTTTCGATGTACTTGCCCTGCGCGATAACCGGCATCTCAGGCTCGAACGCTTCGCGCGCTTGCCGAACCTTGGTGCCCGACCAATCGGTGAAGCTCTTCAGGTCAACCCGCGACCCCGAAGGAATCGCGAAAGCCAGAAGCACGCCCGCGATGGTGGAGTGTACGCCCGACATGAATACGCAGTACCACAGCACAGCGCCCATCAGCAGATACGGGACAAGAGAATAAATGTGGCTGCGGTTCATCAAAACCAGCACCACCAGCACCGCCGCAGCGGCCCCCAGCCAGAACAGCGAAGGACTCTGACCGTAGAAGATGGCGATGACCAGGATGGCCATGATGTCGTCGGCAACGGCCAGCGTGCTCAGGAACACGCGGACGCCGCTGGGAACGCGGTTGCCCAGCAACGCCAGAATGCCCAGGGCGAACGCGATGTCGGTTGCGGTGGGAACGCCCCAACCGTGCGCCGTTTCGGGGTTCGTCGCATTGAACAGCAGATAGATGCCGACGGGGACGATCACGCCGCCAAGCGCCGCCATGATGGGCAGCAGGGCTTGGCGGATGTTCGTGAGCTCGCCCACGGTCAGCTCGTACTTGACCTCCAAGCCCACCAGCAAGAAGAAGATGGCCATGAAGATGTCGTTGATGATGTGCGCCATGGACATGCCGGCGAACGCATCGCCGAAGAACAAGCCCACCTCAGTGTGCCAGAAGTGCAAAAAGTCCTCGTAAGCGCCGGTGTTCGCCACGATCAGCGCAACCACTGCGGCAAGCAGCATGGCTCCGGCAGCCTTCGTAGACGAATGAGTGAACTGGATGAGCTTCCAATATCGAGCCTGATGGCCCTGAACCTCCGAGATGAAAATACGCTGAATGCCTTCTTGGTTCGTATCAGTCATAATTGCCTTAGCGCATGCCCGCGACCCTTTCGGGGCGCCTCTCTTGCCTGTCATCGCGGGAGCCGGGCACGCGGCGCTCCCCTAAAACACCCTCGTATTATCCACCATCGTCCGGCACTTCCTTGTATCCACGCTACGTTTTTAAACCGATTTCATAACATGGTGAAAATAGCCCTCCATAACTAAGGGTTTTGCGCTATGCTATTCCTATCAGTTCGACGAAAGGAGTCGGCTTTCAATGCGACGAAGAAGCGTTATTTTTGCCCGCATGACCAGGCCAGGCGCTTGACCGAGCTGTTTTTTTATTCGCCACGAAATAAGAGGTGATTGCTATGAGCATTACCGTCACCGGACGCAAAATGCCCGTAACCGATGCACTGCGTCAGTACGCCGAAGAAAAGATCGGCAATTCCATGAAAGTCATGGACATCGATCCTCTCGTAGCTGAAGTTGTTCTGTTCGTCGAGAAAAACCCCGCGAACCCCCGCCCTGCCGTCTGCGAAGTGACGTTGCGCACGAAGGGCCACATCATTCGCGTCGAAGAGAGCGAAGAAGACATGTACGCAGCCATCGACGTGGCCGCCGCCAAGGTGGTCCGCCAGCTGCGCAAATATAAGACGAAGGTCATCGATCGCAAGCTGCGCGCCGAAGACGAGACCATTCGCATCCAGCCCGCCGCCGCTGGAGAGCTCGACGTTGACGGCCTCATGCAGGAACTTGCAGACGACGAGGTCGTGCGCGTGAAGGAAATGGAATTCGCGCCGCTGACCGAAGAGGAAGCGCTTATCCAGATCGACCTTCTGGGCCATGACTTCTACGCCTACACCGACCGCGACAGCGGCCTGGTCAACGTGCTGTATCGCCGCGACGACGGCGGGTACGGCCTGCTCAAGCAAAAGGAGGATTAAGATTCATGCCCACTATCGACACCATCAAGGAAGTGCTGCAGGAGAACCTGGACATCGATCCCGCCGACGTGACGGAAGAATCCACGTTCGACTCCTTGGGCATCGATTCGCTCGACATGGTAGAGCTTATCTGCGACCTTGAAGAGAAGTGCGAAGTCGACTTCGGCGAACCCGAAGGCTTGAACTCCGTAGGCGACCTCGTGACGTACGTAGACTCGCTGTAACGATTCGCCATCCACGAAAAAAGGACCCGTACGGGTCCTTTTTTCGTGCGTCGGCACGATTAACGCCAGCCGACCCTGCGCAAGGAAGCTTATTCGCCGCCAAAAGAGCGCGTGGTGAACACCAGGGACAAATAGCCCGCCGCCGCGCCGCCGAAGGCGCACGCGCAGCCTTTGAGCACCATCATGGCCACCATGGGAAGGGGCGCGGAAAGCGCGAACGCGGCGACAACGCCCAACAGCCCCATGAAAGCGCCCGCGACAACGCCCACGACCAGCATCGCGGCGCCATAGCTGCGCGGAACGATGCTCGCAACGCCCCCGAACGTCTCAGGCGCGATGAACGCGCCCGCCCGCATATCCTTCTTGGTAAGCGGAACCGCGCACGCAAACAGGATCGCGCCCAGAATAAGGCCCGTGATGACGAGGTCGGCCACGATGCTGACGAGATCGAACTGCATGGTCACATCGCCACCGTGCATGAGCCAAAATATGCCAGCGTTCAGCACGCCGTTGATGGCGCCAAAGCCGATGAGGCATTTATGCAGGGCATACGACGAGAACTTTACCGTATCTCCGGATACAGAGTTCCCTTCCGTCACATTCACGGCCATGGAGGATTCCTTCCATCGGGGATTTATCGGGGAGGAATTATAGCAATAAGCCCCAACGGTCTCCGATGGACTATTTCCGTTGATACGGTAATTTGCTGTTTCAAAGTTCGGATGTTCGCGTTTCTACGGAGGCTGCACAGAACATCCTCGCGCTAAGCCGGCTTGCCGCTCCGACCTACCAGCCCGCGCGGCGCATCGCTGCGCGCAGCTCGGCTATGCTGTACAGGCTGCCGAATGCGCACACCAGCCCTTCGGGTCCAGCCAGATCGCATGCCTTCGCCACCGCGTCGTCGAAGTCGCGCGCCTCGTAGGGCCTCACGCATGCGGAGCACCCCAGCAAATCCTGTCCCGTCCAACGAATGGCGCGCGCCAGCTTCGCTGCCGGAAGGGCACGCGGATTAGGAGGCGCGACGGCCACGAAAGCGCCGCCCAGCGGCAGGATCGACTCGAACATGGCCGGGTAGTCCTTATCCTCCAGGACCCCGATCACGAACACGGCCTTCCTCCCGGGAAACACGTCGCGCAGGGAGTCGGCAAGCGCCTGCGCGCCTTGCGGGTTATGCCCGCCGTCTATCACGAACGTCGGTCGGCCGTCCCGGCTTGGCAGCACTTCGAAACGCCCCGGCCACTGAGCCCGCGCAACGCCCGACCGCAGAGCCTCGTTCGAAATATCCCATCCGCGCGCGCGCAGGGCAAACGCCGCCTCGATGGCAAGCGCAGCGTTCATGGGCTGATAGGCGCCCAAAAGCTGCGTCTCGTACGCTTCTCCCCGATAGGAAAACGGCCGCACATGCACCTGCGCGCCCGCATCCCCCACAGTGCGGCGCTCGACCGGCTCCACGTTCAGCTGAGAGAAATCGGGCTTCTCCAACGTATCGCCGCATGCGCAAGCAGCCCGCTCGATCACGGCCATGGCCTCGGCCCCTTGCGGCCACGACACGACGGTCGATCCCGCTTTCACGATACCGGCCTTCTCCCCGGCAATCGCGGCAAGCGTGGTGCCCAGCAGCGCCGTATGGTCCAAGCCGATGCGCGTGATGACCGCAACTTCGGGAGCATCTATGACGTTCGTGGAATCAAGACGACCGCCCAACCCCACTTCAAGCACGGCAACCTGGCATCCGCTGCGCGCGAAATGCTCGATGGCAACAGCGGTCATCAGCTCGAACTCGGTAGGATGATCGCCCGTTTCGGCAGCCATCGCTTCGGCATGGTCTTTGACCTCCAACGTTACCGCCGCAAGGTCTTCTAGAGAAATCGAACGCCCATCCACGCGAATGCGCTCTTCGAACGTCTCGATAAACGGACTGGTGAACAGCCCCGTGCACAGCCCGGCAGCGCGCAGTATGGAAGACAGAAACGCGCTTGTCGACCCCTTCCCGTTCGTGCCGGCAACGTGGACGAACCGCATGCGATCCTGCGGACGACCCAAGCGGTCCAGCAGCTCGCGAATGCGGTCGAGCCCCAGACGCGACGCCTGCCAGCGCGGTTCGTTGATGTAGGCGATAGGGTCGAATTCCATGATCAGCTCCTCTGCAAAACGAAAGCGAGCGCTTCGCATGAAACGCTCGCCCCCAAGATAGCACAACACCCCGCAAACAGCACGGCGACCGGACAACCGCTACTGCTGCGACAAATACTCCGCGATACCCGCAGCCGCGCGCTTCCCCGCGCCCATGGCCAGGATCACCGTCGCCGCGCCTATCACCGCGTCGCCGCCGGCGAACACGCCCGGCCTCGACGTAGCGCAGGTACGCTCGTCGGCAACGATAAGGCTGCGAGGGGTAACCTCCAAACCAGGAGTCGTCTTTGCGATAAGCGGGTTCGTCTTCGATCCCACGGCCATGACCAGCATGTCGACATCCATGACGAACGCGCTGCCCGCCACCTCCTGCGGGCGACGGCGACCGCTGGCATCGGGCTCTCCCAATTCCATGCGCACGCATTCCAGGCCGGTGATCCAACCTTCGTCGTTGCCGAGCGCGCGCTTGGGGTTCGTGAGCATCTGGAAGCGAATGCCCTCCTGCTCGGCATGGTGCACTTCCTCTGCACGGGCAGGCATCTCGTCGCGGCTGCGCCGGTACACCACGGTGACGTCGGCGCCCAAGCGCTTCGCCGTACGCGCGGCGTCCATGGCAACGTTGCCGCCGCCCACCACGACGCAACGCTTGCCCGCGTACACCGGCGTATCGTACTCGGGGAACTGATACGCTTTCATAAGGTTCACGCGCGTCAAAAGCTCGCTTGCCACCATGGAGCCGTTGAGGCCTTCGCCCTCGATGCCCAGATAAGCCGGCAAACCGGCGCCCGTTCCCACGAACACGGCGTCGAAGCCGCGCTCATCCAGCAGTTCGTCAATGTCGTACAGCTTTCCCACCAGCGTGTTCAGCTCGAACGAAACGCCGCTGTCCCCCAGCTTGGACACTTCGCGCTCAACCAGGTCTTTCGGCAGACGGAATTCGGGGATGCCGTACGTCAGCACGCCGCCCGGCTTGTGCAGGGCCTCGAGCACCGTCACGTCGCAGCCAAGCTTGGCCAGCTCGCCTGCGCACGTGAGCGAAGCAGGGCCCGAGCCCACCACGGCCACGCGCTTGCCCGAAAGATCGACATAGGGCGCAACGGCGGTTTCGCCATCCGCATCCGCAACAGGAGCGGCGGCTTCCTCGGCGCGCTGCTGGGCAATCGCGGCGGCGGCCTCCTGCGGATGCTCGAACGCCCAGTCAGACGTGAAACGCTCCAAACGACCGATGCCAACCGGCTCGCCGTTCTTGCCGCGCGTGCACACGCCTTCGCACTGCGTTTCCTGCGGACACACGCGCCCGCACACCGCCGGCAAAGCGCTCGCGCTCTTCACGATGGCGTACGCTCGGGCGAAATTTCCCAAAGCAACCTGCTCGATGAAATCGGGAATAGGGATGCCCACGGGGCAGCCATGCACGCAGGGCCGCGTGGGACACTGAATGCAGCGACGTGCTTCCAGCATGGCCTCTTCGGCAGAATACCCGCGCGCGACCTCGTCAAACGTTCTGGCACGCTCGACGGGATCCAGCTCGGGCATGGGAACCATCGTCTTCTGCTTGTTCACTTCGTAGCTGGTCCGCGCCATGTTAGGCCCCCTTCCGGTCGCCGCGCGCAGACGCGCACCCGCAATCGCGGCCTTCGGAGGCTATCCGACCCGCCGCAGCATCCCGCGCCGCCGATTCAAACGAGCGGTACATCACCCCACGACGCATAGCGTCGTCGAAATCGACCAGATGCCCATCGAAGTCGGGACCGTCCACGCACGCATGCAGGTATTCATCGCCCACTTTCACGCGGCAACCGCCGCACATGCCCGTGCCGTCGATCATGAGCGGGTTCATGGAAACGAGCGTTTTGATGCCGTAAGGCTTCGTGGTGGCCGCCACGAACTTCATCATGATGACCGGACCCACGGCAAGCACCAAGTCGTAGTTCGCGCCCTCGTCGATGCGCTGCTGAAGCGCTTGCGTCACCAAGCCCTTGTTGCCGTTCGACCCATCGTCGGTCATGACAATCTGACGCGTGGAGCTGGCGTTGATCTCGTCTTCGAACAGAATGAGGTCGGCGTTGCGGAATCCCGTGATCACGTCCACTTCGCAACCCTGCTCGTACAGCCATTTTGCCTGCGGGTACGCGATCGCGGTTCCCAAGCCGCCGCCGATCACGCACGCACGACGCGCGCCGGCAAGTTCCGTCGGGTTCCCCAGCGGGCCCACGAAATCAAGCAGCGCGTCGCCCGCCTTCATGTTCGCCAAACGCATGGTGGTCGCCCCCACCGCCTGGAACACGATGGTGACGGTACCCGCCTGAGCGTCGCAATCGTTCATAGTCAGCGGGATGCGTTCGCCATGCTCGTCGATGCGCAGCATGATGAACTGGCCCGGCTTGATCTTCTTCGCGATCTCAGGAGCCCGCACGACCATGCGGGTGACTTCGGGGTTCAACGCCTCAACTCGTTCGATGGGATACACTCGCCCTCACCCTTCTCGTCTTAGAACAAAAACAGCACCGGGTGTCGGTGCCGATTCGCGCTTACTAAGGTGGCAGTATAGCAAACGGCCTTTGCGAGGATTGTTTCGGACGTGTTTCCGCACGGTCAAAGGCGCGTGGCGCGCGCGAAGAAGCATCCCGAGAAAATGCCGCGGGCGCGACCGGTCGAAACAGCGCGCCAACGGCAACGAACCCTTGACGAAGCATGCCTTGTTCGGGAGTGCGTGATAGGCTCGAATCATGGGATCCGTTCCTGAACCGACACTGCTAGGAGGAAGCATGGCGCGCGTTTACGCACTCGACAATCGTATGGAGCCCGTCCCCTCTCTGCAAGATGCCCCGGAGCATCGCCCAATCGCTCTCGCGCTCGCCCCTCAAGAACTTGACGCGCTCGATGCGCTTGAGCTCGGCTCCGAGGCGCGGCAAACCCTTCGACTGCTGTCCGCCACCGAAAGCACGTACCTCGACGTGCTCCCCTCATGCCTGATCGGGTCGTTCGCCATCCCGGACAAAGAGCATGTTCTTGAGAGCCCCGCATGCTTCACGTTCTATCTGGACAAGCAAAGGCTCGTGTTCGTGGACGAAGGCGACACGTGCGCAGATGTCCTTGACGCCGTGGCAGCGCAGGGCGTGATCAAGCAGCCCACTGCGGCTCACTGCCTGTTCGAGTGCATGAAGCTGTTCATCAAGGGAGATCTTTCGTTTTTGGCCAACCTGGAAGACCAAATGGAAGATGTGGAAGAAGCCATCATCGACCGCGGCATGAACGGGAACAACCGGCGCATGTTGACGTTTCGGCGCATGTTGCTGCGCATCGACACGTACTATCAGCAGCTGGTGGACATGGCCAGCGGTTTGGCAGAGAACGAGAACAAGCTGCTCGCCCGCGAGGAAGCGCATCTGTTCCTGGTGCTGCAACGGCAGGTCGAGCGGTTGCTCAAACGCTCGCTCACGCTCAAGGAGTACAGCCTGCAACTGCGCGAGCTCTACCAAGCCCAAATAGATATCCAGCAGAACAACACCATGAAGTTCTTCGCCGTAGTCACGACGCTTTTCGCACCGCTCACGTTGCTGACCAGCTGGTTCGGCATGAACTTCGCGCACATGCCCGGCATAGACTGGTCGTGGGGCTATCAAGCGGTCATCGCGTTGTCCATCGGCATCATCTTGGTGGAGCTCGCAATTTTCAAGCGAAAGAAATGGCTGTAGAAACGCCCGTCCCCTGGCGAAAGGCCTCTTCGCCAGGGGACGGGGCTGCATGACGCAGCGGATAGCGCACGTCGCGCACCCGCGTCATTCGGCGCCGGATGCCTGCAAAAGCTCGCCCAACGTTGCGAAGTCGTTCTCAAGCGCCTCGCGTTTGCTGCCGTCGTACAGCGCCGCGGCCGGATGGAAGATGGGGAACACCTTGAACTTCCCCGCATGCTGCAGCGTGCCATGCAGGCGCGTGATGCCGATGTCCGTTTTCAGGATGAACTTCGTGGAGAAGTTGCCCAGCGTCACAATGAAATCCGGGTCGATCGTGCGCGTCTGCTCGCGCAAGTACGATGCGCACAGTTCGATCTCTTCGGGCCGCGGGTTCCGGTTTCCCGGAGGGCGGCACTTCAACACGTTGGCGATGAACACGTCCTCGCGCGTCAACCCCGCCACGGCCAGAAGCTCGTTGAGGTACTTGCCCGCCGCGCCGACGAACGGCTCGCCTTGCAGGTCTTCGTTCTTACCGGGCGCCTCCCCGATGATCAGCACGCGCGCCTCGGGGTTGCCCACCCCGAACACGGTTTGCGTGCGACCGTCGGCCAACGGGCATTTCCGGCACGCTTCCACCTGCGCGCGAATTTCGTCCAAAGGGACGTGCGGCTTGGTCATCTGATCCCCCATCTACACGTAGTACCTGGGCATACGATGGCTGAACCCGATGGCAACCTCGTAGTTGATGGTTCCCAGGGTGTTCGCCATGTCGTCGATGGTCACAACGGAATCGCCTTCGCGACCCACCAGCAGCACTTCGTCGCCGATTTGCGGGTCAAGCTTGAGACGGTTCGCATACGTGCGCATGTCCACTTCGAACATGCACTGGTCCATGCAAATGTTGCCCACCTGGCGGCAGCGCTGTCCCTTCAAGATAACGTCGGTCCTGCCGGAAAGCCCGCGGCGCAAGCCGTCGGCGTACCCGATAGGCAGCGTGCATATCTTCACGCTGCCGGGGCTGCGGTAGTTCATTCCGTAGCTTACGCCCTCGCTCATGGGAACCGTGCGCACGTCGGAGATGCGCGCATGCACGCTCATGACCGGCTTCAAATCGATCAGGGGGCGCGTCACCGACGAAGGATGCAGGCCGTACAGGCCCACGCCCAGGCGCACCATGTCGAAATGCACGTCGGGGTACCGAATGGCAGCCGCCGTGTTAGCCGCGTGCACGATGCCGGGGTTGAAGCCCGCCACGTTCAGTGCGGTTACGGCCTCGATGAAACGCTTGACCTGGATCTGGAAATCCAGCGTTTCGGCGGAATCCGCCGTGGCGAAATGCGTGAACGTGCCCACCAGATCAAGCGCCCGGTGGAAACTCACTTGGCCCATGAACTCGACCACTTCGTCGTGACGGACGCCGATGCGGTTCATGCCGGTGTTCACCGCCAAATGATAAGGCGCCTTCATACCGTACGCATCAGCCGTTTCCGCATACTGGATGGCGAAATCGGGCGTGTACACGCTTGGCATGACCTTGTACGCAAGCAGCAGCGGAATAGCGGAAAGCGGCGGCTGGGATAACACTAGAATAGGGGCGTTCACCAGGGCTTCGCGCAGCTCGATCGCCTCATCCACCGTGGCGACGCCCAGGTAGTCCACCCCGGAATTGAGCGCCGTTTTGGCGCACTTCACCGCACCATGGCCGTACGCGTCGGCCTTGACCACGGCCATCACGCGCACACCGGCCCCCACTCGCTGTTTGATCATAGTGGCGTTGTAGCGAATTGCATTGAGGTCGATCTCGGTCCAGGCCCATCGACGATCGGTGGTAGGAATCAAGCGCAGCTTGTCGGGATCGAACTGCGCCGGTTCGTCATCGGGGCGCGCATGGTCGCGCGCGTACTGGAACGCGCCTTCCGCGCCGCTGTTGAACGCCGCCGAAGTCGCTTCGTATGCGCTTTGCCCGCCCGACGACCCTGCACCGCGCGCGTTCGCGTTGATAGCCGAACGCGCCGACTCGAAGCCGAGCGGCTTGCGGTTCGCAAAGCCGGTGAATCCATTGGGAAGTTCTTGTGCCGTCATGCTGCATGCCTTTCAGTCGATCGGGCATCAGTATAGCACTGCAACGTTCAACCGACCCGGGGACCGCCGCGAGCGAACACGCGCATCCACACGTTCATACGTCAGCATGAAAACGATCCCTGACTGGCCAATTCTAACAGCAATGTTACGCATGGCCCAGCGATCCCGAAAGCCGCATCCCTATGAGCTGGGATGATGGAGCGGAGCGTTTAAGGGAAGGGCGACGAAGGGAGCTTGCGGCTCCGAAAACGCAACATTTGGCGCAAAATCGAGCAACAAGCGCCGGCGCCATGGCAAGCCGCCGCAAACGCCGCGCCCGAGCACGGCCGTCCCGGAAGCGCTCGGTGCCGGACAGCGCACGACCCGCCTATCCCTCCAGCTCGTGCAGCATGTCCAAAAGTTCCTGGCGCTTGTGGATGTCGAGCTTCGTATATATGTGCTTGGCATGCGTGCGCACGGTGTTCTCGCTGATGACCAAGCGTTCGGCAATAGACGCCATGCTGTTTCCGCGCGCGATAAGCTCCGTCACCTCGGTCTCGCGCATGGACAGGCCGTAGCGCTCTTGCAGCTGCAAGCACTGCTTCGACGTACGATCGCGAATGGCGCCCGCATCCTCGGAAGCCGAAGGGCGATTGCGCCGCTTCTTGGACGACGCGCCCTTGCGCGACGACGGATCGGCGTCCTCGGCAGGTCCGTCGGCACCGGCGGTCGCCTTGCGAGCGGCACGGCCCGATCCCTGGGAAATGCCCAGAGGCAGAAACTCGATGGGGTCCGCCGTCACGGTGCCCTTCGAGGCAATCGACTTGAACAGCGTGCCCGTTGCTGCAAGCAGGGTAAGGCCCAGCACGTAGCTCGACGCCATCGCCACGATGAACAACCACTCGCGCCCGTCCACGGATACGAAATCACTCACCCATCCCAACAGAAACCCCACGCTCTGCATAATGTAGGCAACGCCGCCGAAGAACCCGTAAATGAACACGGGATTGATGCCGCGATCGCGCGAGATTTGCGCACATTGCATCATCATGAGCATCTGCACAAGCGAGAACACCATATACGTAAAGCCCGCGAACAGGTTCAGGTACCCCGGGCCCAGAAACGGCAGCAGCAAAAACCCCGTGATAATGACGGGATACACCACGCGAAACACCGACGTGAGGCCGAAGCGAAAGCTCATGCGGTACCACAGAACCAGCAGCACCGCCGCCGAAACGAAGGAACCCAGCATGGACGCGCTGTTCACCACCGCGGCGATCTCTTCGTGCAGAAGCGCGATGCCGCGGATAACGCCGCTGGCCAAAGCGAGCGATCCCACGCACAGGGCGCTTCGCCAATAGTCCGCCACCGCCTGCCGGTACACGCGCGGATGCTGACGCGGAACGTCTTCGAACATGGGCTGGTCAACCAACATTTCGCGCACCGAAAGGGTTACGCAAAGGCCGCACAACGGAACGAACACAAGCGGGATCAAGAACGCGGTCAGCGCAATGGGCACCAGATACAACGCAAAGTAAACGAACGGCGCTATAGCGGTCCCCACGATCAACCGCAAGTTCCCCTGTTCGGCCGAAAGCGACGCGAAATACCGCTGCCACAGCATGAACATGCCCGCACAGCCAACGCCCAGCAAAACCCCGCCGCCCGCCACCAGCACCAACGTCGCCACCGTCGCGTACATGGCGCCGATAAGGCACGCCGATCCGCTGAACACCAAAAGCGCGCTCAGGGCAACTAGCATGCGGCGCGCACCGCCGGGAATGTAGTAGGAGCCGAACATGCTGGCAACGAACGCTCCACCGAACGCCAGGGCCTGAGCCAAAAAGAACGTGAGCGTAACTTCAGCGGTCTGGAACTCGAGAGGTAAAAACGGGAAGATGCCGCCCCATATCGACGTCGCATTAACCGTCAGAAAGCACGCATAGCCCCAACTGGACACGTGCGTTCGCGCCGCCGATTGCGTCATGTAGCTGCCACCCCCTCCGGTACCATACTGCAAAGCATGGTAGCATACGAGCGCGGCCCCGCAAGGAAACGCATTGGCGATTTTCATGGGATGGTTATACCGCGACCTGGGGTTTTACCCTTAAATCACATGACGAGTGTGATTCTTCCCCCGTCGCTTTCCGGTACTTTTGTACACGGCGAGAGGAACAATCACAGTCAGAGGGAGGGAACTATGACCGTACACGAATCGACATTGTCGCGCCGCACGTTCGTCAAAGGGTCGCTCGCGGGCGTCGCGCTCGCAGGAGCCGCCGGGTCTGCGCTTTACGGCTGCGCACCTAAGGCCGAGGAAACCGCGAAAGACGGCGCCGCCGCGACAAGCGACCAGATCGCTTGGAGCCAGTGCAACGTGAACTGCGGCGGCAACTGCGTCTTCCAGTGGCATTCCCGCGACGGCAAGATCGTCTACATGGAATCCGACAACACGGGCGACGCCGACCTGCAAGCGCGCGCTTGCCTGCGCGGCCGCTCCATGCGCCGCTGGATCAACAGCCCTGACCGCCTGCTGTATCCCATGAAGCGCGTTGGCAAGCGTGGGGAAGGCAAGTTCGAGCAGATTTCCTGGGACGAGGCCATCGACACCATTGCAAGCGAGCTCAAGCGCGTCATCGACACGTACGGCAACGAAGCCATCTACGTGAACTACGCCACCGGCATGTACTCGACCACCGGGCGCAACCCCAGCAAGCGCCTGCTCAGTCTGCTAGGCGGCTTCATCAACCAGGGCTACGATTACTCCACGCACATGATGTCGGCCGTCATGCCGTACATGTTCGGCAGCGACAAGGAGAAGGGCAGCGTTTACAGCCCGTACGACAACGTGAACGCCTCCTCGTTCTCCGAGGCCGAGCGCGCATCCGACCTGGTGGTCATGTTCGGAAACAGCCCCGCCGAAACCCGCATGGGCGGCGCGAACGCCGTGTGGGACTTCGCCAAGGTGCGCGAAGCCGTCAACGGCCGCGGCGGCAAGATCATCAACATCGACTACCGCCTGAACGAGTCTGCATCGGGCCATCCGGACGAGTGGCTGCCCATCCGCCCCGGCACCGACGCTGCGCTGTGCTCCGCCATCGCGCACGAGTGGATTGCCAACGGCCAGGTGAACAAGGAGTTCCTGGACAAATACTGCGTCGGTTACGACGAGGACACCATGCCCGAGTCCGCCAAGGGCCAGAACAAGTCCTACAAGGACTACATCATGGGCACCGGCTACGACATGGTTGAGAAGACCCCCGAGTGGGCCGCCCCCATCACGCAGATCTCGGCGGACAAGATCCGCGAGCTGGCCGCTGCCATCGCCGCCGCCAAGGCTCCGTTCATCTGCCAGGGCTGGGGATCGCAGCGCCACACCAACGGCGAGGACACGGCCCGCGCCATCAGCATGCTGCCTATCCTGATCGGCCAGCTGGGCCTACCGGGCACCAACACGGGCCAGCGCGAGGCCGAGCCGCCCACGTACTTGGTCGGCTCCCTGCCGTTCAAGAACCCCATCAAGACCGCCATCCCCGTGTACCAGTGGGTGAACGCCGTCGACCACGGCAAGGACATGACCGCCACCAATGCGGGAATCATCGGCGCCGACAAGCTGGGCAGCGACATCAAGTTCCTGTGGAACTACGCCGGCAACTGCATCACCAACCAGCACGGCGACATCAACTACACGCACGAAGTGCTGCAGGACGAAAGCAAGCTGGAATTCATCTTGGTATGGGACACGGTGATGACCGACTCCGCCAAGTACGCAGACATCCTGCTGCCCGACGCCATGCGCTCCGAGCAGTTGAACATGCAGACGCAGGGCTATTCCGAGTACTACACAGCCGTCGTGGTGGGCGGACCGGCCCAGGAGGCCCCGGGCGAGTGCCGCACCAGCTACGACGTGTGCGCGGACATCGCCGACAAATTCGGCAAGAAGGACGAGTACACCGAAGGCCGCACGCAGGAGGAATGGATACAGCACCTGTACGAAGAGGGCGCCAAGGCCGACGGCAAGATGCCCACGTGGGACGAGATCAAGGCGCAGGGCATTTACAAGCGCGCGCTCGAGCCGTCCATCGGACTGAAGGACTTCCGCGACGATCCGGCGAAAAACCCGCTGGGCACGCCTTCCGGAAAGATCGAGATCTACTCCGAGCAGCTGGCGACCATCGCCGCTACGTGGGAGCTCAAAGAGGACGAGGTCATCAACCCCATCCCCGTATTCACGCCTGGCTTCCAGGGATACGGATCCGTCACCGACGAGTACCCGCTGTACTGCTCGGGATTCCATCACAAGAGCCGCACGCACTCCTCGTTCGGCTTCATCCCCGAGCTTGAGGCCGTAGCCCGTCAGCAGCTGTGGATCAACCCCATGGACGCCGATCCGCGCGGCATCAAAGATGGCGACAAGGTGGCCGTGAAGAGCCCGGCAGGCGAGATCCGCATCGAAGCCAAGGTGACGCCGCGTATCGTGCCCGGCACCATCGGCATTCCGCAGGGCGCTTGGCACAAGGCCGACATGGGCGGCGACCGCGTGGACGAAGGCGCATGCGTCAACACGCTGACCACGTACAAGCCCACGCCGCTGGCAAAGGGCAACGGTCCTGCGCATTCCATCATCGCTCAAGTCACCAAGGCATAAAGGGGGGAAGACGACATGACTCAGTATGGATTTTACTTCGACAGCACGCGCTGCACGGGTTGCCGCACCTGCGAAATGGCGTGCAAGGACTACAAGGACCTGCCCGTCAACATAGCCTACCGCCGCGTATACGATTACGAAGGCGGCAACTGGACCGACGCAGGCGACGGCACCTACACCTCCGACACGTTCGCCTACCATGTGTCCCTGGGCTGCCAGCATTGCGAAAAGCCCGCCTGCATGGCGAAGTGCCCGCAGGGCGCCATCGTGAAAGACCCGGAGAACGGCCTGGTGAACATCGACCAAGAAAAGTGCACCGGCGTGGGAGCCTGCGTGGAAACCTGCCCCTACAACGTGCCCATCGTCAACAAGGAAATCGGCCGCGGCGTGAAGTGCGACGGCTGCGCCGACCGCGTGGCCGAGGGCAAGAGCCCCATCTGCGTGGAAGCATGCCCGCTGCGCGCGCTTGAATTCGGCGACATCGAGGAGCTGCGTGCGAAGCACCAGGGCACCGTAGCCGGCATTGCGCCCATGCCTTCGCCGGACACGACGAACCCCTCTATCGCCATCCTGCCTTGCCCGGCGGCGAAAGAGCCCGGCGACAAGACCGGCGCCATCGCCAACGAGAAAGAAGTGACGCTGGCGTAAGGCCGATCGAACCGCATGCCCTCCCGAGCCGGCGCGCCGCTTGAATGCAGCGCGCCGGCTTACCGCTATAATGGACCCAGACGAGAAAGCGCCGACAGCCGCCGGCCACGCAGGAAGCGAAACCATGCCACGGGGATTTTTCTTCGACAACACGCGATGCACAGGATGCCGAACGTGCGCCCTTGCGTGCAAGGACTATCATGACCACGGGCCCGACCTGGCGTTTCGCATGGTGCTCGACTACGAAGGCGGCAGCTGGACGCGAAGCGCAGACGCAACGCTTTCCCAAGACGCCTACGCCTACCACATCTCGATCGCGTGTAACCACTGCAACAGCCCGGTTTGCACGCAGGTATGCCCCACCGGCGCCATGCACAAAGACGACCTGGACCTGGTATGGCCGGATGCGCGCAAGTGCATCGGCTGCGGCTACTGCACCATGGCCTGTCCCTATCACGCTCCCCACATCGACCAGAAGCTGAAACGATCGAGCAAATGCGACGGGTGCCGCACACGCGTCGCGAACGATCAGGCCCCCATCTGCGTGGAGGCGTGCCCTGTGCGGGCGCTCGACTTCGCAGCGGCGGGCGCATTGGCCGAGCGGCATCCCGACGCCGTGCGCTCCATCATGCCGCTTCCTCCCGAAGGCGCGACCGACCCCAACCTGTTCATACTCCCCTCGCCCGCTGCCGAACGCGCGGCGGACGGCAACGGGCGCATCGCCAACCGACCGGAAGCAGGGCTCGCATGAGCAGCGGTTTCGACTCGTTCTCGCTCGCGTTGTTCACGTCGCTCGCCCCTGCGGGCGTTGTTGCGTTCATCGTGCTGGCATGCGCAAGGCTGGGCACACGAAACCACGACGCCGCCGTGCGCATCGATCGCATGATCGCGCTCCCCTTCTCCGTGGCGCTTGTTGGGTTCATCGCCTCGGCAACGCACCTGGGAACGCCGGCGAACGCGCTGCACGTGTTTTCCGGCATCGGACGGTCGCCGCTGTCGAACGAAGTGCTCTCGGCTGTGGCATTCTTGTTTCTTGTGGGATCCTACTGGATGACGGCGTTCAAGCAGCGCTTCCCCGACGCCGTGGCAAAGCCATGGCTTGCGCTTTCGTGCGTTGCCGGCGTCGTGTTGATAACGGCCACGTCCACCGCGTACTCCGTGCACACGGTTCCCACCTGGGACACGCCGTACTCGCCGGCGAACCTGGTGCTTTCCGCCCTGTTGGCCGGGCCCATTCTGGGAATGCTGTTCCTGGAGATTGCGCGCGCCAGGATCTTCCGCCTGGAAATCGGCTTGCTGGCTGCGGCCTGCCTGGCCTTGATCGTTGGCACCGTGGTGCTGGCCATGCATGACGCCAGCCTATCGCTTGTAGCCAACAACGAGATTGCCGCCACTTCCCTGGCGCCGCGATATCCAGCGGCCATAGCGGCGCATCTGGTCCTTGGCATTGCAGGCGTGGCGGCTGCCGGCCTCTCGCTGCGCCGAGGCCAAGCTGCGCGGCTCACCCTCATCCTGCGCACGGCGGCGAGCGTCCTGGCGCTGGCCGCCGTGCTGGTGACGCGCATCGTGTTCTACAATCTGCACATGACCGTCGGGTTTTAAGACGCCCGAGCCTAAACGAAGGCGCGTTGTGAGCGTGGCGGAGATCCAGCCCGCACACAGGCCCGCTTGCGAAAGAGACGCGTCGGCGCAAGGCCACGCTGACGCGTGGACCGCCCTCAGGCGGTCCAACTTCTTGCCGCATCCCCTAACTCCGAAGAACCCCAAAACCCGCACCGCCTTCACGCCGAATCAGGCCGAGCGCACGCAAAAGCGCCGACCACGAGCAAGGCCCCCGGTCGTGACCGGGGGCCTTGCTCGAGCGCGCGGGAGGGAGGCGGCTCGGGGGTCGTTCGATCGGGGAGCGGGGGCCGCGGCCGGCCCCCGCCCGGGGCTACGCCAGGTAGTAGACCGAGGGCTTCGTGCCCTCCTCTTCCAGCAAGCGCACCGTCTTGCGCCCCGCGATGGCGCGGGAGACGTCGCTCTCGGGGTCGTCGAGGTCGCCCCAATGGCGGGCGCGGCCGGGGCACAGCTCCATGCAGGCGGGCACTTCGCCGCGGGCGACGCGGTTGCCGCAGAAGGTGCACTTCTCCACGGTGCCCGCCTGGTGCCGGGGGGCGTCGGCGTCGCCCAGGGGGAAGTCGACCGCGTAGGCCGGCTCATCCTCGTTCAGGGTGCGCACCTCGTACGGGCACGCCTTCACGCAGGAGCCGCACCCGATGCACTCGTCGGTGTTCTGCACCACGATCCCCGTCTCCTCGTCGCGGTACGTCGCGCCCGTGGGGCAAGCCGCCGCGCACGAGGGATTCTCGCAATGCTGGCAGCTCACGGGATAGTGGGCCATCGTCACGTCGGGGTAGGTGCCGCGCGCGGTGTCCGCGTGCTTGCCGCCGTCGGTGACCACGCGGTTCCACCACATGCCGTTGGGCAGGTTGTTGTTCGACTTGCAGGCCACCGCGCATGCGGTGCACCCGAAGCAGAGCTTGAGGTCGATAGCCATTCCGTAATGCATGGTTCACGCGCCTCCTTTCTAGACGTTCGCCTTCTCCATGTCGATGAGGGCGTCGAAGTAGTAGCTGTTGGCGACCACGGGCGTGACGTTGTAGCCGATCAGGTCGCAGTAGAACCCGTCGACGAACTGGTCCTGGTCCCAGCCGTGGTCGATCACGATCATGCCGGGGCGGACGCCGTCGTTGAACATGGCGCGCAGCGTGCACGTGCCGCGGTCGTTGAACAGGCGGATGTAGTCGCCGTCGGCTATGCCGCGCGCCTCGCAGTCGGCCGGGTTGACCATGACGTAGGGCTCGGCCTCGAAGTCGAAGAACCACGGGATCTTGGTGTACTGCGTGTGCACCTTGAACTTGCTGCGCTCGGACGTGAACACGAAGGGGTACTTCTTCGCGAGCTCGTTGTCGCGCCAGCCCTCGATGGGCTGCTCCCAGTACGGCAGGCGCTCCTTCATGAAGTCGAGCTTCTGGCCGTAGTCGGTGTCGAGCGGGATGGACTCCTGGTAGAACTGCAAGCGGCCGGTGGGCGTAACCCAAACGCCGTCTTCGCCGTATACGTAGTTCTCCTGCGGCCAAGTAAGAACCGCGCCTTCCTTCTTCACGCGATCCCAGGTGAGGTCGATCGAACGGGCTACGTCATTGTCAAACACCGCGTTGTACAACTCATCAAGCGTCTTATAGTTCTTGTCCTGAAGACCCATCTTCTCGAAGAGCATTTTGAAGATCTCATAGTCGCTCTTGGATTCATACAAAGGCTCTGCCGCTTTTTGATTGTAGAACACGTATTTCGTAGCTTCGCCCGAAGCGCTTTCGCACTCGAAGTAATGGCAGGCGGGCAGCACGATATCGGCATAGTTGACGGTCGAGTTCATCACCACATCGGCAACCACCAGAAGCTCGACGTCCTTGAGGAACTCGCGCCACTTCACGCCGCCCACCTGCGTGCCGAACAGGTTGTGGTTCCAGATGTAGAGCGTCTTGATATTGATGTCGACGTCCCCGTACTTTCCCGACTCCATGCAATTGAGCAGCGCCGGGGAGTAGAACGTGTTGCTCTTCGGAGCGTCGGGAGGATTGGTGAGACCGTACGGCATCCACCCTCGTGCACTCTCGGCGGCGAAGGCGCCTTTGAAGCCCGTGCCGGGCTTGCCCAGCTGGCCGGCCATCATGGTCATAGTGAAAATGGCAGCGTACGTCGCAACGCCGTTCGTGTAATGGTCGAGCCCCAGGCCGGGCGCAACGGCAGAGGGGCCGTCCACCATCATATGGGCGAGCTCCCTGATCGTCTCGACCGGAACGTCGCAAATCTCCGAAGCCGATTCGGGCGTCCATTCGGCCACGCGCCCCAGCAGAAGATCGTAGGACGTGGTCACCGCGATGCCCTCGACGTCGAACGACCCGCGAATGAGGGGCGCTGCGATTTCGGCGACGGATCCGAACGAGCCGTCGGCAGCGGCCACCACGAACAGGTCCTCCTTGGTGCCGGCCTCCGCCTTCCCCAGATCGCTCAGGCGCAGATACGTGCCGTCCTCGTCCTTCACCAGCAGAGGCGCCACCGTGTCGGACGCCAGGAACGCCTCGTCCACGAGGTTCTCGTTCACCAGCACGCTCATCATGCCGAACGCCAGAGCGCCGTCGGTGCCGGGATGCACCGGCACGAACAAGTCGGCCTTCGATGCGATGACATTGAACGTGGTGTCGATTACGACGAGTTTTGTACCGTGCTCCTGCTGAGCTCGCAAAATGTAATGCGTCATATGAGACGTGGACTCAGTTGGATTGTATCCCCAGATCAAGAGATTTTTCGTGTTGAACACGTCCTCCAACGCGCTCCCGCAGAAACGATTGCTGTAGCCTGCGGCTGCAGGTCCCGCGACGTACAGCGCCCGGTCCTGAGCGGGGTCGAGCAGCGTAGCGCCCATTAAGGAACGCAACAGCAAGCCATTGTGCGCATCGGGAGTGATGTTGCCCGAACCCTTCAGGAAGGCGTTCGCGCCGGGGCCGTGCTTTTCAGCGACCTCTTTCCACTTGTCGGTGATGGTCGTAATGGCCTCGTCCCAGCTGATCTGCTCCCACTTGCCCTCACCACGTTCTCCGACGCGCTTCATGGGGTGCTTGAGGCGGTTCTCGTCGTACACGCGCAAAACATGCGTGAGCCCGCGATTGCACAACCTCGTCGTGTCGGGGTTCGATTGCTCGCGACGGGACGTCTTCACGATCTTGCCGTCGCGCACGTGAACGTTCATCTGGCAACCGGCACCGCAACCGCCTCGGCAAACGCCCGGATAAACAACTTCCTCAATGGGATTGCTCCCTTGACCGGAACCGTCGGTTCCTTGCTCCTTCGATGGGGAGCAACCGGCCACGAGCGCGCCCGAACCAGCGGCCACGGCAACCGCCGCCGATCCCTTGAGAAAGCTCCGCCTTCCAAAAGGCCTGTTGAAGCCAGGGGCTTTGTCTTCTCGCATGTACACACCCTCCTTCTTCCTCGCTCAACCATGAAACAGAGATGCAAGCATCTGGCACGCCCACGGCGCGCAGCAACGGCAAGTACCGAAACGTATTCCACGTGCCGCATATTCTCTTTTCATCCCTGGTTCCCCCGTACACGCCAGCGATTCACTGACGTCGTCGTTATGATAGCTTGCTCGAGATGGGGTTTTGGATTCATCATTTTGCAAGGTGATTTGCGCTTTTGAAGCGCGGGAAAGAAGTTTGATCGTCCGATGAGAAAACGTAATCAGACCATCCATTGGAATACCTTGCCCGCCTTTTACGATACAGCGAGAGCTATTGGGGTTTGCGTTTATAATTACGAGAAAAGCTAACAAAGGGGAGGTAGCTTTTCATGAGAACCGAATTCCTCAGGGAATTCGCCACTTTGGCGAACTATGGCAATTTCCATGCAGCGGCTGAGAAGCTCTTCATCTCTCAACCCACGCTCAGCAACCACATCAAAACGCTCGAGAACGAATTGGGTTTCGAACTGTTCGACCGCTCGCGCAACAACGAGTTGACTGCTGCAGGCTCACTCTTGCTCGACGGAACGCAGGCAGCGCTCGCGAACATCGATGCAGCCGTCGAGGCTTGCCATCGATTGCTCGAAGAAGAGGGGAATGCCTATCCGCCCGTACGCCTCTCTGTCTTCGTTTCGCGAGACGAAATATACTCCGCTCTGGAAACACGCTGCCCCTATCCGTATCGCTACACGAAATACGAAATGGGAAAACCCCACCTTTACGACTTCGTGCAAAATGCCACCGACATCATGTGCACCTATCTGCTGGATCGTTTCCCAAGCTTAAAAAAAGAGGTGGAAGTCATGGGGCTTCACCATGCTCGGCTTGGTAAAGAACCCTGCTCGATTGCCATGAAAAGCACCAACCCTCTTGCAGGGGAGGCGTTGACGAGGCAGCGTTTGCGCGGAGCGAAGATCGCCATCCTGAGCAGCGTTGAATTCGGATATTGGAAGTCGTTTCTGCTCGATGCGCTTGGATCCGACCTTGAGCTGGAATTTTTCCCTTTTCCCGTAGAAACGCCCGACAATCTGAGAGCCTTCGATCTCAAAGACATGCTCCTCGTCTCCCCAACCTGCATGATCAACGAGTTTTTCGCAAGTAGAAGCGACTGCGCCGTGCATGAAACCATCGACGGGGAAACCCTGTACATGCCCGAAAGCATCGTCTGGCGGCCGCGCGAGGACAACCCCAACATCGAGCACGTTGTCGAGCTTCTGCGCGACTGCATGAAAGACCAGTGAAAACGCGAAGAGGGGCGCTGATGCCCCTCTTCGCGTTTCTTGCGCCTTGGCAGCAGGTCTAGTGCCCGCCGCCCGCCATCATCTTCGCCGCATGCGGCAAAGCAGCCGCGATGCCGTCCCAATTCTCGCGAGCGGCTTTTTCGCTACCGGGCAGGTTGATCACCAAATGACGGCCCCGCTGCATGCACAGCGCGCGGGACAGCATCGCATACGGCGTGATGGCCAAGCTGTGCGCGCGCATAGCTTCGGCAATGCCCGGAACATTGCGCTCACACACGTCCATCGTGGCCTCCGGCGTCACATCGCGCAAAGAAAGGCCGCTTCCGCCGCAGGTCAAAACGATGTCGGCATCAAACTCGTCGCACGCATGCACGATGGCGGCCGAAATGTCCGCACGCTCGTCCTTCACTACGACGTGGCTTTTGCACTCCCAGCCGTTATCGGCGATGAGCGCTTCGAGGGCCGCGCCGGCCGTGTCTTGCTTCAAGCTGCGCGTATCGGAGCACGTGATAATAGCGAAGGTGATGTTTCGATCCATGGTAAACCTTTCTCACCGGTTGGCGTAGTCAGTCAGCGAGAGGGGCTGGGGTGCGCCGAATTCGCGGGATCGCGGAGGCGAAGCGTACCTTGGGTACGCGAGCTTCCGGGAGCGCGCGAAGGCGGTGTGCACCGGCCCCTCGCAGCGTCGAGCCGCTCCGCCGTTCGGCAGAACGGCGGAGCGACGGAGCCTTACAGGCAAACTTCCTCGTTGACGTCCAGCAAAATGCACTTGACCAGCGACCCTTCCGTACGCCCGTCCAAGCCTTCGGGAAGCACGACCATGCAATTGCTCCTTTGGATGGGCCCGAACAGCCCGGAACTCTGATTGCGAGCAGGTTCGACCACGTATTCCCCCGCTTCGTTTCTGGACAAAGTGGAGCGCAGGAAAATCCGACGTGGATCCCGCTTCTTGGCATCGCGCGTAAGCTTGGCCATCACGAACGGGCGCTCGAAGCACGTATAGCCCTGCATTTTGCGCAGCGCAGGGCGAACGAGCATCTCGAAGCCCACGTAAGCAGCCGCCGGATTCCCCGGCAGGCCGAACACAGGCGTGCCGTTCACCAAGCCGAACGTCTGCGCCTTGCCCGGGCGCATGTTCACCGTGGTCATCAGCAGGTCGCCCAGCTCCTCCACCACCGGCTTGATGAAATCGAAGTCGCCGTTCGACGCGCCGCCGCTGGTCACCACGAAATCGAAGTCACGCACCGCCGCGTTGATCGCCGCCGCCAAGGCCTCCTGCGTGTCTTCGACGATGGGCAGCACAACAGGCTCCGCGCCAGCCGCGCGCGCCGAGGCGGCCAAAGCATAGCTGTTCGAATTGCGGATCTTGCCCGCTGAAGGAGTCTGGGTTGGCTCCACCAGTTCGGACCCAATGGCAATCACGGCCACGCGAGGGCGCCGATGAACCGGAGCCTCCACCACGCCGCATCCCGCAAGGAACCCGACACCGGCCGAATTGATGACCTCGCCGCACTCGACTATCACTTCGCCAGCACGCGCCTCCTCGCCCGCTTCGCGCACGTTCGAGCGCACAGCGGTCGGCGCCGTGAAGGCAACGCGGCTGCCCGGCTTCCCATCACCCGTCACCACGCCCACGATCTCGTACTTCACCACGGAATCGACGGCATCGGGAATAGGGGCGCCGGTCATAATGCGCACGCATTGACCGGGCTCGATCCCCCCGTCGAACGTGTCGCCCGCCGCCACCTCGGCGATAACATCGAGTTCCACCGGAGATTCCGGACTCGCACCGGCAAGTTCGGCAGCCCGCACCGCGAACCCGTCCATGGCAGAGTGAGCGAACGGAGAGATGTCGATATCGCTTTTCAGATCGGCCGCCGCAACCCTCCCTGCAGCTTCCAGAACGGGAACCGTTTCCGCCGGCAGCGCCTCCACATGGGAAAGAACCAGATCGCGCGCTTCCTCAACCGAGATCATTTCAGGCATGAGCATCCTCCCTACCAGGCGCGTCGAACCCGCACGAAGACCGCGCACAGGAGTTCGGTGCAACCGCTTATTCACTAACGCATATTATAGCGCTTAGAGGATATAGAAAAGCGGCGCGATTCCGTCCTGATGACCGGTCTTTGAGCAATTCCAATCGACAGGCCAATCCCTGCTCGACGTGCACGCACGACAAAGGCCGCCCCGAAGGACGGCCTTCCATCAACGCGGTATCGAACGCCTGGTTTAGCGCTTGATGTTGTAGAACGCAGCCATACCGGCATACGTCGACTGAGCGTCCAGCTCTTCTTCGATGCGGAGCAGCTGGTTGTACTTCGCCACGCGGTCGCTGCGACACGGCGCGCCCGTCTTGATCTGGCCGGTGTTGCAAGCCACGGACAAGTCGGCGATGGTGGTGTCCTCGGTCTCGCCCGAGCGGTGGCTCATGACGCACGCATAGCCAGCCTGCTTCGCCATTTCGATGGCTTCAAGCGTCTCGGTCAGGCTGCCGATCTGGTTCACCTTGATGAGGATGGCGTTCGCGCAACCCATCTCGATGCCCTTGGCAAGACGCTTGGAGTTCGTGACGAACAGGTCGTCGCCCACCAGCTGCACGCGGTCGCCGATGCGCTCGGTCAGCTGCTTCCAACCGTCCCAATCCTCTTCAGCCATGCCGTCCTCGATGGAGATGATGGGATACTTGTTAACCAACGCCTCCCAATAGTCGACCATCTCGGCGCTCGTCAGCTCGCGGCCTTCGCCAGCCAGCACGTACTTCTGCTTCTCGGCATCGTAGAGCTCGGTCGAGGCGGGGTCCATGGCGAACATGATGTCGGAACCGGGCTTGTAGCCAGCGGCCTCGCATGCCTTCACCACGTACTCGAGCGGCTCCTCGTTCGTCTTGAAGTTGGGGGCGAAGCCGCCCTCGTCGCCCACGCCGCCACCAAGGCCGGCGTCATGCAGAACCTTCTTCAGCGTATGGTAGATCTCGGCGCACCAGCGCAGGGCCTCTGCGAACGAGTCGGCGCCAACGGGCATGATCATGAATTCCTGGAAGTCCACGTTGTTGTCAGCGTGCGCGCCGCCGTTCAGGATGTTCATCATGGGCGTGGGGAGCAGATGCGCGTTCACGCCGCCGACGTACTTGTAAAGGGGGAGCTCAGCGGATTCCGCAGCAGCCTTCGCCAGGGCCAGGGACGCGCCCAGGATGGCGTTTGCGCCCAGAGCGCCCTTGTTGTCGGTGCCGTCGATCTCCAGCATGATGTCGTCGACAAATCGCTGGTCGTCGGCTTCCACGCCAATCAGGGCGTCGGCGATTTCGCCGTTCACATGAGCGACCGCATCGAGCGTCCCCTTGCCCAAATAGCGACCCTTATCGCAATCTCGCAGCTCAACAGCCTCGAACGCGCCAGTCGAAGCACCCGACGGCACAGCCGCGCGGCCGAACGAGCCGTCCTCCAGCACGACCTCAACTTCCACGGTCGGATTGCCGCGCGAGTCGAGAATCTCGCGACCGAACACATCGATGATGACGCTCATGAATGCCTCCTCGTAGGATGATGACAAATTTACATCAGGAGCAATCATAGCACGTCGGAAACCGGGAGACGGCAACCCTGCGCGTTTCCCATAACCGCAGCGACGAACGGCAGCCCACAAGATCGAAACGCCTCGATCTTCAGCGCGATCCTCCCTCTCCCCATCGCAAATCGGCGGCAAACTCATACGATATGAGATCGCCAACCTCCGTTTCGCGCCAACCGCGTTCACCATGAGAGAACTCGGACAATGCGGGGACGGAAGCGAACCCGTTAGCAAACGAGCAGACTCCCTCAAGCAGACTCACGTCCGACGCAGAAAACAAGGCTGGATTCGCCCTGCGCTCAGCGACAACAACCTGCCCGTTATCCTGCTCGCGCAACGAGAGCGCCCCTCCGTCGATCAACCCCGCCATCAAAAGCTCGAATTGATGAGGCGTCGGACCGAACGGCGCCTTGACGTAGCGCAAGCCCGTGAACCCTACCTCAACTTCACGATACGCCGCGAAATCAAGGTAGAACAGAACTTTATTCAACTTGGTTTGGTACAGGCTGTGCACGTGCCCGGCAAGGTAAACCACCGTCTCGCGAACACGATCGGGGTCGAACAGACGCATGCCGGTATCAAGTCCTTCGCTCCGCGCGATCCCGTCCATCGCGTCGAACCGAATCACCGCGTAGTCGATGTGGGATATGCCGCGTTCCCGCACGATATCGAAAGCTTTCGCTCGCTCCCCATCGGAAAGCTTGCGGGCACCCCGCTCCAGACAGTTCAGCAAGAATCGCGGGTCGCGCGCATCGGCCAACAGCCGAGCATGAGAATCGGAAGCGAGGCACCCGCGCTCGTAGCGCTGCAAACTAGCTACGCCGATATCAAGAACCGCCGCAAACACCCGCTGAGAGAACCCGTACTTCTTCCGTAGTGCCACAATTTCCTCGGGCTGCATGATGCCTGCTTTATCGCGATAAGCGCGATAAAGCTTTTCAAGCCCTTTATCAACCAGAGGAGGCCATCCGATAGAGGTCCCGCATTTTGGACAAATCAAGTGCTCGATATCAGCTTCAACCGTCACGCCTCGGACATCCTCGACATGATGACGCGTCTCGTACGTCGCATCGACTTCCTCCCAGCACTCCTCGCATAGCAGCTTTTTTACCGGACCCATCATCAACCCGCCTTCCTGTAAGGATAGGTAAGCGGCCATTTCGCCTCATGGAAAGAAACGCACACCGTATGCACGGCGTCTCCCGCAAGGTACGCAGCAAGCTTGATATACACCTCGTGCTCTTCGAGGTACCTGCCAAAAACCCATAAGTCTCGAGGACGACCCCTGTCGTCTTGCAGGGGACCACTTGAGTAGTCGACCACATCAAGTTCCCGAACGGCTTTATGCACGTCAACGCCACGGTAGCCAATTGCCTTCATGAAGATGCGAGTTTTGCTGCTCGGTTCGTTTGAGCCGGCCACACGAAAGCACTCGAGAGACGTGCGTCTTACCAGCGCCAGTACCGCCTCTATCTTCCACCGTTCGGCAATCTCCCCCATAAGTCACCTCAAATCACATCATTTGATGTGATGAGTATATCACAATGCAACCTGTACTGCATCAAATGATGTGATTGGCGCATGAGAACGACTACGAACCCCTACAGCAACGCGGCCGTCCCCACGCACACTGCCAACCCTGCCGCCAGCACCACGCCGCTCGTCAGCGAGAACGTGCGCGGCGCAAGCGAGGTGCGCTCCACGCCGGGGGCACCGTAACAACGCGCATCCATAGCTACAGCCAGTGAGTCGGCCCGGCGAAACAGCCCCACGAACAAGGGAATGAGCACCGTCTGCCAAGCCCGCAAACGCTGCCACAACCCACCTGCGTCAAACGACGCAGCGCGCGCTTGCTGCGCATCGTGCACGCGCGCCAGCTCTTCAGCGGTAACGGGAATGAAGCGCAGCGCAAGCGAGAACACCATGGCTATGTCGTCCACCGGAACGCTAAGACGTCGCAAGGGACGAAGAAAACTGCTTAACGCATTGGTCAACTCGGTCGACGTAGTAGTGTAGGTAACCACCAGGCTGCCCACCACAAGCAAGATGATCCGCACGGCAAAAAAGCAACCGCGCGCAAACCCCGCGGGCACGAATCCGAACGTACCAAACAAAGCAACCGGGGGCCATGCACCCAAAAAACCCGCCGACACGTCGCCAAGCCCCGAAGGAGCGCCCGCAGCAGCTGCTTGAGCCACATCGAATGAAAACGCATTGAACACCACCGTGAACGCAACGATCACGTACACCGGCAGCATCAAACCGAACAGCCTTCGAGCGGGCACCGTCGATGCCATCGCAACAAGAGCGAACAGCAGCGCGCACAACCCCAGGCCCGTCCACGTATGCACCAAAAACAACGTAGCGGAATACGCAGCAAGCAGCACGAGTTTAACCCGTGCGTCGCACGCATGCACCGGCGAGGTGCCGGGAATATAAGAGCTTACGTTGATTCGCATGCAGGCAGTATGCCACAATCGGAGGATGCGCGCACGAACTGCACGAAGCCAACGCTAACGCGAGCGCGAACCATGAAATACGAACACGAGGCGATGGCCGCGCCGTGCGCTTGAGCTAGCCGCACCCACAGCGCACGCTCGGCACAGTCAAAAAAAGGGACCCGCAGCGCGGATCCCTTTCTCTTATCAGTATGAAGCGAAGCGAAAGCTATTCAGCCTTCTCCTTCTCCACAACCTCAGCCTCGACTGCTTCCACGTTCTCCACGGGAGCTTCCTCAGCCTTGGTCTCGACGGCCTCAGCCTCAACGGCCTCCTCTGCCTTCTCGACCTTCTTGGGAGCAACCTTCTTCGCAGCCTTCTTGGCAGCGGGCTTCTCCTCGTCCTTCTTCTTCACGGGCTCGGTCACAAGCTCCATGATGACCATGGGGGCATTGTCGCCCTTGCGGGGACCAAGCTTCATGATGCGGGTATAGCCGCCCTGACGATCCTGGAACATGCCCTGCTCGACCTTCTCGAAGATCTCGCGCACCAGTTCCTTGTCGCCCAAAGCCGCGATGGCCAAACGGCGAGCATGCAGGTCGCCGCGCTTCGCCCAGGTGATGATCTTGTCGACGTCAGGACGGATCTCCTTGGCGCGCGACTCGACCGTCTTGATGCGGTCGTTCAGGAACAGGGCGTTCACCAGGCTCTTCTTCATGGCCTTGGTGTGGCTGAAGTCGGTGCCCAGCTTGCGGCCCTTGTAATTGTGTCGCATGATACGTATCTCCTATAGCTTCAAATTGAGGTCCATGGAAATGAGCTTGTCCTTCACTTCCTCGATGGACTTCGCACCAAAGTTCCTAATGTTCAGCAGGTCGTTTTCGGAGAACTCGACCAACTGGCGAACCGAATGGATACCGGCGCGCTTCAGGCAGTTGTACGAGCGAACGGACAGGTCGAGATCCTCGATCTGCTTGTCCAGCTCGGCGTTGGACTCCTGGCCCTCCGGCGCGAAGATGGACGGAACTTCGCCCTCCTCCTCGTCGGCCATATCGGACAGGCTCAAGAACGCGCCCATGTACTGGTTCACGATGTTGGACGCGCGGCAGATGGCCTCGGTCGGCGTGATGCTGCCGTCCGTTTCCACCTCCAGCACGAGCTTGTCGTAGTCAGTACGCTGGCCCACGCGGGTGTCGGTCACGTTGAGCGTGCAGCGACGGACCGGCGAGAACAACGAGTCAACATGGATGACCCCAATGGGATCCTCCGTGCGCTTGTTGCGCTCGGCAGACACGTAGCCGCGGCCGACGCCGATGCGAACCGTCATGTCCAACTGGCCGCCATCGGAAACCGTCGCAATGACGTGCTCCGGGTTGACCAGGGTAAACTCGGTCGGGATGTCGAGGTCCGCGCCCGTAACCGTGCAAGGACCCTCCACCGACACATGCGCCGTGGCCTCTTCGATGTCGTCGTTCAGTGCAGAGAACACGAGTCCCTTGACATTCAAAACGATGTCCGTGATGTCCTCGATGACACCCTCGGCCGTCGTGAACTCATGCTGCACACCCTCGATCTGGATGGCCGTAGCCTTTGCACCATCCAGGGACGAGAGCAGCACGCGACGCATGCA
This sequence comes from Paraeggerthella hongkongensis, assembly GCF_003726035.1. GTDB lineage: Bacteria > Actinomycetota > Coriobacteriia > Coriobacteriales > Eggerthellaceae > Paraeggerthella > Paraeggerthella hongkongensis. The sequence continues at coordinate 60,581 of NZ_QICD01000010.1, forward strand.
GTTGCCCAGCGTGTAGCCGTAACCGCGCTCGAGCGGTTCGACGATGAAACGCGCGACAGTATCGTTGACTTCTTCCGTTGTTACAGTAGGCCTCATGAACTCTGTCATGTGGGGTAAGCCTCCTTACTATGCCGCGATTATTTCGAGTAGAGCTCGACGATGAGCTGCTCGCGAATATCCAGATCGATCTGGTCGCGTTGCGGAAGCGCAAGAACGCTGCCCTGAAGTTTCTCGATGTCAACCTCAAGCCATGCCGGCACCTGCACGCGCTCGTTGGAGATCAGCGCGCTCTTGATGACCAACATGTCCTGAGCCTTGGGAGCAACGGCAACCACGTCGCCCGGACGAACGCGGAACGACGGGATGTCGACGCGACGACCGTTGACAACGATGTGACCGTGACGCACCTGCTGGCGAGCCTCCGCGCGGGACTTCGCAAAGCCCAGGCGGTAGACGACGTTGTCCAGACGGCTTTCCAGGATGCGAAGCAGGTTCTCACCCGTAACGCCCTGCTGACGGTTAGCCGTATCGTAGTAATGACGGAACTGCTTCTCCAGAACGCCATAGATACGCTTGGTCTTCTGCTTCTCGCGCAGCTGGGTGCGATATTCGCTTTCCTTGACGCGCTTCTTGCCGGCTTCGCCCGGCGCGTAGTTACGGCGCTCGATTGCGCACTTCTCCGTGTAGCAGCGGTCGCCCTTCAGGAAGAGCTTCGCACCTTCACGACGGCACAAACGGCAGTCCGCTCCAGTATAACGAGCCATAATACTTAGATCCTTTCAGCTACACGCGACGACGCTTGCGCGGACGGCAACCGTTGTGCGGGATGGGTGTGCAATCCTGAATGCTGGCAATCTCCAGGCCAGCGGCCTGCAGAGAGCGGATGGCCGTCTCGCGACCCGAACCCGGGCCCTTGACGAACACGGACACCTTGCGCAGACCATGCTCCATCGCCGTTTTCGCAGCGGCCTCGGCGGCCATCTGAGCAGCGAACGGAGTGGACTTGCGCGAGCCCTTGAAGCCCACCGTGCCGGCGGACTGCCACGAGATCACATTGCCCTGAGGATCGGTGATGCTCACGATCGTGTTATTGAACGTAGACTTGATATGCGCAGCGCCAACGGCGATGTTCTTACGCTCGGAGCGCTTAATGCGCGTGCGCACGTTTTTCTTAGCTGCCACTTCTAGCTACCTCACTTTTTCTTTCCGCCGATTTGCTTACGAGGACCCTTGCGCGTGCGCGCGTTCGTGTGCGTGCGCTGTCCGCGAACGGGCAGGCCGCGACGATGGCGGAGTCCACGATAGCAACCGATCTCCATGAGGCGCTTGACGTTCTGAGAAACCTCGCGGTGCAGGTCGCCCTCCACCTTGATGTTGCCCTGGATGTAGTCGCGCAGCTTCTGCAGATCATCTTCCGTGAGGTCCTTCACGCGGACGCTCGGATCGACGCCGGTATCGGCGAGGATCTGCTTGGAAGTGGTCAGGCCAATGCCGTAGATGTAGGTCAAGCCGACTTCAATGCGCTTGTCGCGAGGAAGGTCGACACCAACAAGACGTGCCATAGGTTATATCTCCTCTTTCTTCCTAGCCCTGACGCTGCTTATGGCGCGGGTTCTCGCAGATAACGAGGACCTTGCCATGGCGTCGGATGATTTTGCACTTGTCGCACATTTTCTTGACCGAAGGACGTACCTTCATAATCATTTCCTTTCGGTTATGCGTTCCCGTCTATACTCCACACCCAGCCGCAGGTGAGAATTTTCCTAACTGATTAACGCGCTTGACGCAAAAAAGTTGCGCCTACTTGAAACGATACGTGATACGGCCGCGATTCAGGTCGTAGACGGAAAGCTCAACCGTCACCTTGTCTCCCGGCAGGATCTTGATGTAGTGCATGCGCATCTTGCCAGAAATATGGGCCAATATCTTGTGTCCGTTTTCGAGCTCAACCCTAAACATAGCGTTCGGCAACGCTTCTAGGACAGTTCCCTCAAGCTCGATTACATCTTCTTTGCTCAAAAGTGCTCCTTCAAAGCAGGTCGTTATAAGCAGCAACGATAGATTCTACCAAATAAAGTGTAGATTGAGCAAGAGAATTTTTTGGGCACAGAAAGCCAACAAACCGTTGGTTCGAATATGCCTGCATGCCAGGCGTGCGGTTCGGAACCGCGCAGTCCGCATAAGGAGCAGGACCGCCAGGTACTCGCGCGATGCGCAGCCGCCTTGTCGGCTTCGACGGGGTCGGGCGCATTTTAAGGGGTGGACGCTCCGTCAGGGAAATAAGTATAGGCATTTTGCCCGCAAGGTCAAGGGTATTTAATGTGAAGAAGAGCAACGGTGTGAAGTGGCTGGGCCACCAGGATTCGAACCTGGATAGCTGGTACCAAAAACCAGAGTCCTGCCGTTGGACGATGGCCCAGTTCAGAACGGCATGCAAAAGCCGAAGCCCCTGCCATCGCGATTGGAAGGAAAAAAATGGTGGGCCGTGAGGGAGTCGAACCCGCGACCTTGGGATTAAAAGTCCCCTGCTCTACCAACTGAGCTAACGGCCCACGTCACTCCAATGCGCGAGAATACATTTTAGCCGTGTGGACAAGGCCGGTCAATGAAAATGTTTGAAGGCCCCGCAAGCCCACAAAACACCCGGACGCATTCGCGAAAAGATCCTAGCAGCAAGCACGTTCGAAGACGGGCCGGACCGCGCGTTGTGGGCGCGAATCGGGATCTAACGAGCAACCTCGCTCCTACCTTCTTCCCCATCCATCGAGAAAACCTCGGCTTGCTCGACAATATCTATCAGCTCTTGCTGCGAATGCACTCCGAGCTTCGCGTAAATGTTCGACACGTGGGTCTTCACCGTATTGCGCGACAAAACCAGTTTTTCTTGAATGAACGGGCCGTTTCTACCATGCGCCAACAAATCAAGCAGCTCGGTTTCCCGGGGAGTAAGCCGGCAGCGCCGCGCCACCGCAACGCACTTTTCCCGCAATCCCACCGACGACGAACCAGGTGTTTCAATCACTATGCTTGCTTCACGCACGCCGTCAATGGTGGACTGAAAGCTAAAGTTTTTGAGAACGGTCAGATTGATGGCCACAAACACAAAAAGCACGGTAGCCAGAGCAACGGAAACCGTCAACGCATCGGTCTCTGCATTCGCACCATGACCGATGGTTGCACCTAGCAACAGCCCAGCCGAAGAAGCAGCCCGTCCCCATGCGAACACCGCCAGCGCATTGGTCTCGTTGCGCGCACCGATAGACGCCAACGCAAACCACATGAGCACATCGAAACATTCGCTTCCTGCGTACAGCAGGCCGTTCACCAAAGAGCCGAACTCTCTATCGGCTGCCGTCAAAACCGCAGACGCCAAAAACCCGGCAACCACAAGCAAAGCCGCTGCGCTGTAAAACACATCGGCTTTCGGCATTTTGGGCGCAAAGACCATACCGAATACGATAGCAAGCGGCAATACCGTCAAAAAAGCCTGTTGAGGAGCGCCGTCAACCGAGCCGAACGTAAGGGCGAAGCCGTAGGCGACGCGAAACACAAAAATAGATACGAACAAACCGTGCGCAAACGGAACATACGATGCTGGCTGCGTGATCGAAGCTTCGACCGGAGGTGCGCTCGCCTTCATAACCGACAGCACGCTCAACGCCAAGGGCCGGCATGCCGCGCAGCCGATGAACGGCAGCAAAACCAGCACGACCAAGCACGCGGTATCGCTCAGCGCAGCAAACGGAAGACGCAGAACGTAACTCATAAGCAAGGCGGAAGCAACGCAGAGCGCGCAAGCGCGCCCGTCTAGCTTGCATAGCGAAATACCCGTTAGCACAACCAACCAGCGCGACGATGCGGAACGCAAAACCGACCCCAACAGAAGCACAATCGGCTGCTGCTGAAATATACCCAGCAAGATAATCCCGAACGACAGGGCAAAGCCAACCATGCTCATCGTCGTGAGCAACCGCTCGTCAATCGAATCTGGTCGGCGAAGCGCCCAAACGGCAAGGGCAACAAAAACCAGAACCCCCACGAACGAAGAGACATCACGCGCTTCGGGCATCACGCCAACATACAGAGGATACAGGCAGACGTTCACAAGCCACGTCCCGAACATCTCCATCGTAAGCGCGATCAAGCAACGCAACCATGCCGACGACAGGATGCTACGAAGCGAGGTTTTTTCTGCCAAGGAGTCCATGCTGTTCAGCCTAACGCACTTCATCCCTCTCCCACAAGGGGAAACATCCATTCTAGTACCAAAGGGGTGAGACGAAAGCCCCTTGCTCGCGCCTCAAAATAGCATCGGTACGGTGAAGACGCCGCCGCTTGAAAGGCGCAGCATTGAGTCAAGCCCACCAGCACGACCGAATGCGGAGGGCAAGCAATAAAAACAAGGAGGGAGTCACTATGAAAAACACCGCCGAACACGAACTATCCCGTCGCAGCTTCCTAACCGGAGCAGCCGCCACGGGAGCGCTTGCCGCTTTCGGACTGGCCGGCTGCGCGCCCCAGCCTTCGCAAAGCGCGCCCGCCGCCAGCAAGGAAAGCGCGGCGGAGTCCGCAGCCTCAAACGCAGACTGGCTGGGCAGCGCTCCAGAAATCAACGCAAGCGACATCCAGGAGACCAAAGAGACCGAACTGCTGATCATAGGGGCAGGCAACGGCGGGATGGCAGCTGCCGCAACCGCAGCCGATCTAGGCCTCGACTTCACCCTTTGCGAGAAAGCAGGCTCCATCCAAAGAACTCGTCATTGGTTCGGAGCAATCAACACCAAGTACACCAAAGCAGCCGGAGCTCACGTAGACGAAGGCCGCCTGCTCAACGAGTTCTCGCGCTACGCCTCCGGGCAATGCGACCAGCGCGTTATCCGCGTATGGATCAAGGAGAGCGCCGAGGTGACCGATTGGCTCGATCCCATCCTGACCTCCGCTGGCATGAAATGCGCATTCGACAGCGACATCGATCACGAAACGGGAGGAACAAGCTACTACCTGGCCCCCATGGAGCATTATTATTCCGGAAAGGACGCTTCCGGCGAGTCGTTGGAGCGCAACAAGGTGCTGCTGGCCTATATCAACGAGCGCGGATACGACGTCACGTACAACCACAAGCTTGTCAAACTGGTCCAGGACGAATCCGGCAAAGTAACGGGAGCCATCTTCGAGGCCGACAACGGATACGTGCAGATCAATTCTAAGAAGGGCGTGCTGCTAACCACAGGCGGATACACAAGCAACGCAGAGATGCTTCGCGCATGCAATCCGATGGTGGACCGCTGCGTCACCCTGCAGTACGGATCGCCTAACAACGTTGGCGAAGGCATCAAAGCCGGCATCTGGGCAGGTGGCCAAAAAGACTCCATCGGCGCGCCCATGATCTTCGACCGCGGAGCCGTTAAGCCCGGCGAGAATGCGGGCGTCATCAGCCCCGAAGGCGAAGTCGCCACGTTCGTCGGCACCGATAAGCAATTCAATCTGGGATCGCAGCCCCTTATGAAAGTCGCGCGCGACGGCAAGCGATTCGTCAACGAGTCCACTCCCTACGATTTCTGCTGCTTCGCCGCCGCAGAACACGAAGGCGGCGTCTTCTGCCAAGTGTTCGACTCCAATCTGAAAGAAGACGTGAAGCGCTTCAACACCATAGGCTGCTCGCGCCAAACCCAGCAGCTGCTGGCGAAGAACGCCGACGCGCCGCTTGACGAGATTTACGCGGATCAGCTGGAAAAAGGCACCATGGTCAAAGCGGACTCCCTTGAAGAGCTGGCCGACAAGCTGGGATTCCAGGGCGAAGCGAAAGAAGCGTTTTTGGCCGAAGTAGATACGTACAACGGATTCTACGACGCCCAGGAAGACCTCGACTTTGGCAAAGAAGCCTACCGCCTGTCCGAATTGCGCACCGCGCCTTTCTACGGCATTTGGTACGGAGGCTCGCTGCTGACTACGGTCGATGGGTTGCGCATCAATGAGAACATGCAAGTAATCAACGGGGATGCAAAGCCTATCGAAGGACTGTATGCAGCCGGCGACTGCTCGGGAAGCATCTTCGGCAACAACTATCCCGAATACATCGTAGGCTGCGCCTGCGGTCGCACTCTCACCTTCGCGCGCCATGCCGTACGCCATATTGCCGGCGATATAGCATAGCGCGAAGACAATAAGCTTACGACGATCCCTCTGTCCTCGAGCAACCCCCTCCCTCCCCGAAACGCCTCGCTGCTTTGTGCGGCGAGGCGTTTCGAACCAAGCGGGACGACATGAGAATCGGCGGTCGATACCTCGGGGCCTTGCGCGCTCGGGGCTTTACGCAAAAGCACCTGCAGATGCGCTATTCGACAGGTTTGAACGTATCCCTGTCCGGCGCGAACGACTGCATAGCCTCGATGGTGCGGGCGAACAGCTCATCCAGCTCCCAACCCAGCATTTCCGCCCCGGAACGAATGACGTCGCGGCTAACCCCAGCAGCGAAGCGCTTGTCCTTGAACTTCTTCTTGAGCGACTTCACCTCGAAGTCCATAACGCTTTTGCTGGGCCGCATGACCACGGCCGCGCCGATAAGTCCCGTCAATTCCTCCGCCGCAAACAGGACCTTTTCCATTTGGAGTTCCGGCTTGGGCAGATCGGGATTGAAATCGGACGTGTGGCTTTGGATGGCGCGGATAAGCTCGGGCGTGCCGCCGGCAGCCTCGATCCAAGGCGCAGCGTACAGCGTGTGCTTCTCCGGCTCGTCGTCGTGCTCTTCCCAGTCAAGGTCATGCAGCAGCCCCACGATGCCCCAGAACTCTTCGTTTTCAGGATCGAACTCACGCGCGAAGTAGCGCATGGTCTGCTCCACCGTCTCGCCGTGCTCGATATGGAACGAATCCTTGTTGTGCGCTTGCAGGAGCGCGAACGCCTCGTCGCGCGTCATACCGGCCTCTAGCGTTGCCATGATGCCCTCTCTTTCTTCTTGACATCGACCTCGAATGCTTATTGCCGCTTTTGCCACTATAGCGCGTCGGGCCGGCGAAAAACCGCGCACGGCATCGAGAGCCGGCGAGGAGACGCCGAGCCAACACGACCGTTAAAACACGACGCCCAGCGCGTTCGCAATCAAGCCCCACACTACGCCCGTGCAGTACAGACCCGCCACAATGGCGACGTTCTGCTTCCAGTTGCGGTTCGCCCTGAACAGCACCAGCAAACCCACGCCCGCGCTTACCAGCAGGCCCGCCAGCATCGCCCCCGAGCCCAACGCGCCGTCCACGTACAGCTGCGCGATGACCACGCTTGCGGCGCAGTTCGGGACCAGGCCCACCAACGCGGAACCCAGCACCGAAAGAGCCTGGTTAGCGCCAAGGAACGTGGCCAGAGCGTCTTCTCCCACCACTTCGAGAACGGTGTTCAGCGCAACAGTCACCGCAAAGATGAACAGCGCGACCTGAACCGTGTGCTTGAAGGCGCTCTTCAAGATGCCGCCTTCGCCATCATGGCAGTGGCAATGATCGTGCTCGCACAGATCATGGATATGCAGCGGCGCGTCGATGCGCCGAGCAAGCCGCATGCCGGCGTCCACGATAAAGCCCATCACCATGCCGATAACGATTTTCGCTCCAAGAATCTTGAGAATCACCGCAAGGGGCACCTGCTCCGCAATGAAAATGGGGAGCATCTCGTCCGACGTAGACAAGAACACGGCGAACAACGTTCCCAGCGTGATAACGCGCCCAGCCCACAGCGTTGACGCAGCAGCGGAGAACCCGCATTGCGGAACCACGCCCACAACGGCGCCGACGATAGGACCTGCCGCACCAGCGCGCTGAACCGCGGATTGGGCCTTGCTGCCGGTTTTGTGCTCGAGCCACTCCATCGCCAGGTAGGTGACGAACAGGAACGGGATGAGGTACAGCGTGTCCGAAACCGAATGCTCCAGAACATGCCCTGCGATATGTAGAAATTCTTCCATAGCAGCTTATTGTAGACCAACGCTTGATCGGAGCAACCACCTGTTGCGAAATAGCCACGGAAGATAGCCGATCGCGAAAAACGCAGCGGATCGCAAGGATCAAGCAGCGCGTGCGAAGGCAAGACCCCCGGCAACTCCAAGCGGCGCAAAATCGAAAGAACAGGTAACAACCTGATCAGAACCGTAATAAGAGCAGATCGATTCGGGTATACTGAATTCAATTTCCATTCGTTCATGGAGGCAGTATGACTAACCCGCAAGCTGGATGGTATGCAGACCCTTCGGGAGACGCAGCGAAGCTTCGCTATTGGAACGGCGAGCAATGGACCGACGACTACGCCGACGCCCAGACCGCAAGTCAAGAGCCGGCTTACGGAAGCCCCGCCTATCCGCAAGCTTCGGGCGGCCAGGTTTACTACCCGCAAGCCACCAGCAACGACAGCGACCGCACGCTCAGGCTGGTCGCGTTCATACTGTGCATCGTGTCCACGGTGTCGGTATGCTGGCTCATCATTCCCCTAGCTTGGATGATTCCTATGAGCGTCCGCTGCTGGAACATCTACAAGGGAACGAAACCCAACACCACAGCATTTGGTATATGCACGCTCATTTTCGTGACCCTTATCGGCGGTATTCTTCTGCTGGTTTCGAAAAAAGACGCGTAGCAACCAAAAGCACCACGCAAAGCGGCCCGGTTCCTGACAGCAAAGCGCCCAGGAGCCGGGCCGCTTTGCGTAGTGCGGTGCGCAAGATGCTTGGATCATCGTACAATGCGCGGGATGCCTGGGGCGTCATGCAAGGATCGCTCGACGTTTGCGCGACGCTCCGAGCAGCGAGATGCTGGAGCACTTCGGGGCACTTTTCGTGCTCATGATTCGAAACCCGACAGGTTTTTCGGATTGAGCATGGGATCCACGGAGTCGGCAGGATTTATGGAATCGGACGCTTCAATTTGCCGCAGAGGTTTTCAGGTTCTGTCAAAACGGATGAGTTTTGCGGCGGTTTTTCGCCTCGCAGAGGGATGACGCTGAGGGGCGTTTTTCATCATGCCTGGTCAAAAGGCTGCTTGTTGCATTTATTCTGATTCGAGGACCAGCAAAACTCGTCCGTTTTGACAGAACCGGCGTGCATGCGTGGTGCATGGGCGCGGCACGAGGCGCACGCGGGCGAAACGACGAACGCCCCGTGAAGGACGGGGCGTTCGTCAAGATCAAGGGGCATCCAGAAAGAAGGGAATGGGACACCCGCGCGAGAGAGCTACTTGCCTTCAGCTGCAAGCTTGCCAGCGTAACGACCAAACGTAACGCTACGACCAGCAGCGGCGCCAGCTAACAGGTTGGGATAGCTCTCGCCGAAGTAGCCGCCAGAGCAGTCGCCCGAGCAGTACAGACCAGGAATGGGTTGGCTATTCTCGTCCACAACATGCATCGTTTCGTCAATCTTGATACCGTCAAGCGTGGTGATCAGGTAGCCGCCTTTGGAACGGATGCCGCGGAACGGAGGAGTGTCAAGGTGGCTCAGGCGGAATGCCTCTTTACCATAGTCAACGTCTTCACCCTTGTCGGCAAGTTCGTTGTAGCGAGCAACCGTCTTGGTCAGTGCGTCAGCCGGAATGCCCAGCTTTTCAGCCAAGCCCTCGATGGTGTCGGCTTCCACAATATAGCCGTCTTCCATAAGGCCCATGTTCATGTCGTCGACAATTTCCATGGTCATGACCGGCTCGGTGCCGTTAGCATGCGGGAACAGGCGCGAGCAGCCATGCGTTTCGAAGCGTTTGATGTCCTCCTGATAGTTCGCATCCCACAGCACGCAGTACACCTGGTTGGGAAGGTTCAGGCTGGTGTGCAGAATATGGTCGTAACAACCGGACTCGTTAGTGAAGCGGTTGCCCTCAAGGTCAACCTTCAAAAACGGCTGGCTGCCCATCCAGAACATCTGACCCTCGGTGGTGTCGGTTGCATCGGGCTTGATGCCGCCGCGGTCGAATATCATTGCTGCGTGCACGTCATCCATCACGCCGCCAGCCCATAGGCAAGCCTTGATGCCGTCTCCCTCGCAGGTTGGGAAGGACTTGCGCACGCAGCACAGCTTCTCGGATTCAGGCTGCAGTGCTTCCATCATCTCGGTGTTGCTGGCGTAACCGCCCGTAGCAACAACAACGCCGTTCTTGGCGTTGTAGCGCACAACGCCCTCGGGAGACTCGGCGTACAAACCCACCACGCGCCCCTCTTCCTTGATCAAACACTTCATGGAAGTCTCGTTGTGCAGCTCAAGACCCTTGGACTTACCATACTCAAGCAGGATAGAAGATGCGTGCTGCTTGCTGTATTCATGGTTTTCCCACTGAATGGAGTGGCCAACTTCTTGAGGAAGGAAGCGAACATCCTGGGGCTCGTCAATCTCGTGCAAAAACTTGGTGTCTTTTTCAGCCAGACGTGCGGTATACCAGTCAATAGCCTCGCCAGAAAGCTCAGCCCACAAATGATACAGACGCTCGTCACCAAAGCCGTTGCTCTGACGCACCAGTTCGTTGATAACGTCGAACTTGTTGGGATTAGCGCCGTCTTCAAGCTGCTGAGCGCTGCCCACGGCGGCAAGCGTGTCGCGGATACCGTCGCTGATAGTGTCTGCCGTTGCCTTGTCGATAGCAATGCAGGTTGCACCGTTTTCAACAGCAGAACATGCAGCAAACATGCCGGCCGTACCTGCGCCGGCAACAATAACGTCGGCGTCGTATGTCTTTACAACCTGATCCTCGGTGTAGCCGGGAGCTTCGCCCAGCCAGTCAACAGAAGTGCTTGCGGAAGCGGAGCTAGAGCTTGCGCCGCCAGTGGCGGGAGCGCTCTGCGGCGCGCAGCCAGCCAGACCGAAAGCAGCCAGTGCACCTACGGCGGCCGATCCGGTTAAAAAGTTTCGACGAGACAGATTTGAAGATCGTTGTACTTTGTTCATAAGTGCCCTCCTTATGGCGCATTATCATGCTGCCGGCGCATACCAGAACAACCGGCATTGGATGGCCCCATTGTGCAGCGAGATGCCATCACCGCCTTCACCCCACCAATAGGAAATGCCTTTTAGAGCTTCACCTCGAGAGGGTGAAACAGCCTGTTTTGGCCTGTAGTTTACAAAAACAGGCTTGGTTGGAAGGTTGCTGCAAAGATGCTACGCGCTCTATTTTGGTACACTTGCAAAAGAAGGGGGATGCATGGTCGAAGCTTCCGAGAATAATCGTATAGCGTTTCAAAGCGCACGGACGGGGTTGGCTCTTTCTCTTGAGCTTGCTTCGTCATGGCTTCTGAACACCACTATATTTGCGGCATACGATGCCGTTCTACCTGAAGCGCGCGACATCTCCATGGTGGTCTTGGCGCTGCTAGGAATAGGCATGGTCGCGGCAGCCATACGCAGGCCCGGCTTGTTTGACGAGCGCAGGACAACCCCCTTGTTTCTAGCATTATTTACAGCAGGCGTCGCCTTGTCATTATGGGGCGTGTCGACAGCGAACGGCATTTTGGTCACTATCGGTTCCATTGCGCGCTCCGCAGGTCTCGTATGGCCATTTGCGATGTTGGGCATAGCGCTTATGAAGCTCGATCAAACGGCGGCAGCCCTATCGATATCCTGCGCATTCGTGCTCAAATACCTGTGGATGATGGTAGCGTCGCTGCTTCCCTTCGGGCCTAAAGTCGCACTGTACGTGATATTCCCTTTCGCCATTATCGGTTTGGTCAGGCGCTACACCGTCGATTCATTCGCGAAGGCAGCTAAGTCCGACTCTCAGGCAAATCTACAGGTAACATCTCCCGCCTCGTTTCTCCCCTTCACGCATACACTGTTCGTAACCATCGTCGTGTTCAACGCGGCTTCCGGATTCTCATTATCCTTTGGCTCTGTAGCAGGCATGCCCCAAGATCCCCTGGTTTCGTTCGGCGTACTTATCATCGTCGCTCTCCTGGTATTGAAGTATCGAGGGATTGCGGTAGATCGGCTGTTTCAGGCTGCCACGCTTCTCATTCTTATGGGACTGCTAAGCATCCCGGCGCTTCACGAAGGTTTGATCGGTGCCGACATTCCCTGGATCCAGTCGTTCTTGACGGCAGGTTCCGACTGCTTCTCGCTTTTGGTCTGGTTCGTGATCACGCGTTTGGCGGGACGCAATACACTTGGAGCACTGCCCATGCTCCTGTTTCTATTCACCGCACAAATCGTCGGCACGATTGTTGGAGCCGCACTGGGTCATCTTGCGAATATAGCCATGGCCTTCAATCCCACATGGGCGGTTCTATTCGCATTGACAGCAATGCTCTTGTTCGTAGCGTACAACCTAGTGACGCTCAAGCCGTTTAGCTTCGAGGAGACGCTTACGCAAGTGGCCCCTATGCGCAACGTATTTATTGCGGCGGCGTCCGCTACACTTGAGGAAAACTGCAAGAAAGTAGCATTGGAATACGGTCTGACACCTCGCGAAGCCGAGATAGCGGAGCTGCTAGCTCGTGGACGAAATTCCCAGACCATTCAAGAAAAACTGGTTGTTTCTCGCAACACAGTAAAGACGCACGTGAAGAACATCTATCTAAAACTGAACGTACACTCCCAACAAGAGCTTATCGACCTCGTCGAACGTGCGTGAATCCACTTTCGACAAAGTTATCGCACCTGTCAGAAGAATTCACCATCCAGACCGAGGTTCTGTCAAAACGGGCGAGTTTTGCGGCGGTTTTTCGCCTCGCAGAGGGATGACGCTGAGGGGCGTTTTTCATCATGCCTGTTCAAAAGGCTGCTTGTTGCATTTATTCCGATTCGAGGACCAGCAAAACTCGTCCGTTTTGACAGAACCGGCGTGCACGCGCGCGGGCGCGGGCCACATACGGGCGCGGGGCGCGAGGGGCGCGCATGAGACGAAGGGACGGGGTCAATGACTCATTTTCTGGCCTGCGGCCGAAAATGAGTCATTGACCCCGTCCCTTCGTCTCATGCGTCTCACACAAGGAGGGCGACCCGCAGGCCGCCCTCCTTTCCGAGTTTAGATTGTGCGATGCAGGCCGCAGGGCTTACATCATACCGCCCATCCCGCCGCCGCCAGCAGCTGCTGCCAGAGCGGACAAGTCCGGACCCTCCTTCGGGATCTCGTTGATGGTGGCCTCGGTGATGAGGATGAGAGCCGCAACGGAAGCAGCGGACTGCAGAGCCGTACGGGTCACCTTGACGGGGTCGTTGACGCCCATCTCGATCATGTTGCCGTACTCGCCGTTGGCGCAGTTCAGGCCTTCGCCCTTGCCCATGTTCTTGACGTGCTCGACCACAACGCTGCCCTCGTAGCCCGCGTTCTGGGCGATGGCGCGCATCGGAGCCTCCAGAGCCTTGCGGATGATGGCAACGCCCACTTCCTCGTCCTTGTCGTCAGCCTTGACGTCGTCGAGCGCGGGGAGCGCGTCAACCAGAGCCACGCCGCCGCCGGCAACGATGCCCTCTTCGACAGCCGCGCGGGTTGCCTGCAGAGCGTCCTCGATGCGGGACTTCGTCTCCTTGAGCTCGGACTCGGTCGCAGCGCCCACCTTGAGCACGGCCACGCCGCCGGACAGCTTCGCCAGGCGCTCCTGCAGCTTCTCGCGGTCGAAGTCGGAATCGGCGCGCTCGAGCTCGGCCTTGATCTGGCCGATGCGATCCTCGATGGCCTTCTTGTCGCCAGCGCCGTCCACGATAAGAGCGGTGTCCTTCGTGACCTTGACCGTCTTGCAGTGGCCCAGCATATCCACGCGAGCGTCCGCCATGGTCATGCCGAAGTCCTTGTCGATGACCTGCGCGCCCGTGACGGCGGCGATGTCCTCGAGGATGCGCTTGCGGCGGTCGCCGAAGCCGGGAGCCTTGATGGCGACGCAGTTGAACGTGCCGCGCAGCTTGTTCAGCAGGATGGTGGCCAGAGCCTCGCCCTCGACGTCCTCAGCAACGATGAACAGCGGACGACCGGACTTCATGATCTCTTCCAGCAGCGGAACCATGTCCTGGATGTTGGTGACCTTCTGGTCGGTCAGGAGAATGTAGGGATCGTTGAGCACGGCCTCCATCTTCTCCATGTCGGTGGCCATGTACGGCGAGATGTAGCCGCGCTCGTACTGCATGCCCTCGACGATGTCCATGTCGATGCCGAAGGTCTGGCTTTCCTCAACGGAGATGGCGCCGTCCTTGCCCACGGCCTCCATGGCCTCGGCGATCTTCTCGCCGATGTTGGCGTCGCCTGCGGAAATGGTGCCCACGTTGGCGATCTGGTCCTTCGTGGAAACCGGCGTGGCGTCGGCCTTGATGGACGCGACGATGGCGTCGGTGGCCTTCTGGATGCCGCGGCGGATGCCCAGCGCGTCGGCGCCGGCGGTCACGTTGCGCAGGCCCTCGGACACGATGACGTCGGCCAGCAGCGTAGCGGTGGTCGTGCCGTCGCCGGCGACGTCGTTCGTCTTCACGGCAACTTCGCGCACCAGCTGGGCGCCCATGTTCTCAACGGGATCCTCCAGCTCGACTTCCTTGGCAACGGTCACGCCGTCGTTGGTGATGAGAGGAGCGCCGTAGGACTTCTCCAGAGCGACGTAACGACCCTTGGGGCCAAGCGTCACCTTGACGGCGTCGGCCAGCTTGTTGACGCCGGCAGCAAGCGCGCTGCGGGCATCAGCCTCGAACTTGATCTCTTTAGCCATGATGCTTTTATCCTTTCAACTGCGTTGTTGTTAGCGGGATATTCGCTTATGCAAAGACAGCGTACAGATCGTCGGCGCGAAGAATGAGCACGTCCTCGCCGTCCACGTGAATCTCGGTGCCGCCGAACTTGCCGTAGACGACCTTGTCGCCCACCTTCACCGGAACGGGAACCAGGTTGCCGTCCTTATCGAGCTTGCCGTCGCCCACAGCCAGAACGGTACCGCTCTGGGGCTTTTCCTTCGCTTCGGTCGCAAGGTACAGACCCGACGCCGTGGTCTCCTCGGCCTCGTCCTGCTTGACGATGACGCGATCACCCAGGGGTTTCAGATTCATAACGTGCCTTCCTTTCGTCGTCCGACTCGCGTAGCGGAACGTTTGATGTTCGCTATGTAACCACTCGATTGCGGTGACTGCTAGCACTCATCGTTAGCGAGTGCTAAACATTGCGTTATCATAGCAGCCTCAACGCCGATTGCAAGAGTATTCAGAGAAATCTAAGCCTATGCGTTTCAGGTTTGACAGAATCGCCAAACGATCGTCACAATTGAGCCGCCGGAAGGCGCGCAAGCGGCACGAGCCCGATTCGGGAACCTTCGCCAAGCAATGGTCGCGCGCGCAAGAAGCGCGGCCCTGCCGCAACCGCGTCAGCTAACACCCGGCCGAACCAGCCCGCTTTCGTAGGCCTTCACCACCAACTGAGCGCGATCGTGCGCGTCCAGCTTGGACATGATGCGCGCCAGATGGGTTTTCACCGTGGCGGGAGAAATGAACAAATCGGCTCCTATCTGCTCGTTCGTCATCCCGCGCGCAACGAGCACCAGGATTTCGCGCTCGCGATCGGTCAACGCGCCGATAGCGGACCGAACCCCTGCGCCGTCCCCCGGAACAAGCGGGCGCGATGCGACGAACTCCTCGATCAGACGACGCGTAATGGACGGCTGAATAAGGGCGTCCCCCCGTGCGACCACGCGAACGGCAGCGGCAATCTCGTCGGGCTCGGCATCCTTGAGAAGAAAGCCGCTTGCACCGGCGGCCAGGGCATCGTACACGTATTCGTCCAGATCGAACGTCGTCAGGATAAGCACGCGAACGTCCTCGAGCCGAGGATCGTTGCTGATGGCGCGCGTGGCTTCGATACCGTTCATGTGCGGCATGCGAATGTCCATGAGCACCACGTCGGGCCGCAAACGCTGCGCCAACTCAACCGCCTCCTGGCCGTCGCGCGCCTCGCCCACCACGTCGATGTCGCCGTACGTGAGCAGGATCAAGCGAAACCCGCTGCGCACAAGATCCTGATCGTCGGCCACCAGCACGCGCACTTTTCTGCCTGCATCATTCATGCTGAGCCTCCGTCCCCTTGACCGGAATGCTGGCCGTCACGCGGAACCCGCCGCCTGCGGCATTGCCCGCCGAGAACGCGCCCCCTAAAAGATGAACGCGTTCGGACATTCCCGCGATGCCATGCCCCGCCCCGTCAGCAGCCTGGGGAAGACCCTCGCGCGGCGCAAGCGCGCCTACAGCGGGATCGAACCCGCGTCCGTCGTCCTTCACCGTCAGGCGCGCCTGTCCGTCCTCGATCGCAAGGCGAATCAAAACCTCGCGGGCGCCCGCATGCCTGACTATATTGGTTGCCGCTTCTCGCGCTATGCCGAACAAGGCCATGTCGACGTGCGCAGGAACGCCGGTGCGGTCGTAACCCGCAGCGTCGAGGCCCACCGAAAGCCCCGCGTCGCGCAGGTACGCAGCCAAGTCCTCCAGCCGATCCGTTCCCGATGCCGGCGCCGTTTCAGCCGTCTCGTCGCCGTGCCGCAGCACCCCGATCATGCTGCGAATGTCGTCGAGCGCCGTTTTAGCCGTGGCCCGCACCGTGGCAATGGCCTCCTTCGCCGCCGCAGGATCCACGTCGATCAAGCGTTCGGCAGCAGCGGCCTGAATGCTCACGGCCGACAACGAATGAGCAGTGATGTCGTGAACCTCGCGCGCAATGCGCACGCGCTCCTCCTCCACGCGACGCGCAGCCTCCTCCTCGCGCGAGCGCTCCGCTTCGAGCGCCCGTTGCTCGGTAGCTTCGACGTACGCGCGATGCGTGCGGTACGCATAGCCCGCAAGGGCGGCGGCCAGTACCAGCGCGATGTTCTGGAACCGCGTGAAAAACGTCAGGCTGGCGGTGCGCGAGGGCGCGTCCATCAGCAACAACCCCGCAACCGCCGCAAGCGCCGCAAGCGCCGCCTCTGCACGGCCGCGCTCGTTGGCTATGGTGTACACCGCTATCACGGGCCCCACCACGGTCAAGGAAAACCCGCTGAACGCATTCTGCAATCCAAGAAACGACACGAAGCAGAACAGGAACACGGGCCAGGGAAAGCGCCGGCGCAAAACCAGCGGCAACGTGGTGATGGCAAGCGCCACGAACACCTGCATGTTCGGCACCACGTTCACCGTTCCCAAATACTGCCGCAGCGCCAGATCGGGAATCACAATAGACGAAGCCGTCAGCATGAGCTGGGCGCCCCCGAACAGAAACGCCAGCAAGGCGACCGCTGCGTCAATGCCCCAATCGCGAGGCGTCATCGAACGATTATGCACTAGATAGTTGTCCATGCGTTCCATACTACGCGACCTTGAACACGCGCGCCATACACCAGCAGGCGTATTGCAGGGAACAAAACGATTACGAACGCGGCGACTCCACCAAATCGATGAGCTGCTGACGCGTATGGATGCCCAGCTTGGAATAAATATTGCGCACGTGGCTGCGAACCGTGTTTTCGGTCACGAACAGCGCTTCGGCAATATAGGCCTTCGTGCGACCCCGTGCCAGATACACCAGCACCTCCGCCTCGCGCTCCGTCAGGCCGCCTTCCCGAGCAACGGCGGCGCAGCGCGATTCAAGCGCGCGCTCCCCTTCGGACGCCGCATCGGCCTGCGTCGCCGCAGCATCCGCCTGCGCAGCCGCAAGCGCGCCGTCGACGCGCGGGCCATCCCGACCAGCCGACTGGCTAGCCCCTTCGCGGCGACGCTTCCGATCCCGCGAGAAGAACACGAGCGCCATGCACAACGCGTACAGCACCACCACGATAATCACCAGGTAGCGCATGGTGTGCTCGCCTTCGTCGCTCGGCCCGCCTCCCGCAACCGCCGCGGCGAACCCACCCAGCAACGCAACGACCAAGAACACGCGCGCGACGCCCATCGTCACGCCCATGAGCACGTACGGAGACACGCGCCGCACATGCGCGACTTCGGCCACCAGGTACGTGATCAAAAGCGCCACGAAGTAGTAGCTACCCAGCAAGAGCATATAGAACACCAGGTTGTACGTTTCGCTGAGAAACGGGAGAAACACCAACATGGCAGCCAACACCGGCATGATAACGCGCGACACCGTAGACACCTTCGGCATGCGGTGCATCACGAACACGACGAAGCAAAACACGATGATCGCGCCCACGATGGCCCCGGACGACACCTTGCCGGAGCCTTCGAAATCAAGGGACCCCGTCAACATGAAACTGTTCAAAAGCCCGATGACGGCTTCCAGCACGAAAAACGCCACTACGGAATCGCCCAACTCCAAAAACGCATCACGATACGCGGCAAACCGCGTGCGGAGAGAAGCCTTGTCCTGGCCGCCCGCGCCTGCGCCCGCGCCTGCTCCTGCATCCGCATTGACGAACGCGGGAGCGCCCTCGCCCTGCTCGCACGCACGCGCATCGCCCGCGCCGGCATCGGCGCCCGCGAGCGGCGCACCCTCGGCGCACGCGTGCGGCAGCACACGACGGACGAACCGTGCGCACAGCGCCGCTATCACAAGCAACACGCAACTCAATTTCATCTGCACGTCAGGATCAAGCGGCGTCAGCCCGGCTGAAACCACCACGTTCAACAGCATGCCCAACGCAATTTGCGTAACAATTACGCTCGGCTTTTCCGCTGAGAACACTTCGATCCAAAACAGCGAAAGCATCACCGACCCTGCGCCGTACAGTACGCCCGGAACCAGCAGGGCCATGTCAGCAGGGAGCGAAAGGACCACCCCCGCAAGGGCGGCAGCGTTGGCGGCAATCAGAAGCCCCGTCGGCAACACGTAGGGCATAGAGAACGCCTTGAGCCGACCGGTCAAAGCCAGCAGCACGGCGATACCCGCGCACACGACCACCGAGCACGCCACCACCACGTTGAAGAACAGGTCGGGAACGAACAGAAACGGCGACTTCACGAACGCGAAGGCCGAGAGGTAGGCGCTGGAATTCACGCCGCGATACAATCCGAAGCCTGCGACGATCGCAGCGGAAAGCACGAAAGAACGCACGCTCGCGCGTGACGAATGCGTTTCTTTTCCCCGGCTTCTCTCCCTCATGCTCTGCATGATACGGTATGGGCAGCCTTCCCACCAGCAGAAATTCAAGCCCTCCCACAATATAGTCCGAAACGGACGGTGACGGAACAAGCCGGCATCCGTATGGTGAACCCCGTCGCACAGCAACAGCGACGCATAACAGGAGGAGCCGCAGCCAGCCGAAACCATGTTCGGCACGGGATGCGGCCAAAGGAGGGAGACCATCATGGAAACAAACATGAATCGTCGTAATTTCTTGAAGGCGGCCATCGCCTCGGGCGCCGTCATCGCCGCCGGCGGCGCGCTGGCCGGCTGCGCCAGCAACAACACGGCAAGCAGCGGCACCGGTACGGAGAACGTGGTGGGCACCGCCCCCGTTTCGTTCAGCGACGAGACGGACGTGCTCATCCTGGGCACGGGCATTGCCGGCATGTCGGCAGCCATGGATCCGGTGGAAGCCGGCCTCAAGGTCATGCTGGTGGACAAGCTGGAGCGCGTGGGCGGCGAGAGCTTCATTGCCTGCGGCGTCATGAACGTGGCGGGCTCGAAAATGCAGAAAGACGCCGGCATTCCGGGCGACCCCGAGGAAAAGTGGCAGAAGTTTCTGCCCATCCTTGAGAAAAAGGGCGAAACGGACGACATGGACTACAAGCATGACGTCTACCTCTGCCAAACCGAATGGGCCGACCGCGTAGCCGCCGACTACGGCGCGGTGTTCCAGCCTATCACCGACTACATGAACACGGGCGCTCCCACGTCCATGTTGCTGCCCGGCAACGGCATCGGCGACATGCAGGCCGTGCTCACGCCGCTGCAGAAGGGCCTGGAGCAGAAAGGCGCCACGTACAAGCTGAACCTGCGCGCCACGAACTTCATCGTCGACGGCGAGGGCGCTCCCATCGGCGTGCGCTTCAACGACGAGAAGAACGGCAAGACCGTCGATATCAAGGCGAAGAAGATCATCGTGGCCACCGGCGGGTTCTCCTGCAACCAGGAAATGGTTGCCACGTACCTGCCCAGCCAGTCGCGCCTGGGGCCGCTGACGGTCAACTCCATGGGTGAGGGCCACCAGATGTGCAAGGCGCTGGGCGGCGTGTACACGCACATGGACATGGAAGCGAACCGCATGAGCGACCTGGCGCAGGTGACCGTCTGGGGCTACTTCTCCCCGCAGGTGCAGGTGACCCCGCAGGGACGCCGCTTTATCAAGGAAGACCAGAGCCACGACTCCCCCGACGTTGCCGTCAAGCAGGGCCTGGGCTTCTGGTGGACCATCTTCGACAACCAGGCCATCAACAGCAGCCAGAAGTGGAACGTCGAGCTGAACATGAAGGGCAACGCCGACCGCCTGGTGGGCCCCTTCAACACGCTGGAAGAGCTGGCCGCGGCAATGGACGTGCCGGCCTCCAACCTGGTGGAGACGTTCGCCCGCTATGACGAACTGGTGGCAGCCGGCGAAGACGCCGACTTCGGCAAGAAGCTGTTCTTGCAGTCGCTGTCCGCCCCGTATTACGCCATGAAGCACTTCCCCTACCGCTACAAGACCCACGGCGGCATGAAGATCACCACCAACAGCCAGCTTGCGGACAAGGACGGCAACCCCATCCCCAACGTGTACTGCTGCGGATCCACCGTTGCCGACAGCGGCAGCGACCTGTCCCCCAATGCCGGCAGCGGCTTGATCAGCGGCAAAGCCGTCGTGGAAGCCCTGAAGGCGTAGTCTGATTCACACCCCTCCCTCGGAAAGGGCTCGAGCCGTGCGGTTCGAGCCCTTCTTTTCAATCGAGCAAGACGGGGGAAACCGGGCGCCGCCCGCGCAAACTGCCGCGCGGGGCGCACTGCACGTTCGACGCACCGCCCGCGCGGCGCGAAGCCCCGGCGTTTAGCGCGCTGCCTCGAGCGCCGACACCACAGCCTCGCCCACCAGCATGCCGAACGCGCCGTTCGAGGCCAGGCCCTCTCCTCCGTTCGCAGCCACCGACCCGCAGCAGTACACGTTGCGGATAGAAACCCCCGAAGTGCCGGTCAGACGACCGTTTTCGTCGGTCAGCACGCCGCCTCGCGTGCGGTAGCGAACGGGAAGCTGCTTGATCGCGTAATAGGGAGCCTGCAAGCTTTTCAAATTCACCGTGCGGCCGAAATCGTCATCCTTTCCAGCCGAAACCAGTTTGTCGAAGCGTTCCATCGTAGCTTGCAGCACGTCGGCCGGAACCCCGATTGCTGCGGCAAGCTCGGCTGCGTCGTCGCAGGGCCCCACCAAACGTTTCGCGTATTTACTGGTCATCTGAGCGGCACTGCGAGACTGAGACCCGTCGCTTATCCGCTTGTCGAACACCGTCCACCAGTACCCGCGATCCTGGCTGAAGCACGCGTTCGCCGGCGCGTTCACGTCGTCCTCGCGCGCGAAGCGACGCCCCTGCGCATCCACGATCAGCGTGGGAGCGAACATACCCCAGGCCGACACCTGCGGCAAATCGCTGGTCAAAGGCAGGGTCCCGTCCATGCCCGACAGCTGCCCGCCGGCCCGTCGGCACAACTCCTGGCCTTCTCCCATGGAAGCGTACGTGAAGCAACCCACCCTGAGCAGCGCGGGGGCATGAGCGCTCACCAACGGCTGACTGCTGGCAAACCCACCGGTGGCGACCACCACCACTCCAGCCCGAACGTCGATCACCGAACCGCTCTCTTCCACGAAAAAGCGCATGCCGCACACCACCGCGCTCTCATCCAAGATAAACGCGACCGCGCGGTACCCCGTCTGGAACGCCGCGCCCTTGCTCGACAAGCCATCGCGCAGGGGAACCATGACGGACTGCATGTCGCCCAGGCCGTTTTTCGGCAGCATGACAGCGTCGTTAACGCCCTCTTTCCCGTAGGTGGACGGATCGGCAAACTGCGCACCGTAGCTATCGGACAGACGGTCGACCCATCTCGGGGCGGCTAGGTACAACGATTTCGCGAAATCGAGATTGCCAACGCCTGCAGCGGAAAGCTCTTTTTTGCGAGCGGGCCAGGCATCTTCGGCGCTTTGCGCGAAACCCGCTTTCTTCTGCAGCTTGCTGCCAGCCACGTGCATGATGCCGTCCGCATCGTAGCTTTCGCCCCCCAGCAAGCTCAACTTGTCAACCACCATCACCTTGTAGCCAGCCTCAGCAGGGGCCATGGCCGCAGACAAACCGGAAACGCCGCTGCCCACGACCAGCACGTCAACCGAGTTAGAAAAGGAAACGGGCGGCTGCGCCACCACCGTGGAAACCTGCGACGCACCATCGGAATCGGCCGAAGGCACCAGCGTGTTCGATATATGCTCGACCGACGAGCATGCCCCCAGCATGCCCCCAGCGGCAAACGCGGTAGCGGAAAGGCCCGCAAGCTTGAAAAAGGCACGGCGCTCCATGCAGCAGGCTCCTTCGTTTCGAGATAAAAGCGCGAATCGCCTCCGAGTATAGTGAGGCCGCGTTCGCTTGTCGCGATATCCTTGCCAGCCGCCACTCAATCTTCGCAAAGCGCAAAACGGACCGGGCGTCAAGACCGGGACGTCATCGCCCGTAGAACGAACCGGCAGGCGACGGAGGCTCCAACGCCCGCTTGAACGCTGTAGCACGCACCGTGGCAAGCACGCGGTCGACGTCTCCTTCGGCAAATCCCGATTCCTTGAGGGCGGCGGCATCCTGGCCATGTTCGACATGGGCCAGCAGCAGCTTGTCGAGCGTCGCGTAGTCGATCCCCATGCTTTTCTCGTCCTCTTGATCGGGCGACAGCTCCGCGCTGGGGGGCTTGGTCAGCACGCGTTCAGGGATAGGCGGAACCTGGCCGCTCGACGCAGCTTGCGCGTTGCGCCAACGAGACGCCGCGTACACGTCGGTCTTGTACAGGCCGCCCAAAGGAGCGAACGCGCCGGCCATGTCGCCGTACAGCGTGGAGTAGCCCATCATGGCCTCGCTCTTGTTGCCCGTGTTCACCAGCATCCAGCCATGCGCGTTCGAAAGCGCCATCAAGCACGTCATACGGCAGCGAGCCTGGGTGTTTTCAGCTGCAAGGCCCCGCAGCTCCCCTCCGCAGGCCTCGGCAAGCGCGCGCTCGAAAGCCTCGTACGGCTCGCAAACGGACACGACGCGCGCCTCCATCCCTAGATTGGACGCAAGCTCCTGGGCGTCTTCAAGAGAATGCGGCGTCGAGTACGGCCCCGGCAGCAGCACGCCGTGAACGCGTCCGGCACCGAACGCGTCTGCGCACATCACGGCCACCAGCGCGGAGTCTATGCCGCCCGAAAGACCTATGACCACATCGGAAAAGCCCGCGTCCTCCACGTACTCCTTCAGAGCCTTGACGCAAAAACGATACTGTTCGTCGGTTTTCATGATGACAACCCTTTCATCCGCGCTTGTCCGCCCAGTATGAAAGCCCTTTGTTACATCGGTGTTGCCAACTTCCGAACCAGGGCGGCACGTCCCGAAAAGAGCGCTTATTGGATTTCGCGGATCCGATTCGCCAGCCATTCGGCCCATTCCTCCACGCCATCGCCCTTCGTAGCGGCAATTGGGAAGATGGGAGCGCGCGGATTCAGCTGCTTCACGGACGCTTCGAACGCGTCGCGGTCGAAGTTGAACACGGGCAGCGTGTCCACCTTGTTGAGGACCACCGCTTCCGCCGCCTGGAACACGCCCGGGTACTTGAGGGGCTTGTCATCGCCTTCGGGTACCGACAAGATCATGGCCTTCATGTTCTCGCCCAGGTCGAAATCGGTCGGGCACACCAGGTTGCCCACGTTCTCCACGATGATGAGGTCCAAACGCTCCAGGTCAAGCACGTCGACGGCGCGCTTGATCATGGCGCTTTCCAGATGGCACGCACCGCCCGTGTTGATCTGCACGGCCGCAATGCCCTGCGCCTTGATCTTCTCGGCGTCGACATTGCTGGCGATGTCGCCCTCGATGACCGCAATGTTGAACTCGTCGCGCAAGGCGTCGATAGTAGCCAAGATGGTGGATGTTTTGCCCGATCCGGGGCTGGCAAGCAGATCGAGCACGAACACGTGGTTCTCAGCGAAGCGCCGGCGAAGGTCAGCTGCCAGCTGGTCGTTTTTGTCGAGGATGGGTTGCTTCATATCAATCTGCATACGTCACTCCTTGCCTTCCGCTTCGTCCTCTTCGCCTTCATCGGGAATATCCACTTCTATACTGTCAATTTGCAGTTCGCGACCGGCAATGAGCTTGGTCGTAAAGCTGCCGCACTCAGGGCAGAGCAGGTGGAACCTGTCATGCTCGAACTCCGTGCCGCAATCCAAGCAGCGCGACTTCGGCTTGACCATGGTGATCTGAAGCTCAGCGCCCTGCACCATGGTGTTCTCGGACAGCGCCTCGAACGCGAACACCAGCGCGTCTTCGATGGCTTCGGTCATCTCGCCAACCGAGAGGCTGACCTTGAGCACGCTGGTAGCTCCGGCCTGCTTCGCCGACTCCTGAACCGCCTCCATCACGCCCGTCATGATCCCTAATTCGTGCATGCCGCTCCTTCGCACCTGGTTTCCGTTCATGCCCATAGTAGCCGAACGACCCCGTAGCGCGAAGCCAGGAACCGCCCCATCGGCGCGAACGCCACTCGGAATACGCAAACGGAGGATGAGACGAAGGGACGGGGTCAATGACTCGTTTTCGGCCGCAGGCCAGAAAATGAGTCATTGACCCCATTACAGTAGACGCCAGCCCGATCAGGCCGTGTTCGCGGGGCTCGGCGGCCCCGGCCAGGCGCTCGCCCAGCCAGCTTTCGCCTATCATGGACACGGCCCCATGGGCC
>NZ_QICD01000011.1 GCF_003726035.1 Paraeggerthella hongkongensis
AGATGCTGGCAAAGGTGAGGGCACACCCGACAGGTACGGCTCAGGCATCGTCTGGGAGGAGTTCCACATGCCTACGAATTACAGGCAGTGAATAATTGGATCGGACACACTTTTTGAAACATAACCCGCATTCTATTAGCCCAGTTCACAGGGATGCGGCTTTTGAGTGTGCGAGTCCGTACGCAACATTGGAGTAAAAATCGGGCAGTCAGGGATCACGTGTATGTTGGCGTCGATCTGCCAAGAGCGCGGTTTGGCGTAAAGGAGCAGCTTCTTGGTCGAATACTTCAGGTGCGGGGCGAAGGCTTTTCGCTGTAAAGCGCCACTATCCCGCGGGCGAATGCGAGGGCGCGCCTCCTGAACGCTTCCGTGCGCGGATCCCTCTGCGCATCTCGGAGCCGTCGCTTGATGCGACATGCGTCGTTTGCCCGCTTGTCCGCTACCCTGCGTTTTCGATGCCCAGCAGGTTGAACAGCTCTTTGCGAGAATGCACGTCGAGTTTTTGGTAGATATGCTTCACATGGGTCTTTACGGTGCTGTTCGCTACGAACAACTCGCGTTCGATGTCGGCAGGCTTCTTCTTCTGTGCAAGCAGCAGAAGGATCTCTTCTTCGCGTTGGGTGAGCGCGGCTTGCTCTGCGAGTTCTTGGCACTTTATTCCTAGGCGATTTCTTTCGGTCGGCATGTTTTGGTCGTCTTCGAGGGTTTCCTTGAGCACGGCACCCCATGGGGAGGAGAGTTGCTTTTCCGAAAGCAGCAGCTTTGTTGCGAAAACTACCGACAAGGTGACCACGACGCCCAACGCAACATCAACCGTGAAAGGTGACGCAACAAGGCTCGTGAGGTCTCTTGTTCCGATTCCTGCTTGCACTGAGGCAAGGCGCACTGCTCGCTCGATTCCGAACAGCCATAGCGCGTTGACGCCGTAGCGGTAGACAAGGTTGCTGAGAATGATCATGATCACAATCAAGCAAAGCGTGTAGCTGCCAAGAGCGCAGAAGCTTGAAATGAAGCTTCCTCGTGGAACGAACTCCCCGAAAGGAACGAGTGAGAACACGATAAGCAGCAAGGCTATCTTGCAAAGTGCGGAGAATTGGAAAGCCGTGCGACGCAAACTGATGCAGGCGTATACGAGGACGCCTGCAAACACGCAGCCCAATCCCGAGTGGATGCCAAGCGGCCCTTCAAATACATGCTCGCACAGTCCGTATGAGAACGAGTAAAGCGCTACGACGGCGATTGGCTTCCAAGGAAGAGAGAACGATCCCCAAGCAGCATGGGGCCGCTCGGTGTCGGGGAGGTAAGAGTACGCCTGCTTGAGGCATGCGAGCGATACGATTGGGACAAGACAGGCGCAGACGAACAGCCATGGCAGCGCCAAGCCCTTGAAGAGCCACAGGATGAGCGATCCGACAACAATTCCTCCGGAGTAGTAAAGGGCTACGCGCAAAGGGTTCAGGCATCCGAAAAGCTCCGACCACAGCAATATGAGAAACGCTATGCCCACTCCTCCTGCTACGACGGCGGGGATCCCCAGGTATAGGCCGGTTTCAGGGTCGAGGATGGAGTAGAAATTGCAGCATGTTGATGCGATGAGGCAGATGGCGGCAACAGGGGCGGGCCACGACTTGCCGTACAGAGGCGCAATCTTGCTTGCGCCAAACGCAACGACGACGAGCGTGATGGCGGTAATCGTGTTGAATGCGGTGAAACCGGTGAAGGAGCTTGTTTGAAGGGGGAACGCTATCGAAGTGTTGGCGTACAGGGTTTCGGTCCATGCGCGAAAAATCCCCATTCCCGCAAAGCAGAACGGCATTCCCAGCAGTTTTCTTCGTTCGCCCTCCATGCGCCCCTCCTTTACGCGTCTCCCCAGACGTGCGGATAATTATACCGACTTGCATGAGCTTGCAGGGCATCCAATACGTGCGTGAGCTGGAAATCCCCCTGTTTTCAGCAAGAAGGGGGAGAAGGGGAGACGCAAATTCCCCTGCTTAAAGCAGCTGGCGGGTGACGATCCTTCATCGTTTCCGACGTAGAGTTTTGTCCAGCATCAAGCAGATGCGAGACCGTGCGAAAGCAAAGAGCGAGAAAGGGAGGCGGTTTCATGAAGGAGTTGTCTCGTAGGGGTTTTCTGACTGCAGCGGCGGTAACGGCTGCGGGTGCGGCTGTTGCGGGTATGGCGGGGTGCTCTCCGAAAGATGCTGGGGAGCAGAAGAAGGAAGAGGCGGTGCAGACGCGCTGGAGCTGGGAAACGAAACCCGAGCCTATTGCGGATGGAGACATTACAGAGACCGTCGATACTGAAATTTGCATCATAGGATTGGGCTCTTCGGGCACGACGGCTGCACTTGCTGCCGCGCAAAGCGGGGCTAAAGTGACCGTGCTTCAGAAGATGGAGAAGGTCCAGACGAACGGGTGGTGTGTGGCCGCCTACAATTCCAAGAAGTTCTTGGAAGCGGGCCAGACGTACGATTTGCCTCAGATTTACGCCGATTTTGCCAACTTGTCCAATGGCCGCGACAATCCGCGTGCGGTCAACCTGTTCCTGCGTCGCAGTGGCGAGGTTGTAGACTACATCATTCGTCAAACGCCTGAGCATACGCCCGTCATGTTGGAGAGCGGTCATACGTATGGCTGGTTTATCAACAACGATATGGCGACGCGCTATGAGCAGTTCCGTCTGCTTCTTAATACCATGGTTGAAAAAGCGGTGGCTGCAGGGGCAAATATCATGTACGAAACCCCTGCGGTTCGTCTTGTCCAGGACGAGAGCGGTCGCGTGACAGGAGTTGTAGGCCAGCGTAAAGACAAGTCGTATGTGAAAATCAACGCGTCAAAAGGTGTTCTCATGGCCACGGGCGACTTGTCCGACGACCCCGAAATGCTCGAATGCTTCGCTCCTATGCTGCAAGGCGTGCAGACCATGCACGGCGCGCCATGCAACACGGGCGACGGTCACAAAATGGGTCTTTGGGCCGGTGCGGCCATGGACGAAGGTCCGCACTGCATCATGATGCACTTCGATCCCACGTGGATGCCCGAAGGCGGTGCTCCCTATTCCGGCATTCCATGGCTGCGCGTGAACCTCAAGGGCGAGCGTTTTGCGAACGAGGACCTGGGCTATCAGAGCGTTGTTACGTCCGTCCGTCTTCAGCCGGAGCAGACCGCTTTCCAGATTACCGACGCTCATTGGGCCGAGCATGCGGCAAAAGGCGATTACAAGCATCCCAACAGTCACAGCCGTGCTACCACGAACCCGGAAGCCGACTGGCAGGACGCTATCGAGCGCGGTGCCATTGTGAAGGCCGACACGCTTGAAGAGCTTGCGGACGCTTGCGGGATCGAGAAGGCTGCATTCCTCAAGACCGTTGCCCGGTACAACGAGCTTTCCGAAAAGGGCGTTGACGAAGATTTCGGCGTAAACGGCCAATTTATGTCTTGGAATGCAATCAAGCAGCCTCCGTTCTACGCAGTGAAGCGCATGCCCGCCGTTCTCAGCACCGTGAGCGGTTTGAAGATCAACGAAAAGCTTGAAGTGGTGAAGCCCGATGGCGAGCCTCTGGGCGGTCTGTACGCTTCTGGCAACGTTTCCGGTTCGTACTATGGCGATGACTACCCGCTGTTCATTACGGGCGGATCGCATGGCCGCGCTTGGACGTTCGGCGTGCTTGCCGTGCGTTCGGCGCTCGGCAAGCTGGACGAGCCTCTCGATACCTTGGGCGCGTAGCCTGCACCCACGGACCTCGCAGCGTCCCCTCCCTCCCCGGGCGCTTGCGAATGCAGCCTCCCCGACGGCTTCGGCTGTCGGGGAGGCTTTCGCGTTCGCGATGGATCCGTCGGCCTGTTTCGCGTCAACCCCGCGCTGTTTGCGTGTTGGATCTGGGCAATTCCTAGGCGGCTTCTTGTCGTGCTCGTTGATTCGTGCTGTAATCGTTTCCTGTATATAGCAGAAAGCAGCTGGGAGCACCTTCGTGCCCATCGTTGATTCGGAGCCGTTTTGACCGATCTTTCAACCTCGTATCCGTTCGTGTACCTACACGGGATCCTTGCCCATGATCGCAGCGCGATCGAGTCGAACCTGTGGGGCCGCATTCCGCAGGAGGTTCGTCGACGCGGCGGCATCGCGATGTTCGGAAACCAGGACTCCCTCGGATCCGTTCAATCGAACGTTTACCAGCTTGAGCGTACGCTGGAGATGGCTTTTAGGCTGACCGAAGCCCCCAAGGTGCACATCATCGCCCATTCCAAAGGGGGCCTCGACGCGCGCTGCTTGGCTCATCGACCGAGCATGCAGGGTCGTATCGCCTCCATTACCACGTTCGCAACGCCCCATGGAGGATTGAGAACCGCCGATCATTTTCTCGGGATGAGCTCGTCGTGCTTGGAGAGGATCGCGTCTCCCATCAACTGGAAGGCCACGAAGAACGGCGACATGTACGCCGACTGCATCGGCGTGCTGCATGATTTGTCGACGGAAGGCGCTGCCCGCTTCAACGAGGCGTACCCCGATTTGCCCGATATCGTGTACCGGACGTTCGGAGCCGTCGAGCAACCGCGTCATCGCTCGCCTAAGGGCGCGTGGATGCACTGGATGGTGAAACGGCACGATGGGGAGAACGACGGGCTGGTTCCCACCTGGTCCACGAAACGCGATCCTTGGCAGGAGCTGCGCGTACCGGAAGGCGAGCCCGGGCTCAACCACAACGACGTCATCGATCAGCGCAAGCGCGATACGCCTATCATTACGGGCGACGGGCGCACATGGGACTCCATCGTCGAGGTTCATCTGGATCTTATAGAGCAGCTCGCTTCCATTCGGTAGCGGTGAGACGAAGGGACGGGGTCAATGACTCATTTTCGGCCGCAGGCCAGAAAATGAGTCATTGACCCCGTCCCTTCGTCTCACCGCCTCTGCTGCGCGCTAGCGCAGCAGCTTTTCCACGTAGGCGAGCTTGACGCAGCAAACGAACACGTCCATAGCCTGATCAAGCTCTTCAAGCGGCGGGAGGCTGGGCGCGATGCGAATGTTCGAGTCGCGCGGATCCCGGCCGTAGGGGTACGTGGCTCCTGCGCCGGTCATGGTAACCCCGGCTTCCTTCGCCAATTCCACGGCGCGCGCAGCCGTTCCCTCCGGCGCGTCGAGCGACACGAAGTAGCCTCCGCGCGGGTTGCTCCATGAGCATTCGCCCACGTCGGCCAATCCCTCTTCCAATTTGCGAACCACCAGCTGAAACTTCGGACGCAGGATGGCGGCATGCTTGCGCATATGCTCCGTCAGTCCTTCGGCGTCGCGCAGGAAGCGCACGTGGCGCAGCTGGTTGAGCTTGTCGTGCCCGATGGTCTGCGCGCCCATACGACGCTTGATTTCGGCAATGTTCGCCGGGCTGGCCGCCATGGCGGAAATTCCGGCTCCCGGGAACGTGACCTTGGACGTGGAGGCGAACTTGAAGCAACGGTCGGGATTTCCCGCTTCGGCGCAAGCCTGCGCGATGTCAAGCAGGAGGTCCTGCTCGTCCACCGCTTCGAACAGGTGGTGCATTCCGTAAGCGTTGTCCCAGAATATACGGAAGTCGGCGGCGGCGCAGGTCATGGACGCCAGGCGTCGCACCACTTCGTCGGAATACGTGACGCCGCCGGGATTCGAGTACTTCGGCACGCACCAGATTCCCTTGACCGCCGCATCCGATGCGGCGATGCGCTCCACTTCGTCCATGTCGGGACCGTCTTCGGTCATGGGAACGGGGATCATCTCGATGCCGAACGCCTCGGTCACGCCGAAGTGCCGGTCGTAGCCCGGCGTCGGGCAGATCCAGGCAACGCGATCGAGCGAGCACCAGGGGGTTGATCCCAAGGTGCCGAACATCCAGCAGCGCGCCACGGTGTCGTACATGATGTTCAAACTGGCGTTGCCGAACACGATCACGTTTTCCGGCTTGTCGTCCAGCATGACGGCCATGAGCTCCTTTGCTTCGGGCAGGCCGTCGAGCACGCCGTAGTTGCGTGCGTCAGCGCCGTCCGCCGCCGTGCAGTCGTCGGTTGTCCGCAGCGTTTCCAGCAGGGGCATGCTCAGGTCGAGCTGAGCCTCGGCGGGTTTCCCGCGTGCCATGTTGAGCGCCAGGCCCCGTGCTTTGAATGCGGCGTGCTCCCGCTCCAAACTCGCTTTGAGTTCGGCTAGCTCTTCGGTTCCCTGCTCTGCATAGGCTGTCATCATGCGTCCTTCCGCCTGATCGAATCGGTTGCGTTGGCTCCTTAGTATAAAGTAAATGATGATCGACGGAGCGATTGTCGAAGGTCATCGTCGAGCAATATCGGGGAATCGCGCCCGCCGATCCCGACCGAACCCTTGGGCGGCTTGGCGAATAGTCGGCCTTTCGCAGGTGGATATGCCGTATAATCCCATCGTTTCACACATCTTCCGATTCCATCGGACCAATAAGAGGGGAGGGGACGAACGTGGTCACCAGCGATTTCTGGACCGTACTGGCGATGCTCATCTACTTCATCGTCGTACTGACCATCGGCTTCGTGTACGCGAAGCGATCAAACTCGTCGACGGCCGAGTACTTTTTAGGGGGGCGCGGCGTTGGGCCATGGCTCACGGCGCTGTCGGCCGAGGCGTCGGATATGTCGGGTTGGCTGCTCATGGGCCTTCCGGGCGTAGCGTATTTCACCGGTGCCTCCGATGCCATGTGGACCGCTATCGGCCTGGCGATCGGTACCTACTTGAACTGGAAATTCGTGGCGAAGCGTTTGCGGAAGTATTCCGTGGTGGCGGGCGACTCCATCACGTTGCCGGAATTCTACAGCAAGCGCTTCCATGATACGAAGAACATCGTATCGACGGTCGCGGCGATCATCATCATGGTCTTTTTCTGCGTCTACGTGGGCAGCTGTTTCGTGACCTGCGGAAAACTGTTCGCCACGCTGTTCGGCCTCGATTATTCCACCATGATGGTGCTCGGCGCCATCGTCGTGTTCCTGTACACATTGGTGGGCGGTTACCTCTCCGTTGTCGCGACCGACTTCGTGCAGGGCGTGCTCATGTTCTTCGCGCTGGCCGTGGTGTTTATCGGCTCGGTGGCCTGGGCGGGAGGCGTCGACAACACGGTGGCGTTCCTGCAGAACATCCCCGGCTTCTTGAGCGGCACGGAAATCGCGGTGCCCATCGTGGACGAGGCCGGCAGGCAGATCGTGGAAAACGGTGCGCCGCTGTTCGACGTTCCGGCTGATTATCCGCTCATCACCATCGCTTCCATGCTGGCGTGGGGTCTTGGCTACTTCGGCATGCCGCAGGTGCTCGTGCGCTTCATGGGCATCCGCGACGCCGAGGAGATCAAGAAATCGCGCGTCATCGCCGTGGTGTGGTGCGTCGTGTCGCTGGCATGCGGCATCTGCATCGGCCTGGTGGGCCGCGCTATCATCCCCACCGATTTCGCAACGCAGGCGGCGGCCGAGAACGTGTTCATCGTGCTTTCGCAGATGATTCTGCCGCCCTTCATGTGCGGCGTCGTGGTGTCCGGCATCTTCGCCGCATCCATGAGCTCGTCGTCCTCGTACCTGCTGATCGCCGGTTCGTCGGTGGCCGAGAACATCTTCCGCGGCGTCATCAAGAAGGACGCCACCGACCGCCAGGTCATGATCGTCGCGCGTCTCACGCTCATCGCGGTATTCCTGTTCGGCATATTCGTGGCGTACGACGAGAACTCGTCCATCTTCGGCGTGGTCAGCTACGCATGGGCTGGTCTGGGCGCATCGTTCGGACCGCTTACGCTGTGCAGCCTGTACTGGCGCCGCACCAACATGCAAGGCGCGCTGGCCGGCATGATCGCCGGTACGGCAACGGTGCTCATCTGGCATAACCTCGTCAAGCCCCTGGGCGGCGTGTTCGGCATCTACGAGCTTTTGCCGGCGTTCATCGTGTCGCTTTTGGCCATCGTTATCGTGTCGAAGCTTACCGCTGCGCCGTCAGAGGCCGTGCAGCACGAGTTCGATCACTACATGGAGGCCGATGTCTCGAAGTAAAGCGGTTTTGCACCTGCCGAACCGAATGGAAACGGGCTCGATGCGCAAGCGTCGGGCCCGTTCTACTATATATAGGAGTAGGGGCACAAGTGGTTGTGGTAATGCATTTGCCCAGTTCCCAGGCTCATTAACCCATTGCGAGCCCGATGCGGCGGACGGCTTCTCGAGTGGTTGCTCAGTCTTTCCTACCTGAGCAGGGGTTATGAAATGCCTCCACAACGCTTTTTGTTCCACGGCGCAAACATGGTATTATTCGTTCAGCTTTTGCCCATACGTACTACGTGCTCAATCTAGGAGGCTTTCGCATGAGCGAGCATCTAATCGGACTTGACAGGCGAGCATTTATCAGCGGCGCTGCTGCGCTCGGCGCCCTTTCTTTTATGGCTCCGAAGGTCGCGTTCGCAGAGACGGCTGCTGAGAAGCAAGCCGAAGCTGACGCCGTCCGCAATCAGTTGGTCGGATTGCAGGCTGACCTCGAGGCAGCCGAGATCAACTATTATTCCGCGCTGGACAAGCGCGACGCTGCCAAGCAGGCCATGGAGGCCGAGCAGGCGAAGATCGACGACGCCAACGGCAAGATCGCCGATCTCCAGGACAAGCTGGGAACGCGTGCGCGCAGCATGTACCGTTCCGGTTCTTCGAGCTTCCTCGATTTCGTTCTGGGCGCTACGTCGTTCGACGAGTTTACGCAGAACTGGGATCTTCTGAACCAGATGAACGAGAACGACTCGAACATGGTCAACGAGACCAAGACCCTGCGCGAAGAGCTGCAGGCTGCCAAAGACGAGTATGCTCGCCAGGAAAAGATCGCGTCGCAGAAGGCTGAAGAGGCCAAGCAGATTCAGGCTGAGGTTCAGGCCAAGGTCGATAACGCGGCCAAGCTGGTCAGCACGCTCGATGCCGAGGCGCAGGAACTTCTGCTGCAAGAGCAGGCTGCCGCAGCGGCGGCCGCAGCAGCAGCCGCTCAGGCTGCTGCCGAGGAAGAGGCTCGCAAGCAGCAGAATAACACCGGCGGTGGCGGCGGCG
This sequence comes from Paraeggerthella hongkongensis, assembly GCF_003726035.1. Lineage (GTDB taxonomy): Bacteria > Actinomycetota > Coriobacteriia > Coriobacteriales > Eggerthellaceae > Paraeggerthella > Paraeggerthella hongkongensis. The sequence goes on from NZ_QICD01000011.1 coordinate 9,049, forward strand.
GTTCCATCGTGTATCCCGGCGGTGGCGGCGGCGGTGGAAACACTGGCGGCGGCGGTGGCGGTAACACCGGCGGCGGCGGCGGAAGCGTCGGCGACTACAGCGGCGTGGTAGGCTACGCTATGAGCCGCATCGGCTGCCCGTACGTTTGGGGCGCCGAGGGGCCGGACGCGTTCGACTGCTCCGGCTTGGTTACGTGGGCGTACCGTCAGGTCGGTCGTTACGTGCCGCACCAGAGCGAGGCTCAGTACGCTGCTGCTTCCAATATCGTTCCGGTGTCCCAGGCTCGCCCCGGCGACGTCCTGTGGCGCTACGGCCACGTTGGCATCGCGGTCAGCTACGGCGGCTCGCACTACGTGCACGCGCCAACCTTCAACGCTTACGTGCGCGACACCGACCCCTTGTCGTGGTCGCAATTCACGGCGGCGCTTCAGTTCTAAGTTGGAAAACCATATACGAAAAGAGGGCTTCGGCCCTTTTTTCGTATCGCGCGCAAGCGCCGGATGTCGAAAGGGGAGAGGGATGCGCGTAACCGTTGAACTTGAGAACGGGCTTTTGCCTGACAGGTTCGGGAAATACGCCCCGGAGGAATACACGGTGGAGGGAAACCCTGTTCGCTCGTTTCCTTTCGAGGTGGCGGACGTGCCGGAGGGCGCGCGGTCGCTTGCGCTTGCGTTCGTTGATTGGGATGCCATTCCCGTGGGCGGATTCTGCTGGATTCACTGGCTTGCCTGCAATATTGCGCCCGACGCAACCCGTATTCCCGAAAATGCAAGCGCGTCGGGGGCCGTGCCCTGCGTTCAAGGATCCAACAGCAATTGGTCGCCTCTTGCCGGCGCAAGCTCCAACCCGCAGGTAACGCAGCGCTATTCCGGACCGTATCCTCCAGACAAGACGCATGTCTACACGCTGACCGTCTATGCGCTCGATTGCGAACTCGGCCTTCCCGAAGGGTACTACCTTAATGAGTTTCGCCGCGCCATCCGGGGCCACGTGTTGGCTCGGGCATCCGTCGAGTTGCCCAGCAGAGCGTAGGGGAGCGTCGTCGCATGAGTCGGGTCGAAAGCGTCGTTCACCCGATCGAGCCGGTGTTCGACGAGTCTTCGCGCGTGCTTGTCTTGGGAACCATGCCTTCGCCGGCTTCGCGCAGGGCGGGCTTTTACTACGCCCATCCCCAAAATCGCTTCTGGAAGGTCTTGGCGGCTTTGTTCGACGAGCCGGAGCCAAGGGGTACCGATGCTCGCGCGCAATTTGCGCTTCGGCACCATATAGCGCTTTGGGACGTATTGGCGTCGTGCGCTATTGAAGGCGCCTCGGATGCAAGCATTGCGAATCCAATCCCCAACGATCTGGAGCGCATCGCGCGAATCGCCTCGATTTCCACGGTGCTCACCACGGGAAGAAAAGCCGAAGAACTTTTCAAGCGCTACGCAAGGAAAATGATCCCGGAAGCAAATTTTGTGCCGCTTCCTTCGACAAGCGGAGCGAATGCTCGTATGAACCTGGATGTCCTCATAAGTGCGTACCAGCCGCTGTTGCAAGCCGTTTCTCCAGGTGGTAGCGGTATAAGGGAGAAAAAACCTGCCGTCTCTATATCCATGCAGGAGGGTCAAAGTGAGGAGGAATGATGGAGACACGCCCGGAGGCGTGTAGATGGTTGACACGGTTTGAATCCTAGCGTATTATTCTCCTGCTCGCTCGTTCGGGACAAACGAAAGAGCGGCAGGCAGCTTGATAAATACACATGAATTGAGCAGCGAATTATGGGCGTGTGCCCGAGTGGCTAAAGGGGACGGGCTGTAAACCCGTTGGCTATGCCTACCTAGGTTCGAATCCTAGCGCGCCCACCATCTTTCGCCTGTGTAGCTCAGTCGGTAGAGCACTTCCTTGGTAAGGAAGAGGTCGTCGGTTCAAGTCCGATCGCAGGCTCCATGCTAAATGGCGGTGTAGCTCAGTTGGTCAGAGCACACGGTTCATACCCGTGGCGTCACTGGTTCAAATCCAGTCACCGCTACCATTTGCATTATTCCGCGTCCGCTTTGTCGGACGCGTCGTTATTTTTTGTTTTGTTTTCGCGAAAGCGAACCCTATAAGGAGGATGACACATGGCTAAGGAGAAGTTCGAGCGTTCCAAGCCGCATGTTAACATCGGCACCATCGGTCACGTTGACCACGGCAAGACGACGCTGACGGCTGCTATTTCCAAGACGCTGTCCGAGAACGACGGCTCTCACGGCACCGCTCACGCCGACTTCACGGCTTTCGAGAACATCGACAAGGCCCCCGAAGAGCGCGAGCGCGGCATCACGATCTCCATCGCTCACATCGAGTACGAGACGGAAGCTCGCCACTATGCTCACGTTGACTGCCCCGGTCACGCTGACTACGTCAAGAACATGATCACGGGTGCTGCTCAGATGGACGGCGCCATCCTGGTTATCGCCGCTACCGACGGCCCCATGGCTCAGACCCGCGAGCACATCCTGCTCGCCCGTCAGGTCGGCGTTCCCTACATCGTCGTCTTCCTGAACAAGTGCGACATGGTCGACGACGAGGAGCTCCTCGAGCTCGTCGAGATGGAAGTTCGCGAGCTGCTCGACAGCTACGAGTTCCCCGGCGACGACACCCCGATCATCCGCGGCTCCGCTCTTAAGGCTCTTGAGGGTGAGAAGGAGTGGCAGGACAAGGTTTGGGAGCTCATGGACGCCGTTGACTCCTACATCCCGACGCCGGAGCGCATGGTTGACAAGCCGTTCCTGATGGCTGTTGAGGACACCATGACCATCACCGGTCGTGGCACCGTTGCCACCGGCCGTGTCGAGCGTGGCGTGCTGCACGTGAACGACCCGCTGGAGATCATCGGTATCAAGGAAACCGCTAACACGGTTTGCACCGGTATCGAGATGTTCCGCAAGCTGCTCGACGAGGCTCAGGCTGGCGACAACATCGGCTGCCTGCTTCGCGGCGTTAAGCGCGAGGACATCGTTCGTGGCCAGGTTCTCTGCAAGCCCGGCAGCGTGACCCCGCACACCGAGTTCGAGGGCCAGGTCTACATCCTGACGAAGGAAGAGGGCGGCCGCCACACGCCGTTCTTCGACGGTTACCGCCCGCAGTTCTACTTCCGCACGACGGACGTGACGGGTGTTGCTCACCTTCCCGAGGGCACCGAGATGGTCATGCCGGGCGACAACATCGAGATCAAGGGCGAGCTCATTCACCCGATCGCGATGGAAGAGGGCCTGCGCTTCGCTATCCGCGAGGGTGGCCGCACGGTTGGCTCTGGTCGCGTGACCAAGATCATCAAGTAGCACCCTGTTTCATCAGTTAACCTTATGCGGGGCCCGCATCAGCGGGCCCCGTTCATGAGAATTCATGTGTATGTGATTCGAGCGCCGTTCGGATTAGGTAAAAGGAGAATTCATGCGTACGTTGGTCACCTTGGCATGCACGGAGTGCAAGCGCCGCAATTACACGACCAAGAAGAACAAGCAGAACAATCCCGACCGTATCGAGTTGAAGAAGTACTGCAAGTGGTGCCAGTGCCACACGGTGCATAAAGAGACCCGATAGCGCGTCTGAGGTTTGCACGAGCATAGGCCAGTAGCTCCAATTGGTAGAGCGGCGGTCTCCAAAACCGCATGTTGGGGGTTCGAGTCCCTCCTGGCCTGCCAGCTCGAGATATGAGCAGCTTGCATTCAGGTTGCTTGGATGAGCAGCTTGGAATCAGGCTGCTTGTTTGGCGTTTAGACGGATAACGATCCCCGGTTAAGGAATCAGATGGCGAAGAAATCAAAGACACAGCGTGCGAAGGCTTCTGCTGCTCGTGCTGCTCGCAAGGAGCAGGCGCAGCTTCAGGCTGCCGAAGCCGAGGCGAGCAAGGTCGCCGAGGCAGACGCTGTTGAAACTGAAGCGCCCAAGAGGAAGTTCTTCAAGAAATCCCAGAAGAACGAAACGTCCGTGAACGACGGCAAGCAGGAAAAGGCGCAGCGCAAGGAACTTGAGAAGAAGGCTGAGAAGAAGCCGGCGAAGAAGCGCCGCTTCGGTTTTCTTAAAGACGTGCGCTCCGAGCTGAAGCGCGTTACCTGGCCGACGAAGCAGGACGTGCTCCGTTGGAGCGTTGTCGTGGTTGTTGCACTGCTGTTCTTCGGTGTGTATGTCGCCGTACTTGACAACGTCGTTATCACGCCGTTGTTGATCGGGATTTCTGGTTTGGGGGCTTAGCAGATGGCTAAGAAGTGGTACGTCCTGCATACGTATTCAGGATACGAGAACAAAGTCAAGAAAAACCTCGAGACCCGTATTGAAACGATGGGCCTTGAAAACAACGTGTTCGCTATCGAGATTCCGACGGAGACGGTCACCGAGATCAAAGAGGGCGGTCGTCGCGTCGAGAGCGAGAAGAAGGTGTTTCCCGGATACGTCCTCGTCCGCATGGATTTGGACGATCGTAGCTGGGCCGCAGTTCGCAATACGCCGGGTGTGACCGGATTCGTGGGTGCGGACGGCAACCCTGCTCCTCTTACGCGCGAAGAGTACAACAAGATCATGAAGCGCACGGACACGAAGAAGAAGCCTGCGGTTTCTTCGAGCTTGGAAGTGGGTCAGTCGGTCAAGGTTGTGTCGGGTCCCCTCGCCGAGTTCGATGGCGTGGTTTCCGAGGTATCGCCTGATGCGGGCAAGGTGAAGGTTATGGTCTCCATCTTCGGCCGCGAAACTCCTGTCGAGCTTTCGTTCGATCAGGTGGCGAAGATCTAAAGGTGCGAACAAAAGCGGCTTCGCGTGCCCGCGTGGACCGGGGCTTCTCACTCGAAACCTGCCGCTTTGTTGATAGAAACAACGTTTAACTTTATGTGTGACAGTCAGCTGAAAGGATAGTTCACCATGGCTGAAAAGAAGCAAACCGGCTTTATCAAGCTTCAGATCCCCGCGGGTGCCGCGAACCCGGCTCCTCCGGTTGGCCCGGCGCTTGGCGCTCAGGGCGTCAACATCATGCAGTTCTGCCAGGCGTTCAACGCTCAGACGCAGGACCAGTCCGGTACCATCATCCCGGTTGAGATCACGGTGTACGAGGACAAGTCCTTCACCTTCGTGTGCAAGACTCCTCCGGCGGCCGTGCTCATCAAGGAGAAGCTGGGCATCAACAGCGGCTCCGGCATCCCGCAGCTGCAGTCCGTCGGCACGTTGACCGAGGACCAGCTTCGCGAGATCGCCGAGATCAAGCTCCCGGACCTCAACGCCAACACGGTTGAGGCTGCCATGGAGATCATCGCCGGCACGGCGCGCAGCATGGGCGTGCGCATCGAGGGTCGCGAGATGAAGAAGAAGTACGTGCCTTCCAAGAAGGTTGCTGCTATGCTCCAGGGCAAGACGATCGACTAACGACGTCTTCTGCAATGCGTGATCGCAGCTGCGCATGATGTGCGCAGCTGCTTTGACGATACAGGAAAGTGGAAGGGCGCTTTGCGTCCGCTACACACCACGAAAGGAAACATCATGAAAATGTCCAAGAACTACCGTGCGGCTCTCGAGAAGATCGGCGAGTCCACCTACGCTCCGCTCGAAGCGTTCAGCCTTGTAAAAGAGGTTTCGACGGCTAAGTTCGACCAGACCGTCGAGGCTCACTTCCGTCTGGGCATCGACACCCGTCAGGCTGACCAGCAGCTGCGTGGTACCGTGAGCCTGCCGAACGGCTCGGGCAAGACGGTTCGCGTTGCCGTGTTCGCTGAGGGCGAGGCTGCCCGCGCCGCCGAAGAAGCCGGCGCCGACATCGTGGGCACCGACGAGCTGGTTCAGCAGATCCAGGCTGGCGAGTTCAACTTTGACGCCGCTGTTGCGACGCCCGACCAGATGGGCAAAGTTGGTCGTCTGGGCAAGATCCTGGGCCCCCGCGGCTTGATGCCGAACCCCAAGCTGGGCACGGTGACCAACGACGTTGTCAAGGCCATCAACGAGCTCAAGGGCGGCCGCGTGGAGTATCGTGCGGACCGCTACGGTATCGCTCACGTTGTCATCGGCAAGGCCAGCTTCACGGCTGAGCAGCTTGCTGAGAACTACGGTGCCGTGTACGACGAGATCCTTCGTATGAAGCCGTCTGCGGCCAAGGGCAAGTACGTGAAGTCGATCTCCGTTTCGGCCACCATGACGCCGGGCGTGTCCGTTGATTCCAGCGTGAATCGCAACTACACGGAAGCTGCTGCCGAATAAGCTGCACTGTTAGACGTTGAAGAAAAGGGACCTGCGGGTCCCTTTTCTTTTGCCCCGTTCAAGATCTCAATGTGATATCATGTTGGTATCGACAATCTGAGAAAGGAAACGTCATGTCCGTTGAAAAGACCGTTCACGTACGAAGCGGCTGGCCGATGTTGGTGTTGACGGTGGTTTTGGTCGTCGCATTTGCTGCGATCATCGCTACGGGGGCTACCATGCTTCCTCCCGACGATGTTCCGGTGACCACTACAGCGCAGGCGCTTGGCGTCGGGCTGCTTGTTTCGGGTATCGTGGGAGTATGCATCGTTCCGTTGATTCTGCTTATGGGCTTCTTCACCATTCAACCGAACCAGGCGCGCGTTCTCATCCTGTTCGGCGACTACAAGGGTACGGTGCGGGACGAGGGCTTCCATTGGGCGAACCCGTTCTATTCGCGCAGTGCTGGCAGTACGGTTGATCCCGCTACGGGCAAAGCCGTACCCATGAATACGAAGATCTCGCTGCGCGCTCGCACGTACAATGGCGATCACTTGAAGGTGAACGACAAATGCGGCAACCCCATCGAGATCGCAGACGTTGTTGTTTGGCGCGTTGAGAACACGGCGAAGGCTTTGTTCGATGTGGATGACTACAACTCCTACGTGCATACGCAAAGCGAAACGGCTCTGAGGCACGTGGCTACCGCGTACGCCTACGATCAGATGCCCGGCGAGCCCGAGGGTGGGATCACGCTCCGCAGCAACATCGAGGAGGTTTCCGCCGCCCTTAAAGAAGAGCTTTCGGTACGCTTGGAAAAGGCCGGCGTGGTGATTGACGACGCGCGCCTTACGCACCTTGCGTATGCCCCGGAGATTGCTCAGGCGATGCTGCGTCGCCAGCAGGCTGACGCGGTGATCGCTGCGCGTGAGAAGATCGTACAGGGTGCCGTGGGCATGGTCGATATGGCGCTTTCCGAGCTATCTAGCAAGAACGTGGTAGACTTGGACGACGAGCGCAAGGCCGCTATGGTTTCGAACCTGATGGTGGTTCTTTGCGGAGACTCTGACGCGCAGCCCGTGCTGAATACGGGCACGCTTTACCAGTAAAAGGAATCGGCGCACTCGGGCCTGCTTCCGGGTGCGCCGATGCGGTGACGATATGGCGAAACGCAAACAATACCCCTTGCGCGTGGATCCCGCTTTATGGGAGGCCATCGAGCGTTGGGCTGCCGATGACTTGCGCAGCGTGAACGCGCAGGTGGAATTCATCTTGCGTCACGCGTTGAGCGAAGCGGGCAGGTTGAAGCCTCCGCCCCCGCGCGACGAAACCGACCCTGGATAAGACGGGGACGGAGCGAGACAAAGGGACGGGGTCAATGTCTCATTTTCGGCCGCAGGCCAGAAAATGAGACATTGACCCCGTCCCTTTGTCTCATCGCCCGTCCTTTTTCGCTGCGGTGTCCTCCGGTTTCGAAGTGAAGGAGCAAGGGGCTTGCTTCGATATCCGAAGGGATTACACTTGAAAGGACGGGTGTCGGATGGGGTTTGCGTTTGAGCCGATGCCGAAAACGTATGCGGTGAGGAGACGACATGGATGCTTCTGTACGCTTGAACGAGTTCGGGACGCTTGAGGAAACCGTGGCTTTGCTGGAGGAGGCGTACCTATACGCCTATCCCTTGGTGCTCATGGACGTCATCAAGGATCGGACGACGAACGTGGTGGTTCCCGATGCGGAGCACGCTCCCATCAACCAGCTGTTCCATGCTCAAACGCTGGCGACGCCTGATATGGTAAGCCTGACGCGTCCTAACGTGGATACAGTGTACTCGCAGGCTTATCTGGACTTGGGAGCCGAGCCGGTTTTGCTGTACAAGCCCGCCACAGATCGTTACTGCTCGATTCAGACGTTCGATGGGTACTCCAACACGCCGGCAGTGCTTGGCACGGGCGGGGTAGGGGGCAGCGATGCTGCAACCTACGCTTTCGTCGGGCCGTTCTGGTCGGGCGAGCTTCCGGAGGGCGTGACTAAGGTCTCCATGCCCACGAATTTCGTTTGGCTGCTGCTTCGCACCAAGTGCTTTGGCGTTGACGACCTGCCGGGTGTTCGAGAGGTTCAGCAGGGCATGAGAATGTACCCGCTTTCAGCCCATGCGCTGGACGAGGGCGTGGGGTACGAGTGCCCGAAGGGGTCCTACGACCCTGCGTACGACTACGTTCCCTTGGAGTTCATGCAGCGGCTTTCCGTCCAGGATTTCTTCACGCGCTTCAATGGGCTGGCTTCGGGCAACCCGGGAGCCCCCGAGGACGCTTCGGCGATAGCCCAGTTCGAAACCGTGGGCGTCGGCGCGGGGCTGACGTTCGATATCGCATCCTTAGGGGAGGGCGTTGCCGAAGCGGCAACGTATCTGCCGACGCTTTTGGATCGCGATTTCTCGTCGGCTCATGCCGGCACCACCGTTTCGAACGGCTGGATGTTCATGGACAACCGCGTAGGCACGTTCGGCACTGATTACGCGTACCGTGCCGTGGTGGCGTTCGGCGGGTTCGCCAATCCTGTGACCATGGCGGTGTATCCATCGATGGTCATGGACGCTGCGGGAAATCCCTTGCGCGGCGATAAGTCGTACCGCCTGCATTTCGCCGCAGGCGAAACCCCGCCCCATGCAAGCGAGGGCTGGTGGTCGCTTACGGCCTATACCGAAGCGGGCAGGTTGATACCTAACGAGCTGAACCGTTACAACATCGGCGAGGTGGACGATCTACCCTTCAACGAGGATGGATCGCTCGACCTGTATCTTCAGGCTGAAAGGCCCGCAGATGATCGCGTGCGCTTCTGGCTGCCTTTGTGCGAAGGCATATTCTCGCTGACGATGCGCATCTACCTTCCGGACGAGCGCGTCCTTTCTTTCGACTGGAAGCTTCCGCCGCTTGAAGCCGTATAGCCCGACCTTGTGCACGGCCGTTGTGCGAGCTGCGGCCTGATCGGCTTGCGGCGGCAAGCTGCGGGGGAGTCGGGAGCCGTAGGATTTGGCAGGGGTGCTATACTGGTCGGCGACAAAAGAACGGGCGCGTTAGAGGCAAGGTGCGTTGAAAGCATGATCATAAAGAAGTCGAAGGCCGAGATCGAGGCCATGAAGGAAGCCGGTCGCATTTCGGCTTTGGTGTTGCGCGAGGTGGGATCCCATGTTCGAGCGGGCGTGTCCACGCTTGAGCTGGACGAGCTGGCGGAAACCATCATCCGTGCAGAGGGCGGTATACCTGCGTTCAAGGGCTACGGCGGATTCCCCGGCTCGATCTGCGCGTCGGTGAACGACCAGATCGTGCACGGTATCCCCTCTGCGAACGTGGTGCTCAAAGACGGAGACATCCTGTCCGTCGATACGGGCGCCACGGTTGACGGATGGGTGGGGGACAACGCCTGGACCTACCCCGTGGGGAAGATCTCGGCCGAAAAGCAGCGCCTGCTCGAGGTGACCGAGCAGTGCATGTGGGCGGGGCTCGACGCTGCGCGACCGGGCAATCGCCTGGGGGATATCGGGCATGCCGTTCAATCGATCGCCGAAGCGGCTGGTTTCGGCGTGGTGCGCGAATACGTGGGGCACGGCATTGGGCGCGACATGCACGAGGATCCCAACGTGCCGAACTTCGGCCGGAAGCACACGGGCGTCAAGCTTGAGGCGGGCATGGTGCTGGCTATCGAGCCTATGGTGAACGTGGGAACGTACAAGACGCGCGTGATGCCCGACGGATGGCTGGTGTGCACGCGCGACGGCCTGCCTTCGGCTCACTTTGAGAAGACGGTGGCCATCACCGAGGACGGTCCGCTTATCCTGACCACGGAAGAAGGGCGCGAGCGCCCGGTGTGATCACCTAAAGACTCTATGCAAAACGGAAGGCCCTCGTTGTGAGGGCCTTCCGTTTGGAGGGGGGGGGTGCCAGGCTAGGCGCTGTAGTACTTCATGGCTTCTTGAGCTGCTATGCGGCCCGTTACGGTGCCCATGCACATGGAGGCGCCGCTTACGGCGTAGCGCATGTAGAACAGCTCGGCATTGGCGATGGTTCCGCCACCGTACAGGCCGGGAACGGGCTTGCGATCTTTGTCGAGCACTTCCGCTTTCGTGCTGATGACGAGCTGGCCGAACGAGTCGTTGGTGTTCGGCGTGATCTGGACGGCGTAGAACGGCGCCTGCACGACGGGCTGAAGATCTTCGGGCTTCTTATGGAAGGCCGGGTCCTCGCCAGCTTCGCAGAGCTTGTTGTACTGCTCGATCGTCTTCGTCAGGGGATAGCCGGGCAGACCTGCTTGCTCGGCCAGCTCTTCGATGGTGTCGGCGGTGTTGACGACGCCCTTTTCGACACCCTTCTTCAACAGCTCCATGCGCTTGTCGGTCTGCTGCGAGTCGCAGATGATGAAGAACTCTTTGCGACCGCTCTGGATGAACGGCGTGAAGTAGTCGAACTGGCTGGTCATGGATTCGTTCGCGCAACGGTAGCCAAGGTCGGTTACGAACACGCCCGTGTTGATCATGCGCAGCTGCGACAGCTCGTCGTTGAGCGGCAGGGGTTCTTTGCCTACCAGGTGGATTTGCGAAAGGCCGCCCTTGAGCAGCGTGAGGGCTCCGGCGTCTTTGCCCAGTTCGATGCCGTCGCCCGTGTTGCTGGGGCTTGAGAAGGTGTGCCAGCCTACCGTGCCGGGTGCGTACAGTTCCTTCGACCAGTCTTGGCCGTCGAAGCCGCCGGATGCCAGCATGACCGCTTTGGCGGAAATCGTGTACTCGACGTCGCCCTTTCGAGCGATGACTCCGGATACTTTGCCATTGTCCGTGGTTATTTTAATGGCGCGCGTTTCCATCATGAGCTCGGCGCCGTTCTCTTCCGCTTTGGCGATGAGCGTGTCGATGATGCCCTTACCGCCGTCGGCGGCCACCATGGATCGGTCGGATACGCCGTCGCCCGCCTTCTTCTTGAAGTCGCAGCCGAAGCCGACCAGCCAGTCCATGGCTGCGCCGCCGTTTTCCGCCACCATGCGGCAGATGTCCATGTTCGCGTCCCCGTCGGACTGATCGAACAGGAATTGGGCGATCTCATCCGGCGTACCATAGTTGGTGAGGCCCATGCTGTCTTGCTTCTTGGATCCGCAGCAGTAGAAATTGCCCGTGCAGATGGACGAATCTCCGCCCGTGACGGTGTGCTTCTCAAGGATGATGACGCGCGCTCCGGCAAGCGAAGCCTCGACGGCGGCGCTCATGCCGGCGATGCCGCTGCCGATGACTACGATGTCGGCATCCTTCGATTCTTGGGATTTGGCCGGCGTCTCGGCAACCGCTTGCACGGTATCCGCTTTGGCCGTGTTGCCGCTTCCGTTCGAAGCGCCGTCGGATTCCTGCGCAGCGGAGCCGGTGCTTGCCTGCGGTGCGCAGCCGGCAAGTCCGCTGCCGGCAACTACGGCAGCCGTTGCGCCCAAGCCGAGCAGAAACGACCGACGCGTGAACCCTTGCGATGCGGCCTCGGCAGCTTCGATACCCTTGTCGTGCATGATGTCCTCCCAATCCTTGTGGTTTCGCGAACCTCCCTGTTCGCTCTGGGCTCATCATACGAACAGAGGGATCTCGAACCAGCACCAAAAGGGGTGGGGAAGGTGAAATTGTCAAGCAAAGCCGCCCACCCTCCATAATGGAGGGTGGGCGGCTTTGCTTCTTTTTTTAATGCTTTGAACTGCGAAAATCGATACAGCAAGACGTCTATAGTGCCGCGCGGTCGCGATAAAGCTCAACGCGATCGATGAGGTCTTGCTTGTCGAACGATCCTGTTTTTTGATAGACGTTGTGGATGTATCCCTTGATGGTGTTGGGAGACAGGCCAAGCTCGGCTGCGATGTAGGTGCGCGTTCGTCCCTGGCAGAGTAAAGCTAGAACTTCGCTCTCGCGCGCGGTCATAGCATGCTCTTCCGCGAAGGTCCGAAGAAGCAAGGCGGGGTCCTCGCGGTTTTCGGGCGCGGGCGAGCTGGTTTTGCTTGCGCGCTCGGAGCTGTCTGTCTGCTTCTGGATTCTGCGTTCGAGTCGCGTGGACAAGATGGGGTTCATGGCCAGCACGAAAAGGGAAGTAAGCGATATGAGGGCAAGTCCGGTCGCAGGGCTTCCCTGAGCCAAGACTCGTGCCCCCAGGGCTACGCCGGCAAGAATAAGCAGCCCGCCGATGCCCAGCGCGGTTCCCAAATACACCCAAAGCGACACGTTGTCGCGCTCGCTGAGCTGGCACACGATGATGCGCACGTTCATGCAGGAAAGATAGAAAGCCACGAACACTAGCACGGTCGCGGCGATGTGCGCCGCAGGCGAGGTGACGAAGGGCAGCGCGACAAGGGCGATGGCCACGATGGGGAACAGCATGCCATACAGGTCAGACACCTGAACGGCGCGTTTGCGCAGAAACGAAGCGCCCAGCATGATCATCGAGGCCACCACGATGCCCAGCATGGCTTGCGCCTGGATGGGAATGATGTCGGTTTCGGCGGTGGCAGCCACCTGGCTGACGGCTCCGAACGCGAACGAGAACACCGCCAGATACGAAACGGCTTTCACGAAATTGATGATGCCTGCTTCTGAGATGCTGATGCGCCTTCCCGCCGCTTCAAGCTCCTGTCGAGCGACCAAAGGCACCGCTGACACGATGATTATGGTAAGCGCGAATGCAAGCTCCACGATTCCGCTTGCCGAGAAGATGATGGTCGCCGCGATTCCGCCTATCAGGTAGGCTAGGGGAATCGCGCGCGCCAGGGAGGGGCCGCCTTCTCGCGAGAGTGCGGATATTCGCGCCATCCATCCCAGTTCCGCGGTTGCGAGGCCGTATCCGATGCTGCCCGACACCACGATGGCGTAAAGCCATCCGCCCTCGATTGCCCCAAGAAGCCGTGCAAGCATGAGCGCGTTGCCAAGAAACGCCGCGCCGAATGCCGTGGCCATGCGCAGGCGGTGCTCTGCTTTGCGGCGAAACACGTGAAGGGCCGCCGTGATCAGCATAGTAGCCGTGTACGCGATGAAGAAGAGCGCGCCGAACGAGTTCCCGGCTCCGTGGGAGAGGCTCATTTCCTGAAGAAACGTGCTCGAGATCATGAGCGGGAACGTGAGCCCACACACGATGCCATAGCCTGCAGAGACCGTGATCAGGCTGCGAAGGTCGTGGCGAGCATTGCAGCTTCCCGTGCTTGAGGGGACGTCGGCGTTCATGTTACTTCAGCTGCTTGCCGTCGGTATCCCAGTAGAAGCGCTTGAACTTCGGGATTTGGTTTACGTGCATGATGCGCGCCCACATGTTGTGTATGAACGAGTCCGGCCCGTAATGCAGCGGGTAGGGCTCGGCTGTGCGACGCAGCACGTCAAGGGCTTGTTGCAGGCGCGCGCGGTTCTCCATGCTGCGGTCGAGCACGTAGCGGGGTACGCAGCTGTACAGATAAGGGTCGTATGCTTCGCGGTAGTCGATGCGCTCTCCCAGGATGAATTCGCGCACGATGAGCGTGGTGAAGTTCACGCCGCCCAGGCTCATGTAGTAGGTGTTGCGTCCGCAGCGCGTGTTCACCTCGAAGAATCGGAAGGACCCGTCCCGTTCGTCGTACTTGATGTCGAAGTTCGCGAATCCGCGGTACCCGATGCGGGCGAGCATCCTTTTCGCGGCTTCGATGATGGCTTCTTCGCGTTCTCCCATGATGCACAGCGGATTGCCGAGCGCGGTGGGATCGTGGTCTTGAAGGCACACGACGCCGCCCGACACTACGCGCATGTCTCCCGACGCGTCCGAGAACGTGGTGAGCGTGCGGATCGCGTCGTCGCCGCCGGGGATGAAGTCTTGCAGCACCAGTTCGTTGTTGTAATTGGACGTGCGGATGCTGCGCCACACCTGGGCAAGCTCTTCCGGCGTCTCGATCTCGTAGATCTTGCGCCATCCTTCGATGGTGGCGTCTTGGAACTGCGCCGAGTTCGAGGGCTTCGCGATGAGCGGATAGGGGAAGTCGTGCACGGGCAGCTCGTCGGGGCCGTTTTCGCCGCAGTCGAAGTACCAGGTGCGCGGGTAGGGGATGTCCAGCTCTTCGCACAGTTCGTAGAAGCGGCGCTTCTGGGTGATCTCGTCAAGCAGCTCGAAATCGATGTAGGGGACCGTGTAGCCTGTGGCCTCCAGGCGCGCCTTTCCGGCGGACAGCATGCGCGCGTGGCAGTCGTCGCAGCCCAGAACCAGCAGCACGCGCTCGGGGTCTTCGGCGTGCGTTTGCGCGGCCACGCGCTCGAGCGCGTCGTACAGACCTTCCGGATCGTGGATGAGCGGCTCCAGGCGATAATCGGTGAACCGGCTGCTCGACAGCATCTTGATGTCCTGCGTTGCCAGCACGATGGTGCGTGTGATGCCGTATGCGCGGTGCAGCTCGCGCACGTAGCTGTACGCTAGGATGTCGCCGCCGACAACGACGGGCTGCAGCCGACGCTGCACGTCGGCGGGGTTCTTGATGAGGGGGCTCTGCTCGGTCATGTCCTGAATCTCCTTGTGAGTCGAAATCCTGCCCATTATCCCACAGTGCGCGCGGCGGCGGCTGCGTTTCGCGAAAGTGCCCATATCGCGTTCTCGCCGCTTTCGGCCCCACGTGTTTCGACGGTGGGGCCGGGGCTCTGCCAAAACGAGCGAGTTTTGCGGCGATTTTTCGCCCTGTTGAGGCAATGTGGCTATGAGCGTTTTTCATCATGCCTGGTCGTAGGCTTGTAGGTTGAGTTTATCCTGGGTTGAGGATCAACAAAACTCTTCCGTTTTGACAAACTCGCACCCTTCAAGCGGGCCGCGCTCGGCCATGACGTGCGCGGTCCGTTTGAAGGCGGGTTCGACCCTTGCGCGCCCGTGCTTGCCCCGTGTCGGCTCCCTCATTGCGTGTCAAAAGACATCAAGAAAAGAAGAAAGATTTGGATGGCGTTCATGCTTATTTGGGCAAAGAGGAGGAGGGTGCGTCCGCCGTGTGCGTCGGTACCGTGCACAAGGCCCATTGCGGCTAGCTTGTCCATAAACGCGTACATGACGGCGAACAGTGCGCAGCAGCCTGTCATGAGAAAGCCTATTTCAAACGCTTCGTATTTGGAGCCGATGCGGTCGATGCCGTTTGCGCCTATATGAAGCGGAACGGTGTCGGGCATGGCGAACAGGACGGCGAGTCCCGTCGTGACGAGGGGGAGGGCGGCAAGTGCGATCATTGCGATCAGTCCAGAGCGTTTCATCGCTGTCCTTTGTTGCATGCGGGCTTTGAAGCTGACTCTTGAGCGGGATGCTTGGACTCAGGGTCGGCCGATCTTGCTCCTCTAGTTTACGATATGCCTCTTGTTCCTGCACTCCCTGCGGGTTTCGTGAAATGCAAGCAGGAGGGGAACGGGTGGCGTATCATATCGACGTTAACGACTAAAACCCGCGCTGCGCAAACAAGGCGGCGCGTACGCAGGAGGAGAACCAGCTACATGTGCGGATTCGTGGGATTCACCGCGGTCGACTACGACCAGGAAACGAACAAGGCCGTGGTCAAGGACATGGCGGATCGCATCGCCCACCGCGGGCCCGACGACGAGGGCTTCTTCGTCACCGATGACATTGCGATGGGCTTTCGCCGCCTGTCCATCATCGATCTTGAGGGCAGTCGCCAGCCCATGCAGAACGCCGACGGCACCGTGACCGTGACGTTCAACGGCGAGATCTACAACTTCCAAGAGCTGCGCGCAGAGCTTGAGGCGCTCGGCTACGTTTTCAAGACCAACGGAGACACCGAGACCATCGTGCACGGCTTTGAGGCATGGGGCACCGATGTGTTCGAGAAGCTGCGCGGGATGTTTGCCATCGCCATCTGGGATGCGCCGAACAAGCGCCTGGTGTGTGCGCGCGACATCTTCGGCATCAAGCCGTTCTACTACCAGCATGCGGGCGACCGCCTGATCTACGGAAGCGAGATCAAGGCGTTCTTGGCGCATCCGGCGTTCAAGAAGGAGCTCAACCGCGAGATGCTGCCGCAGTATCTGTGCTTCGAGTACATGAACGATTCCCAAACCATGTTCAAGGGCGTGCACAAGCTTCTGCCCGGCCATTTCATGGTGCTCGAGAACGGCCAGCTGCGCACGGAGTGCTACTACAAGATCACGTACAAGATCGACGATTCGAAGAGCCTGGAGGAATGGGCCGACGAGATCAACCGCGTGTTCGACGAATCGGTTGCCGCGCACGAGATAGCCGACGTGGAGATCGGCAGCTTCCTGTCCGGCGGCATCGACAGCTCTCTGGCGGCGTACTGCATGGGGCAGCACGCGCCCGACATCAAGACGTTCTCGGTGGGCTACGACATCGGCTGCGAGGACAAGATGGCCGAGATCGCCGCCCAGTCCGATTTCGAGATCAAGCTCAACGAGCTTGACGACGCGACGGCGTTCGCCGAGTGGGCGAACCTGCCGAACTTCCAAACCCAGGTGAGTGCCCAGGAATTTTTGGACATCGTGCCCACCGAGCAGTACCACATGGACGAGCCGTTGGGAGCGCCCAGCGCTATCCCGCTGTTCTTTGTGAGCAAGCTGGCGCGCGAGCAGGTGAAGGTGGTGCAGTCGGGCGAGGGCGCCGACGAGCTGTTCGGCGGTTACTGGATCTATCACGACCAGTACGAATTCGAGAAGTACTTCAAGGTGCCGCGTCCTTTGCGCGCCGCTGCCGGCGCCGTGGCCGAGAAGCTGCCGACGTTTCATGGCCGCCGCTTCGCCATGCGCGGGTCGGGCGGGCCGGAGAAGAGCTATCAGCGCGCCAGCATGAACTACATGTGGGACGAGATCCCCAATGTGCTGCGCAACTACGAGGGTCCTTGCAAGCCGTGGGAGTGGTGCAAGCCGCATTTCGATGCTGTGGCGGACCAGGGCCTGGATATCATCACGCAGACGCAGTACGTGGACATGGTCAGCTACATGCCGTTCGACATCTGCCTGAAGGCCGACAAGATGTCCATGTCCCAGTCGCTTGAGCTGCGCGTTCCGTTCTTGGACAAGAAGGTGCTCGACGTGGCGCTGCAGCTGCCCACCGCCTGCCGCGTGACCGACGAGCACGCCAAGTACGCCCTGCGCGTGGCTGCGAGCAAGCTGGGCTTCCAGAAAAAGGTCGCGCACATGCCCAAGCAGCCGTTCATCACGCCGCTGACCGTGTGGTTGCAAACGGACGAGTACTACAACCGCATCAAGGAGGCGTTCACGGGGGAGGCCGCGCAGGAGTTCTTCAACGTGGATTATCTGGTGCAGATGCTCGATGACCACAAGTCGGCGGACTTCACCACGGTCGAGGGCCGCGGCAAGCTCAAGATGATGCGCATCTGGAACATCTACTGCTTCTTATGCTGGTACGAGGTGTTCTTCGGCGCATCGAGCGAGAAGTTGGCTCCGAAGACGAACGTGGCGTAACGCTTCAGGATTTCGCACGTGAAAAGCCGCGGCACCCGATGGGCGTCGCGGCTTTTTTGCATACTCGTCCGAAGCGGACTAGTGCGGGTTTTCCAAGGAAGGACGACGCGGGAGATCGGTCCTACCCGCGCCCCAGCTTACCCTTCACCTTGCCGATGAGCGATCCTACGAACGCGGCTTCGGGCACGTGCAACTTGATGGACAGGCCGAACGTCACCAGCAGAGCAACGGAGCCGCCAGCGAGCACGTAGGTCAAGGCAAGCGGAATCGATCCGGCGATAGGGGCGACGAACGCCTGCAAGCCGAACAGCACGCCGCCGCCGGCAAGGGCGCCCAAGCCGCCGAACACCAGGCCGGAGAAGCATGCCTTCGCCACCGATCGCAGGCCGAACGCTCCCAGGCGACTGCGCAGATAAGCGAACAGGCATACGTCGGCCACCACGTAGAACAGCACCTCGGCCACTGCGATGATCTCGATGGAGAAGCGATCGGCGTTCGAGGCCCCGTAAATCGTGAGCGCGATCTGGGCAGCGCCGGCTACGAAGTTGAATGCTGCGAACACCCCCATTTTCCGCAGACTGCTGAAGGTTTTCTGCAGGTAGGTGTTAACTCCGTACACGGGCAGCGCAAGCGCCAGAACTGCCATGTACGACGCGATGGATGCAACGCTTTCCGAAGTGAACGCTCCCGCATTGTACAGCGTGATCAGCGGCAGCGAGAACACCATCAAATACATGGCGAAGGGGATCATGAAGAACAGGATCTGGTTCGTGCCCCCGATAATGCCGCGCTTTACGCCTTCCATGTTGCCCTCGGCCTGCATATCGGCCAGCTCGGTGAACATGGCGGTGGTGATGGGCACCGCTAAAAACGCGTAGGGCAGCGTGAACCATTGGCGCGCGTACAGCAGAATGGACGGGCCGTTGGACGCGAAGCTGTAGGCAGCCGCATTCTGGACCGAGACCACTACGAACGAGCACAGCATGACGAACACAGCGGGCACGCCGATGCTCAGCGTTTCGCGCAGCGCGGGATCGCGCAGGTTGATGCGCGGCCTGATGTGGATGCCGTTGCGCTTGAGGGCGGGCAGCTGCATGGCCAGCGCGATGAACACTCCCAGCGGGTTGCCGATGGCTATGATGTAGAGCGCAAGTTCGGGGTCCTGCGGCGCAACCGCAGCGTACAGCAGAAACGAGACGATGACGACGACGCTTTGGGCCGCTGGCGCGATCGACGACCAAAGGTAGTCCCTATTGGCGTTGAGCAGGCCCGATACGATAGCCGTCGCACCCGAGAACACGATTTGGATGGCGAAGAACTGGAAGAAGAACACGGAGAGCGCCATCTCGGATTGCTCCGAGAAGAAGCTTTGCGTGTAAATGGCAACTCCCGGAAACGCGATGCACAGCGCCGACACCACGCCCAGCAGCAGCACGACGATGGTGAGCAGGTTCGAGGCGTACTCGTTGCCGGCCTCGCGCCCCAGGCGTTTTTTCACCGACAGGTACACGGGCAGGAAGGCGGTCACGATCATGCCGCCTATTACCAGCTCGTACAGCTGAGCAGGAAGGTTGTTCGCCACTTGATAGGAGCTCGACAGAAGCGTAGAGCCCAGCGCGAACGCCATAACCCAAGTGCGAACGAATCCCAGTACGCGCGAGATCAGCGTGCACGCGCTGATGAGCGCGGCCGACGAGCCGACGGTTGCCTGGGCATCTTCGGGCTCAGCAACGTTCGAGACCGTCTTGTCCGCTCCGCCATGCTTGCTGATGATGGGCAGCTCCGAGGTTGACCCCGGGAAGGCCGCGCGCTCTTTGCGCGTGTTTCGCGCGGCTGTTTTCGCGGCTTCGCGCGGGTCGGGGGTCTGCGGTTCGAAGGGGTCGAGCGGGGGCGTCGTGCGATCGGCGCCGGCGTGGCGCCCTCCTATGAATATCTCGGACGTCTCTCCTGGAGCCGCCGAGCGCAGTCGTGCTTTTGCGCTTGCGGGGTCGTGCCGGGGCTCCGGCTTGGGCACGACCGTTTGCGCAACGGCGGCTGCGATTGCGGTGCGGTCGAGTCCGGCATGTCGTCCTCCTACGAATATCTCCGAGGTGGAACCGGGGTCGGCGGGACGCATATGTTGAGCTCGTGCGAGCTTGTCGGACATGGAGGGACGCTTCCTTATGCTTCGGATATAATGGCCCATCATAGCAAACCCGGAAAGAAGAGCCTCATGCACATCCTCATCGTACGCAATAATTCCAACTCGAAAGCCGTGGATGCTTCCTTGCTATTGGCAACGTACCTGGCCACGCAGGGGGTCGACTACACGCTGGTCGATTCCACCGAGCTGTCGTGCGCATGCGACCATGACGGCTTGAACGCCGCGTTGGCGGCGGGCGTGGAGATGACGGTGGTGCTTGGCGGCGATGGCACCATCCTGCGCACCGCGCGCCAGATCGGTACGACCGGGGTGCCTATCCTGGGCATCAACTTCGGTCGCTTGGGCTTTTTGGCGAATTCGAGCGATGCCGGCGTGGTCGCCATCGTGGCCGCGGCTTTGGCGGGCGACGTGGTGGCCGAGCAGCGTGCGAACCTGCGCATCGACGTTGTATGCGAGGGGGAGGCCGATCCGTGGGCCGACGATGACGCTGCGGATGGGGCGGTCGACGAGCCGACGTCGCCGTGCGAGGCGGGCGCCCGTAGTTTCTTCGCGCTCAACGAACTTGCGGTGACGCGCGGCGCGAACGGTCGCGTCATCGATTTCACGCTGGGCGTTTCCGGTTCGCACGTTGCCGAAATGCGCGGCGACGGCTTGGTGGTTGCCACGGCAACGGGATCGACGGCTTACGCTCTGTCGGCGGGAGGCCCCTTGGTGGCGCCCGGGTTCACGGGGCTGGTGGTGGTGCCGCTCGCGCCGCATACGCTGCATTCGCGCGCCATAGTCACGGCATCGAACGACGTGGTGGAAATGGGCTTGCCGCGCGAGGCGGCTCGACGCGACGCCACCCTGTTTGCCGATGGGGAGCTGTTGTCGTTCGACCGTCCGGTGCGTCGCATCTACGTCAGCCGAGGCGAAGCCCCCACTGTTTTGCTGCGTCATCAGCACGAGGGCTTCTACGAGCATGCAGCGAAGGTGTTTTTCTAGGGGGTGGAGGCCGGAATGGTCGTCGGTTGCGCCGCCGTTCGAAGTGCGTGGCTCGGCGGCTAAGGACGTCTTGCAGGGTGCGATTCCCGATGCCGCTCGTCAGTGAGCACAGGAAGAGGCGAGCCAGTTCGACATCGTGTACTCCGGTCATGAGCACCCTCCTTGCACCGAGTGTTGCTTGCCCATTGTCTCACGATCCGTGCAACAAAATATAAGAAAGTCAATAATGCTTGTAAGGTGCATTGTCGATCCAAAAACACGTTTTCGGCCATGAAAACGTGTTTTTGGATCGACAATGAGGAGGCGAGCGCCTTGCGGCCGCAAACGGTAGAAGGTGGCGGCTGCTGCAAGGCGCTCGCATATCGAAGGGGCCCGCGGGCCCCTTCGATATTGCTTACTTATGGTAGTACCGGTGCTGCTCGTATTTCGGTTCGCAGCATACGTTGATGCCGAGCGTGCGGTACAGCTTCTCGTCGGTGGCCGAGATGATCACGCTGAAGTACGCATCGCAGCCGCGCAGGTCGTCGATATGGTCGATCAGTTTGGCTGCAAGCTCGTCGGTTGCGGAGCTGATGGACAGGGCAAGCAACGTCTCGTCGGAGTGCAGGCGCGGGTTGCGGCTGTGCAGCTGCTCGGTCTTCAGACGGCAGATGGGCTCGATGACCGCATCGCTGATCACGTTGATGTCCTCGACGCCGGCCACGCCCTTGAGCGCGTTCATGAGCAGCGACGATGCGGCTCCCAGCAACGGCGACGTCTTGCCCGTCACCACGGTGCCGTCGGGCAGCACCATTGCGCCCACCGGACCGCCGGTGGTCTCCTCCTTCAGAAGCGCGGCCGATCGCGCCGGCGAGAAGCTTGCGTTCACGCCGGCCTGGTTCATCAGGAGCTCCAGCTTCTCCACGTGCTCCTGTCCGACGCCGGTGCGGCGCGCTTCGACGGCCGCCTGGAAGTAGCGGCGCACGATCTCCATCTTGGCGGCTTCGCGCACGGCGTCGTCGTCCACGATGGCGTTGCCGGCCATGTTGACGCCCATGTCGGTGGGGGACTGGTAGGGGCTCGTTCCGGAGATGCGCTCCATCATGGCCTTGAGCACAGGGAATATCTCCACGTCGCGATTGTAGTTCACGGTGGTCTCGCCGTACGCTTCCAGGTGGAACGGGTCGATGGTGTTGGCGTCGTCCAAATCGACCGTGGCCGCCTCGTACGCGATGTTCACGGGGTGCTTGAGCGGCAGGTTCCAGATGGGGAACGTCTCGTACTTCGCGTAGCCGGCCGCCACGCCGCGCTTGTGCTCGTGGTACAGCTGCGACAGGCACGTGGCCATCTTGCCCGAGCCGGGGCCGGGGGCGGTCACCACGACAAGCGGGCGCTTCGTTTCGATGTACTCGTTCTTGCCGTAGCCCTCGTCGCTGACGATACGGTCGATGTCGTAGGGATAGCCGGCAATGGGGTAGTGCAGGGAGCTTTTGATGCCCAGGCTGTCCAGGCGCTTGCGAAACGCCTCGGCCGAGGGTTGGTTCGTGTAATGGGTGATCACCACGCCGGTGGTGGTGAAGCCCATGCCGCGGAAGATGTCCATGAGGCGCAGCACGTCTTCGTCGTACGTGATTCCCAGGTCGCCGCGAACCTTGTTCTTCTCGATGTCGTTCGCGTTGATAGCTATGATGATCTCGACATCGTCCACCAGCTGCTTGAGCATGCGGATCTTCGAGTCGGGCTCGAATCCGGGCAGCACGCGGGCTGCATGGTAGTCGTCGAAGAGTTTCCCGCCGAATTCCAGGTAGAGCTTTCCGCCGAACTGGTCGATGCGGTTGCGGATATGCTCGGCCTGCAGCGCGATGTACTTGTCGTTGTCGAATCCGATGCGCATGGGAATGCGGCGCCCCTTTCTTGCCGTCGATGATGTTCGCGCACGACCGCAGAAGGCCGTGCGCAATCCGATTCAGTATACCCTACTTGGTAGGTGTTTCGTTTTTGTTAATTGCAGGTAACGAAGGGGATCTTCCTTCGGTTCGCCATACCTGCAGGTCCGAAGGCGTTCGGCGCCCGTCCTTTCCGCACCTGGTTTTTCATAGCGTCATGCTATGCTGTTCGATCAGTGCGACGGTGCCGCAGCGTGTTTTGCGCGAATCGGTCGATCGTTGCTTTTCATGCCCGCTTGCCGGGTCGACGACGGGGTTGGTGGATGGACGAACTGGTTCGAGAATATCTGGCTCATCTGCGCATCGAGCGGGGAAGCTCGCCTCTTACCGTGTCGGCGTACGCTTCTGACCTGCGGGATTTCGCGACATTTTTGAATGCGTGCGGTGTGAAGGGCGTTGGTGACGTACAGCGCGAGACCATCGTGGCCTACGAGGCCGACCTGTTCGGCCGCGAATACGCCGCCGCCACGGTGGATCGCCACGTGTCGGTGCTCAAGGGCTTCTATAGGTTCCTCGTGCGAGAGGGGCACGTGCGCCGCAATCCCACCGACACGTTGCAGCTTCCCAAGGCTCCCGATCGACTCCCCGACGTGTTGAGCGCGGTGCAGGTGGAGTCCATGTTGGCCGATCCTCCCAAGCGCGCCCCCATCCCGCTGCGCAACCGGGCCATCTTGGAGGTTTTGTACGGGTGCGGCTTGCGTGTAAGCGAGTGCGTGGGGCTTGATCTGGGCGACGCGGTGCTCGAGGAAGGGTACCTGCGCATTTTGGGCAAGGGCGGCAAAGAACGCGTGTCGCCCATATCGGGTGCGGCGCTGCGGTCGTTGGCCGACTACCTCGACAACGGGCGTCCCGGTTTGACGAAGCCGGGAGCGAAGCCTACGTCGGCGGTCTTTCTGAACGCGCGCGGCGGGCGGCTGACGCGCCAAAGCGTACATGCCATCGTGGCCGAGGCGGGGCGATCTATCGGCGTGGCAAACCTCCATCCTCACACGCTGCGCCATTCGTTCGCCACGCACATGCTTGAAGGCGGCGCCGACCTTCGTGTCATCCAGGAAATCCTCGGCCATTCGGACATTTCCACCACGCAGATCTACACGCACATCAATCGTGCTCACATGCGCGAGGAATATCTACGCGCGCACCCGCGCGCGAAGTAATGTATCGGGATTTTCCGGGCAGCTGTCTGGCTCGCTCGGACGGCGAAGGGGGGGCGTCCGCCGCCCGCTTTCCTTTCGCTCGGCTTGTCCGGGCGTTTGCCGTCGCTTCGCCAAGCGGATGCTCCGCGCATTGGAAGCGTCCCGCGGCGTTCGAGGCTTCGGCGCGCTGCCTTTCGCTGGAGAGGGGGCGGTGGGACGGCATCCCATCACGATCACGGTCTGCGGGGGACGCGGTGGGACGGCACCCCACCGCAGGGGCGCCTTTCGCCGCCCGATTCGCCCGTCTCCTCGCCCGTTTTGCCAAACGGTTTATCCAACGAATCGGTCGGCGATCCGTTGTGCCACATATTCCGCATAACTCGCTCCATATAGATGCCAAGGCCCTCTAAGGCGGTAGTTCGATCAATATCTTGTGTTCGTTTTCGTCCGTCGGTTCAATATCTAGCCGTGTCTCAATCTTGCATTTTTGGGGGTCGGGGGACAACTTGGGGAACGGGATGGTTTCAAAAGGGTCTAAATGGGTCAAAAGGCCGGATTTTGTTGCGAAGTGGGGCAAAGTGGGATAGAATTCCAAGCATCGAAAGGGCCGTGCGAGTCGCGGCGGGAAGGAAGGCATGGCCGAGGACACCGAAAAGGTGGTTGATCTCAACAGCGCGTACCGCCACAAGGTGGACGCTAAGGGCCGCATGTCGCTTCCTGCATCGTTTCGCAAGGTGCTTTCGACGGATTTGGTGGTAACCCGCAACCCGAAGGACGAATGCCTCTACGTGTTCGAGCCCGATGCGTTCAACGCATGGGTGGCCGGCGTGTTCGAGGACAAGTTCGAGAAGTTCGACCGCACGAACGATCTCCACGTGCGTCTGCGCCGCAAGCTCAAGTCTCGTGCAGCCGACGTGTCCGTTGACGCGTCCGGTCGCATCATGCTCTCGAGCGAACAACGCGCGGCTGTCGGCATCGACAAGGACGTCGTCGTGCTGGGCAACACGGGCTACTTCGAAATCTGGGACGCAAAGCGCTACGACCAAAACGACGAGGATACCGACCTCGGTCTTCTGTTCGACTGATTGTAAGGCGTGAGCGAAATGATAAACGAATATCGGCATACCCCTGTTCTGCTCGCCGAGTGCCTCGAATACTCGAACCTCAAACCACAGCATACATTCGTGGACGCAACACTCGGCGGTGCAGGGCATTCCCTCGAAGCGGCCAAGCTCATCGGGAGCGCGGGTACGCTCATCGGCATCGATCAAGACGAAGTGGCGCTTGCCGCTGCTCGTCAAAAACTCGGGACGTTGCCTGATGATGTACGCCCGCGCCTCGAATTAGTGCGCGGCAACTTCGGTGATATGGACGACGCGCTTCTCAGCGTGGAAGTGCCCGGGGTCGACGCGTTTTTGTTCGACCTCGGCGTATCGTCGGTCCAGATCGACACGCCGTCTCGAGGCTTCTCCTTCAAGGAGAACGGCCCTCTTGATATGCGGATGGATCCGGGGAAACAAACCCTAACCGCAGCAGAGATCATCAACACCTACAACGCAGCAGATCTCACTCGGATCATCCGTACGTACTCTGACGAGAAGTGGGCCAGTCGCATAGCCGACTTCGTGGTCCGCGAGCGTCAGAACGGGCCCATCGAGACAAGCGCGCAGCTGGTCGACGTCATCAAGGCTGCCATCCCGGCATCGGCGCGCCGAGCGGGAGGGCATCCGGCGAAGCGCACGTTCCAAGCCCTTCGCATCGAAGTGAACGGCGAGCTCGACGTGCTCAAGCGCGGACTGGACGCGGCCATACGCTGGCTGAATCCCGGGGGCAGGCTGGTGGTCATCAGCTACCACTCGCTTGAAGATCGCATCGTGAAGGACACGTTCCAATCCTTCGCCCGTCGATGCACCTGCCCGCCCGACCTTCCGGTCTGCGTGTGCGGGAAAGAGCCGATACTCGACATAGTAACGCGTAAGCCGGTCCTACCGACCGCTGAAGAAATAGAGCGCAATCCGCGCGCTCGCAGTGCAAAGCTGCGCATCGCGCAGAAGCGCTGAACGACGAAAACCGCAGAACGTACACCACCCGAACAGGCAGCTAAAACGAAGAAAGGGGGTTGGGCATGAGCGCAGCACCGGCGTATTCCTATTATCCTGAGCGCGTACCCGAGCATGAGCGCAGGGCTCGCATCAGCGTGGTTCCGGGCCGCGGCACGCGCACGCAGCCCGCTTCCCCTCCTTCCAATGTCGTGTTCTTGGCGAAGGCCGTCGCCGTCGTTTTGGTGGTGGCCGCGCTGATTGCGTTCGTGCGCATCGGGCTTATGTCCGCTACGGTTTCCACCACCATGAGCTCCACGCAGCTTTCCAGCCAGATCAGCGACGCCCGCTCCTCGGGCGCTGCGCTCGAGGTGTCCCAAAGCGCGCTGTCCAATCCCACGAAGGTAAAGCAGCAGGCGGGCAAGCTGGGCATGGCCGCTCCTGAGGCCACTGGCGTGATCGAGCTGGGTAAAGACGTCGTTGCTACCGACGAATCCGGCGCCCTGTCGCTTTCGAAGAGCATTGCCATAGCCGCCGGCGCCGGAGCGTAAAACCGTGGCTGATAGACCTCACATGCCGCGAGGCGAGCGCTCCGCTCGCGGTCGCGGAAGCTCCCGCTCGTCTGCGCGTCCTCCGAAGCCCCACGGTTCGCGCGGCTCCCGCGGCTCTCGTGGCGCGCGTCCTTCGCCTACGGGCGGGCGCGGTTCGTTCGCCGACGTTGGAGCCGATTCCAATCGCGTGTTCCTTCCTATTCTGGTGTTTGCCGTAATCGCGGCGCTCTTCTTGTTGCGCCTGGTGTTCTTGCAGGTGGTCGATGCGCCGCGCATGGCGGCCGAAGCGGAGAACGCGCGCATGAGCTACGACTGGATCGAGCCGCGCCGCGGAACCATCTACGATCGCAACGGCGTGGTGCTTGCCACGTCCGTCGAATCCACCACCATCTACGTGGACCCCACCGAAGTGGACGACGCGAACGCCACGGCGCAGACGCTCGTCGACGTGCTGGGCGGGCAGAAGTCCGACTATCTGGCGGCTATCACGGTTTCGGGGACGCGTTACTCCGTCATCAAGGAGAAGGCCGACGTCGAAGTGGGCGAGCAGGTGCGCGCGCGCGTGAGCGAGGTCACGAAGAAGGACGCTGCGTACGAAGGCAAGGACCTGGGCATTCGCTATAAAACGCTGTGGAAGCGCGAGTATCCCAACGGCCAGGTGGGCGGCCAGGTGGTAGGCGTGTGCAAGCTCGACACGGAGATCGAGAACAACCGCGAGTACTACGAGGGCGTTTCGGGCTTGGAGCTGTACTACAACGGTATCCTGTCCGGCGAACCCGGGTACACGCGCGAGGAGCGCAGTCCCGACGGCACGCCGATTCCGGGCGGCACGCGGGACTCGAAAGCCGCCGTGGACGGCCAGGACATCATCATATCGATCGACATCGAGCTGCAGCAGTACGTCGAAGAGCGCCTTACGGCCGACGAGAAGGGCATCACGGCGAACGGCGGCAGCGCTATCGTGATGGACGGCGGCACGGGCGAGATCTACGCCGCCGCGTCGCTTCCGCTGCTCAACCCCGCCGATCGTACGGAAATGAAGCCGGACGCTCCGCAACTCAAGTGCGTGACCGACCTGTTCGAGCCGGGCTCCATCTTCAAATCGGTGTCGGCCATGGCCATTTTGGAGGCGGGCACCATGACGCCCGACAGCGAGCTGTTCTGCCCGGCCTACATCGAAGCTGACGGGTTCGTCATCTCGGACGCGCACGAGCGCGGCGATGCGACGTTCACGTTGCGCCAGATCATGGACCAGTCGTCGAACGTCGGCATATCGCTGGCCACCGAGAAGACGGGCTTCCAGAACCTGTACAACAAGATCAACGAGTACAACCTGCACACCAAGACGGGCGTGGACTATCCGGGCGAGGGGGAGGCCGGCACCGATTACCTGGGCGCCCTGAAGCCGTTCGACCAGTGGAGCAAGGTCACCGGCTACAACGTCAGCTTCGGCCAGGGCATGTCGCTCACGCCGCTGCAGATCACTCGATGGTACGGCGCGCTTGTGAACGACGGCGTGGAGTGCACGCCTCACTTCCTGCTCTCGAAGCCCCAAAGCGGCGAGACGCCCGAATACGCCACCGAACAGGTTATCGAGAACAAAGCGGCCATCACGGACCTGACCAGCATGCTCAAATCCGTAGTGTCGGACGGCACCGGCAAGAAGGCCGCTATCGAAGGGTTCAACGTGGCGGGCAAAACCTCCACGGCCGAGATTTACGACGAGGTGAACGGCGGGTATCGAAAAGGCGTGTACAACCTGGCCTTCACCGGTTTTTTGGCCGACTCGTCAAGCCAATTGGTTTGTTTTGTGGGTGCCAACGAGGTTCCCACCGACGGTGTGGTCACGCCAATTTTTAAGGATATAATGGCAACAGCCATCGACCGATTCAACATATATCCGGAGTGAGGAAGCTATGGGCAAGACCTGTACCGAACTGTTCGCGGGCATAGACTGCACCATTATCGGCAACGCTGACGACGTGGCGGAGGGCATCGCCTATCGCAGCGACCGGGTTCAGCCGGGCGACGCGTTCTTCTGCATCGTCGGCT
Source organism: Paraeggerthella hongkongensis (assembly GCF_003726035.1). Classification (GTDB taxonomy): domain Bacteria; phylum Actinomycetota; class Coriobacteriia; order Coriobacteriales; family Eggerthellaceae; genus Paraeggerthella; species Paraeggerthella hongkongensis. Next base: position 37,506 of record NZ_QICD01000011.1, read on the forward strand.
TCACGACGGACGGCCATTCCTTTGCGCAAGACGCCATCGATCGCGGTGCGAAGGTGCTGGTCGTCGAGCGGAAAGTGTACTTGGCCGACGCGACTGACGTCACGGAGGTCGTGGTGAAGGACACGCGCAAGGCCATGGCCGTTGCGGCGGCGAACTTCTACGACCATCCTTCCAAGGACCTGTCGCTGGTGGGCATCACCGGCACGAACGGCAAGACCACCACCACCTACCTGGTGGAGCATATCGCGAAGGTGGCCGGCAAGCGCACGGGCGTCATCGGAACCGTGGGCGTTCGCATGGGCGGCGTGAACGAGAAATCCGCGCATACCACGCCCGAATCGCCTGATTTGCAGCAGCTGTTCGCGCGCATGCGCGACGAGCGTTGCGACACGGTGGCCATGGAGGTCAGCTCGCACGCGCTCGATCTGGAGCGCACGTGGGGCACGACCTTCGCCGTCACGGCGTTTTCCAACCTGACGCAGGACCACCTGGACTACCACCATACGTTCGAGGCGTACTTCGAAGCGAAGGCGCGCCTGTTCTCGAAGGACTACCCCGCGCGCCGCGTTATCTGCATCGACGACAAGTGGGGCAAGGAGCTTCTGCGCCGCTGCTCGGTGGCCGAGGACAACGTGGTGACCACCGGCTTCGACCCGTCCGCTCAGATCCATCCGGTGGACGTGCAGTACGCGCCCACGCACACCACCGTCACGCTCGACGTGCGCGGCAGCCGTTTGACGTTCGACTACCCTCTGGTGGGCAAGTTCAACGTGGAGAACGTCATGTGCGCGTTCGGCGTCGGGCTTCAGCTGGGATTCTCGGCTGACGTGATCGTGGAGGCCCTTGAAGAGGCCCCGCAGATTCCCGGCCGCCTGGAGCGCGTGGACGCGGAGCATACCGGCGACGTGTCGGTGTTCGTCGACTACGCCCACACGCCCGATGCGCTGGAGAAGGCGCTCGGATCCATCATGGCGCTCACGCCGGGCCGCACTATCTGCGTGTTCGGCTGCGGCGGCGATCGCGACGCCAGCAAGCGGCCCATCATGGGACGCGCGGCTCTTGCGGCCGATTTCGCCGTAGTGACTTCGGACAACCCGCGCACGGAAGACCCCAACGCCATCATCGAGGACATCGTAAGCGGCATGGGCGCGGGCCTGGATCGCTTCGACGTGGAACCCGACCGCCGCGCGGCCATCGCTCGCGCGCTGCAAATTGCGAAGCCCGGCGATTCGGTGCTGGTGGCAGGCAAGGGACACGAGGACTACCAGCTGGTGGGCGATCAGGTGCTTTCGTTCGACGACCGCGTGGTAGCCGCCGAAGAACTGGAACGCGCCTTTGGCCCTGGCTCTGGATCGCAGGAGTAGCGCATGCGCTTGAACCTCAAACAGATAGCCGCCTGCACGGGCGGCTCCTTTTCGGTAGAGCCGCTTGATGCGTGCGTTATCGCTACGGGCTTGACGTGGGATTCCCGTGACGTGAAGCCGGGCGACGTGTACCTGGCTTTGCCGGGCGAGCGCGTGGACGGCCATGATTTCGTGGCCGCGGCCTTGCGCGCAGGAGCTGTGTGCGCGCTCGTGATGCAGCCGATCGATCCGTCCGTGCAGATGCTCGCGCGCGAGCTGGGCGCTGCCGTGATCGAGGTGCCGGACACCGCGCATGCCGTGACCGACCTAGCGCGCGAGTGGCGCGGCCACCTGAAGGGCCGCATTATCGCGCTGACCGGCTCTACGGGCAAGACCACGACCAAGAACCTGGTGCGCGACGTGCTCGCCGCGTCCCACACGGTGGTGGCGACCGCCGGCAATCAGAACAACGAGCTGGGAGTTCCCAAGACCCTGCTGAACGCCCAGCCGGAAACCCAGGCCGTGGTCGTGGAGATGGGCATGCGCGGCTTGGGCCAGCTTGCCGACCTGTGCGATTTCGTGCGCCCTGATTGGGGCATCGTGGTGAACGTGGGCGAAAGCCACATCGAACTGCTGGGAAACCGCCAGAACATCGCGCGCGCCAAAGCCGAGTTGCTGTGCGCCCTGCCCGAGGGCACGGGCCGCGCGTTCGTGAACGCCGACGACGACTTCGCCTCGTACGTGCGCGATCACGCATGCCTTGACAAACGCCGGGTGGACACGGTGCTGTTCGACGGATCGTTGCAGGCGGCCGACCGTCGCGCGGCCTTCTCCGAGCAGGATCGCGCGAACGCGTCCGTGTGGGCCGAGCGGATCGAGCTTGACGACCAAGGTCGCCCTTGTTTCATGCTGCACGCGTGCGGTTTCGCCGAGGACGGCGCGCACGAGGCGGTTGCGTGCTCGCTCAACCTGCGCGGGTTGCACAACGTGTCCAACGCCTGCGTCGCCGCGGCGGTGGGGCGTTCGTTCGGCATGAGCCTGCACGATGTTGCGGGCGCGCTTGCCAAGGCCGAGCCCGAGGCGGGAAGGCAGGAAGTGATCGAGGCGCGCGGCGGTTTCACCGTGGTGAACGACGCGTACAACGCGAATCCGGATTCCATGCGAGCGTCGTTGTCGACGTTCTGCTCGCTGAACGTTTCCGGCAAGCGCATCGCCGTGCTGGGAGACATGGGAGAGCTGGGCGACTACGCGTTGGCATGCCATGCCGGCATCGGGCGCTTGGCTGCAGGTCTGCCCCTTGATCGACTGGTGTGCGTGGGCGAATTGGCGCAGGTCATAGCCGATGCTGCGGAAGAGTCCGGCATGGAGCCCGGACGCATCGTGCGCGCGGCGGCGTTGTCTGAGGTTTTGGATTGTTTGGACGATTGCGTAGAGCCCGGCGATGCCGTGCTGGTGAAGGCATCTCACTTCATGGGTCTCGAACGCGTAGTCAAAGGACTGGTTAATTAATATGTTCACTATTTTCGCTCAATACCCGACGTTTCTCGTGTTCTTGGCCATCGTGTTGGCCATTGCGTTCACCATCGTGCTGATGCCGGCATGGATCAAGCTTTTGAAGTCGAGCCATATCGGGCAGCAGGTGCGTGCGGACGGGCCTGAAAGCCATCTGGTCAAGCAGGGCACGCCCACCATGGGCGGCGTCGTCATGCTGGTGGCCGTTGTGGCGGTTGCTCTGCTGGTGGGCAAGCCCACGGCCGAGACGTTCGCGCTTGTGGGCGCTACCGTCCTGACCGGCGCGTTGGGGCTTATCGATGACGCGTCGAAGGTGGTCAAGGAGCGTTCACTGGGCTTGACCCCGAAGGCCAAGCTGGTGGGCCAGTTCCTTATCGCTACGGTGTTCTGCCTGGTTGCGGTGAACTGGCTGCACGTTGCCCCCACGGTTGAGATTCCGTTTATCTACACGTTCGACCTGGGCGTTCTGACCACGGTCGTGCCCGTTGGGGACGGTGTCGCCATCCCTTGGCTGTACCTGGCGTTCGTGGACATCCTGCTGGTGGGCCTGTGCAACGCGGTGAACCTCACCGACGGGTTGGACGGCCTGGCGGCGGGAACGGTCATGATCGTCATGATCGTCATGGCGGCCATCGCGTACCGCTCCGACATGCTCGAGCCCGCCATCTTCGGTGCGGCGCTTGCGGGCGCGTGCATCGGCTTTCTGTGGTTCAACTCCTTTCCGGCCGACATCTTCATGGGCGACACGGGTTCGCTTGCTCTGGGCATGTCGCTTGGGTGCCTTGCGGTTCTCACCAAGTCCGAGTTTATCGTGCTCATCATCGGCGGCCTGTTCGTTGCCGAGGCGCTGTCGGTCATGATCCAGGTGCTGTACTACAAGAAAACGAAGAAGCGCATCTTCCTGATGGCTCCGTTGCACCACCATTTCGAGAAGAAGGGCTGGAGCGAAACGAAGGTGGTCGTGCGATTCTGGATCATCTCCGGCGTTCTGGCTGCAACGGGCTTCTCCCTGTACTTCGCCGAGACGCTCATGGCGGTGGCGTAGTTTATGGAGGATCGCGTGTACAGATCGCATTGCAAGCGCGCGCCGGAGAACTTGGGGCGCGTGCTCGTTTTGGGGCTCGGCAAAAGCGGGCGAGCAGTAGCCGATTACCTGGTTGCCGCGGGCAAGCGCATCGAAAGCCTGACCGTAGCGGCGGGCGCCCGCACGGCAAGTGCCGAGGATGCTGCGGCTTCGCTTGCTTCGGCGGGCGCCGAAGTGCTGTTCGATCTCGATCGCATCGAGGGCGCGTTCGATCTCTGCATAGCAAGCCCTGGCATCCCCGAAGGGTCTTTGCTGTACCGCAGCGCTGCTCAGTGCAGCGCCGAGATCATCGGCGAGGTGGAGTTTGCCTGGCGCGAGAGCGCAGCCGACAGCCGTTGGGTGGCCATTACGGGCACGAACGGCAAGACCACGGTCACGGCCCTTGTCGCGCACCTGCTTCGCGTCGCCGGCATGAACGCGAAGGCCGTCGGCAACATAGGCGATACATGCTTGGAGGCCGTGGCGGGTGGCAACACCGACGTGTACGTGGCCGAGGTCTCGTCGTACCAGCTTGCGTCCACCGTCCGGTTCGCGCCGCAGGTGGCCGTGCTGCTCAACATCACGCCCGACCATCTGCATTGGCACGGCTCCTTGGAGGCGTACCGCGATGCAAAGCTGAAGATCCTCTCGAATCTTGCTACCGTTCCGGAATCGGTTGCCGTACTGGATGCCACGAACGATGTCGTCCGGGCCGAGGTACGTCGTCTGCGTGCGCTGGAGCCTGCGCAGCGCGGGTTCTCGTACGTGCCGCTGGGCACGGGCGCGGGCGTGCGCGGCGACATGCGCGCGGCGTGCGGGAGCGAGAACGCGGCGTTTCTGGGTCCTGACGGGTGGCTTCACGTGGCCGAAGGCACGTGCGATCGCGCCCTGGTTCCTGCCGAGTCCTTGCTCATCAAAGGCGAGCACAACGTTTCGAACGCCCTCGCCGCAGCGACGGCGGCGCTCGCGCTGGGCGCGGACGAGGCGAGCGTGGCCGCGGGCTTGCGCACGTTTGCACCGCTTGAGCATCGCGTCGAGCCGTGCGGAAGCGTGTGCGGCGCGGCATGCTACAACGATTCCAAGGCTACGAACGTCGACGCCACGCTCAAGGCGCTAGCGGCGTTTCCCGAGGCGCGTCCGATCGTTCTTCTGGGCGGCGACGACAAAGGCACCGACCTGGCTCCTCTGGTTGCCGCCGCGCACGAGCATGCGCGCGCGGCGGTGTGCTTCGGTGCGGCGGGCGCTCGGTTCGCCGATGCTTTCGCGGCTGCATCGTCTGAAGCCCCTGCCGGTTTCCCGCTGCTGCGTGCCGACGGTTTGGAAGCTGCGTTGGACGAAGCACTCGCCGTCGCGCATGCGGGCGACGTGGTGCTGCTGTCTCCGGCGTGCGCGTCGTTCGATGAGTTCGGCTCGTTCGAGGAACGCGGCCGCGCATTCAAAAGCTTGGTAGCCGCTCGCGCAACGGCGCTGGGCGCATAGCGGGTTGGCTATGGCGCGCACGCGAAGCGACAGGCGGGACGCTCCCGCTCACATCATGGGCCCGCAGATCATCCTGCTTCTGACGGTTCTCGCCCTCATGCTTATCGGGTTCGTGATGATCTACTCCACGTCGGCGGTCATCACCTTGGCCAAAACGGGCGCGGACGGAGCCGGGAGCTCGATGGCCGAAACCATCAACCAGATCAAGTTCGCCGTCGTCGGCGTGGTCTTGGCGGTGGCGATATGGAAGTTCGTGCCCGTTTCGCTATGGCGCAGCAACGTGGTGTGGGTGCTATGGGCCTTGGCGTTTCTGTTGCTCGTGGCCACGGCGGTGGCAGGCGTGGGCGACGAGGAATGGGGCGCTCGCCGCTGGCTCAGCATCGGCGGCTTCAGCTTGCAGGCGTCCGAGTTCGCCAAGATCGCCCTGATCTTGGTGGCGGCGCGCCTGTTCGCCGACTTCCGCGAGGGGCAGTACACCACAAGCGCGTTTTTGTGCCTGGTCGGTTTGCTGGTGGTGGCCCCGGTGCTCATGATTCTGGGCCCGCAATCCGACTTGGGAACCGCCATGATATGCGTCGTGGGCATTCTAGCCGTTATGTGGCTGGGGGAGGTTCCGCTTCGGACCATGCTCATCGTGGTGGGCGTGGTGGTCGCGCTGGGCTTGATCGGCATTTTCGGCTCGTCGTACAGGCGCGATCGTCTCATGGTGTTCTTGAATCCGTGGAACGACGGGCAGGGAGGCTTCGATACGGGGTACCAGTTGATTCACTCGCTTTACGCCCTTTCGGGCGGCGGCTTGTTCGGGCAGGGCTTGGGCAACTCCCATGAGAAGTACCTGTATCTCACCCAGGCCGACACCGACTTCATCTTCGCTATCATCGGCGAGGAGCTGGGCCTGGTGGGCGCGCTCGTGGTGGTGGCGCTGTTCTTGCTGCTGCTGTACGCGGGCATGCGCATAGCGGGATCGGCCTCCGACAACTTCGGTACCATGGTTGCCGGCGGTTGCACCATCATGATTGCGTTCCAGGCGTTTCTCAACATAGCCATGGTCATCGGGTGCTTTCCCGTAGTGGGAAAACCGTTGCCCTTCGTGTCGTCGGGCGGATCGTCGTTGGTGGCCATGCTGATTATGGTCGGGATCATTTTGTCAGTGTCTCAAAGCGCGAACGGCCCCACGGTGTACGACCGCCGACGTGCCGACCTGCGCGTGGTGCGTGCCGCCGATCCCGGCTTGGACGGCAGGGGCGAGGGGCGCGGGTCAGGATCGTCGTCTCGACGTGGCAGGAGGTAGCGTTATGCTTATCGTTTTATCCGGCGGCGGAACGGCCGGCCATATCAACCCCGCGCTTGCGCTGGCCGAAGAACTGGAGAAGCGCGGATGCACCGTGCGCTTCGCCGGCACTCCAACAGGCGTCGAGTCGCGCCTCGTGCCCGCTGCGGGCATCGAGTTCAAAGCGTTCGAAGCGCAGGGTTTCGATCGAAGTCATCCGCTGACGCTGCCGAAAGCCATCATGAAGATACAGAAGAGCACCGGCGAGGCCAAGCGATGGTTCGATGAGATTCAGCCTGACGCCGTGGTGGGCTTCGGCGGGTACGTGTGCATTCCGGTGGCGCGCGCTGCCGAGCAGCGCGACATTCCGGTGGTGGTGCACGAGCAGAATTCGGTTATGGGCATGGCGAACAAGTACCTTGCGAAGCGCGCCGCCGCCGTGTGCCTGACCTACGAGCGCGCGGCCGAGGCGCTTTCGGACAAGAGCCGGGTCAAGGTGACGGGCAATCCTGTGCGTTCGAGCGTGTTCGGAGCAACCCGCGCCGAGGGGCGCGCCGCCTTCGGCGTGCCCGACGATGCGCGCATGCTGCTGGTCACCGGCGGCAGCTTGGGCGCGCGCCACCTGAACCAAGCGGTGACGGCGCTCAAAGACGCGCTGCTTTCCTACGAGGACCTGCACGTGGTGCACGTCACCGGCCCGAAGGAGCTTGACGCGGTGGCCGACGCGCTTTCCCTCGGCGAAGTCGAGGCTCGCCGCTGGCATCTGTACGGCTACACCGACCAGATGGGTTTGGCTATGGCCGCAGCCGACGCCATCGTCTCGCGCGCGGGCGCCACGTCGCTCGCCGAGATATCGGCGCGCGCCCTGCCTGCTTTGCTGGTTCCGTTCCCGTACGCCACTGAAGACCATCAGACCATGAACGCGCGTGCGTGCGTTGACGCCGGCGCTGCGTTCATGGTGGCCGATGCCGACGTGGAAGGCCCCGAATTCGAGCGTCTGCTGCGCACGCTCGTCGAGGATGCCGACGTGCGCGAGCGCATGGCCTGCGCGGCGCGGGCGCAGAAGACGAGGGACGCCGCCGCCCTTTTGGCGGACGCGGTCATGCAGGCTGCGTCGAGTCGAGGCTCAAAAGACGCTCGGTAGGGTACAATGGCGGTTCGCGAAAGACGAGAGGCAATCGAAGGACGAAAGATGGAAACAACGCGCATCGAACAGGTTCACTTCATCGGCGTGGGCGGGGTCGGCATGAGCGGCATCGCACGCGTCGCGTTTGACCAGGGGATGCAGGTGAGCGGTTCGGACATCAAGGAAAGTCGCTACACCAAGCAGCTCAAAGACGCCGGCATCACGGTGCACGTCGGCCATGATGCGTCCAATATTCCCGCGGGCGATCCCGTGGTCGTCGTGTCGACTGCCATCTTGGACAACAACCCCGAGCTGATCGCCGCCAAAGAGCGCGGACTGACCATCTGGCATCGGGCTCAGATGCTCGCCCACCTGGGCGTGGGCCTGGAAACGCTTGCCGTGGCCGGTACGCACGGCAAGACCACGACCTCGTCCATGCTTGCCAGCGTGCTGGACGGAATGGGCGAGGATCCCACGTTCCTCATCGGCGGCATCGTGCGCGCCTACGGAACCAACGCCCATTCGGGAGCGGGCCGTCATTACGTGGTCGAGGCCGACGAGTCCGACAAGTCCTTCAGGCACCTGTCCCCGAAGGCTGTCCTCGTGACCAATATCGAAGCCGACCACCTGGACCATTATCGCGATCTTGACGAGATCTACGAGAAGTTCGCCGCGTTCATCGCATCGGTGCCCGCCGACGAAGGCGTGGTTGTTGCATGTGGCGAAGACGAGGCTTTGGTGCAGCTGGCGCAGCAGGCCGACCGCAAGCTGGTCGTGTACGGCTTTGCCGAAGGGTGCGACGCGCGCATCACGTCCTACGAGCCTCATGGCGTGGGCAGCGACTTCGTGCTTTCCCTGCCCAACGGCCAGCAGGTTCGCGCGCATGTTAAGCAGAACCCCGGTCGGCACAACGTGCTGAACGCTGCCGGCGTGGTGGCGCTTTTGTGGGCGCTCGGCTACGATGCGCAGGCTGCGGCCGACGCGCTGAGCGGATTTGCGGGCGTCAAGCGCCGCTTCGACCTGATAGGGGAAGTGGCCGGCGTTACCGTCGTGGACGACTACGCGCACCATCCCACCGAGATCGCTGCCACGATCGAAGCTGCCTCGCGCTTGGGGTTCTCGCACGTGCACGTGCTGTTCCAGCCGCATCGATACTCGCGTGCGCCGCTGTTCACCGAGGTGCTCAAAGACGATTTTGCCGCCGCGTTCGACGCTGCCGACGCCGTGACGTTCATGGACGTGTATCCGGCGGGCGAGGCCCCCGTTCCCGGCGTGTCCGGCAAGACGTTCTTGAACGTCGTGCTTGACCACGTTGGCCATCCGGAGGCGGCGTACGTTCCCCGTCGCATCGAGGTGGTTCCCTACCTGTTGTCCAAGTTGGGCGCGGGCGATCTGCTCATCACCATGGGCGCGGGCGACGTGACGGCCATCGGGCCGCAGCTGGTCGATGCGCTTGAGCGGGGCGTTGATCCGTCTGCGGCGGTTTCCGGCCAGGACTCGCGGGCGTGATGCCTCGATGACCGCTCGCCATACCTCTCCGCTTGAGGCGCTGCTCGTCGACGACGCGTTCGACGGCGACGTGTATCCGGCAGAGCCTATGGCTCGCCATACCATGTACCGCATCGGGGGGCCGGCTCGCTTTTACGTGCAGGTGGCGTCTGTGGGCGCGCTCAAGCATCTTGTCGAGGTGTGCGAGACGTCCGGCGTTCCTTGGGTCGCCGTCGGGCGCGGAAGCAACTTGCTGGTTTCCGACGAGGGCTATCCGGGTGTGGTGGTGACGTTGGGCCGCGATTTCCGCACATGCCGCTTCGACGAGGACGCGAAGCGCTTCTGCGTGGGGGCCGGGGTGCCGCTGTCGTCGGTGGTGCAGGAGGCGTTTCGCCGTTCGCTTGCCGGGTTGGAGTTTGCGGTGGGCACGCCGGGAACCGTGGGCGGCGCGTTGCGCATGAACGCGGGATCCCGCGACGAGTGGATTGGATCGCGCGTGGTTTCAGTGACCACGCTCGACGCTCGAAAAGGCTTGATGCGACGCGCGGGGGACGAGATTTCCTGGGGGTATCGCTCCAGTTCGTTCGCTTTCGACGAGGTGATCGTGGAATGCGAACTTTCCGTAGAGCCGGCCGACCCGTTCTATTTACGAGGTAAGATGGAGGCGTCGCATACGCGGCGCAAGAAGACGCAGCCTCTGTCGCTTCCTTCATGCGGCAGCGTGTTTCGCAACCCCGAAGGGGATTCTGCTGGCCGCCTTATCGAGGCGGTCGGTTTGAAGGGCTGCACGATCGGCGGAGCCCAGGTGTCCGAAGTTCATGCGAATTTCATCGTGAACAAGGGCACCGCAACTGCGCGCGACGTGATGGATCTGATCGAGCTGGCTAGATATAAGGTGTACGAAGCGTATGGCATCGAATTACAACCGGAAGTCCGCTTCCTCGGGTTCTCGTAAGGCGTCTTCGCGCCCGCGGCGCTCGGCGGTCGCAAGCGCGCGGCCCGCTGCGTCTTCCCGCGCTGCGGCGAACCGTCCGGGTGGTCGCTCCTCGTCGTACGGCGGGGCTTATCGTGCTATGCCCGGCGGCCAGATGCCCAATCGCCGATCCGGTCAGAACCAGCCGTCGCTCACATCCGTGCGCGTGGGCGACTTGGATCGTGCGCAGCGCTCTGCGCGCACGCAGCACACGTATCGCCGCCATCTGGTTCGCATCGGCATCGCGGCCGCTTTCGTGGGCGCGCTCATCGTAGGCGGAGTGGGCGTCTACTATTCCAACCTGTTCACCATCGAGAGCGTATCGGTGAAAGGCGTCGAGCACCTGACCGCCGAGGACATGCAGAACATGGCCGGAGTGCCGGCGGGCACGACGCTTTTGCGCGTGGACGCTTCCAAGATCAGGGACAACCTGCTGAAGAACTCCTGGGTGCAGGACGTGTCGGTCAACCGCATCTTCCCGGATACGCTGGAGCTGGCGGTGACCGAGCGCACTATCGAAGCGGTGGTGGAGGTGCCCACGCAGAATGCGGAGAAGACGCAGCCGTGGGCTATCGCGTCGGACGGCATGTGGCTCATGCCCATTCCCGACAAAGACTCCGAGGCCGGTCGAAGGACCAGTTCCAAAGTGTACGAGGACGCCGATTCCGTGCTGCGGATCACCGATGTGCCGTATGGAACCAAGCCGGAAGTGGGGACGTACTGCACCGATGCCAACGTGAACAACGCGCTCGACATCGTGGCGGGCATGACCACCGAGCTTGCCGACAGGGTCACTGCCGTCAAGGCTACCGAAAGAGAGTCGACCACGCTCACCATCAAGGACGGTCCCGACATCGTCTTCGGCACTGCCGACAACATTCGCGAAAAAGAACGCGTTTGCCTGGAGATCATGAAGCAGCATCCTGACGGAGTGGCTTACATCAATGTCCGCACGGTCGAGCGCCCAACCTGGCGCGCCTCCTAGCCCGCAGGATGAGACGAAGGGACGGGGTCAATGACTCATTTTCTGGCCTGCGGCCGAAAATGAGTCATTGACCCCGTCCCTTCGTCTCATCCCTTCGTCTCGCTCTCGAATGAGATGTGACGCTCGCCGAAGCATATGTGGACGTGCGGTTATCATTACCGCAGCGTAATTTGCAAATGGTTGATCATCGTGTACAATAACCGCACGTGAACGGTTCCCACGGAACAGAATCGCAGCATTTGAAAACGCAGCAGGTGTGGAGGAAACAATGCCAAACAATTTGGGTGATCATTTGGCGGTCATCAAGGTCGTCGGCGTCGGCGGCGGCGGCACGAATGCCGTGAACCGCATGGTCGAAGCGGGCGTGCGCGGCGTCGAATTCATCGCCGTCAACACCGATCGCCAGGCGCTGCTCATGTCGGATGCCGACAAGACGATCCACATCGGCGAAGAGCTGACGCGCGGTTTGGGCGCCGGCGCGAACCCCGAGGTGGGGTGCCAGGCAGCCGAGGAAAGCCGTGCGGAGATCCGCGAAGCGCTCGCCGAGGCGGACATGGTGTTCGTTACGGCTGGCGAAGGCGGCGGCACGGGCACGGGCGCTGCGCCTATCATCGCTGAAATCGCACGCGAGGAAATCGGCGCGTTGACAGTGGGTATCGTCACCAAGCCGTTCTCGTTCGAGGGACGCACGCGTCGCAACCAGGCGGAGCAGGGCATCGACCTGCTGTCGCAGAAGGTCGACACTCTCATCGTGATTCCGAACGATCGCCTTCTCGAGATCGTCGACAAGAAGACCAGCATGCTCGATGCGTTCCGTATCGCTGACGACACGTTGCGCCAGGGCATTCAGGGCGTAACCGACCTGATCACCATTCCGGGCCTTATCAACTTGGACTTCGCGGACATCCGCACCGTTATGAAGGACGCGGGCACGGCCATGATGGGCATCGGCCTGTCCTCGGGCGAGAATCGTGCGCTCGATGCCGCTCAGCAGGCTACGAACTCGAATCTGCTCGAGGCTTCCATCGCCGGCGCGTCGCGCGTTCTGTTCTCTATCGCGGGCGGTCCCGATCTCACGCTGACCGAAGTTGACGAGGCTGCTCGTACGGTCGAGGCGTGCGCGGATGAGAACGCCAACATTATCTACGGCCAGATCATTGACGAAACCATGCAGGATCAGGTGCGCATCACCGTTATCGCCACGGGCTTCAAGATGGGTTCTGCGCAGCAGTCCGCTATGGACTTCTCGCGTAAGGACCTGTTCGCATCGACGTCCGCTCCGGAGCCTGCTCCCCAGCCGGTTCCGATGTCGTCGTACTCCTCGCGCACGAGCGCATCCGGTCGTTTCGCCGACGAGGATTACATTCCCGACTTTCTGAAGCGCCAGCATTAAGAGCGGCCGCCGAATGGTTGCGACCGAGCAGCTGCCCAGTCCGCTTTTGAACGCGCGCCGTTTCGGCGCGCGTTGTCTTCCTGTGCTTACCGACGACAGGCTGTATGAGAGCGTCGGCGTGCGCGTTGTCTTCACGGGCCGCGAGGGCGGCGTGAGCAAGGGCCCGTACGAATCGCTGAATCTGGGTTCCCACGTGGAGGACGATCTTTCTTCCGTGCAGGAGAACCGCGGCATCCTGCTTGAATCTCTTGATGCTTCGAACGTTCGCCTTGTCATGGCCAACCAGGTGCACGGCGATACGCTGGTCTGCATCGAGGGTGCGTCTGCGTCGCTTGTCGACGAAGCTTGCGAGCAGGCTCGAAAGGGCGCTGACGCGCTGGTTGTCGGGGCTTGCGACGTTGCGGCGCTGCTGTGCTTCGCCGATTGCGTCCCCGTTGTGATCGTGTCTCCTACGGGGCGTTTCGCCGTGGTGCATGCGGGGTGGCGCGGCGTGATGAACGGCGTGGCTGCGAAAGCTGCGGAAACGCTGGCGAAGCTTGACCGCCCTCGTTTGGGAGCAGGAGCTTCGAGCGAGTACAACGTGTACGTAGGCCCTCATATTCGCACATGCTGCTTTGAAACCGGCACGGACGTGCGCGATCGGTTCGCTGCGCGATTCGGAAGCGGCTGCATCGCGGACAACGGTCATGTCAGCCTGGTGAAGGCCCTTTCCGTCGGCTTGGAAGAGGCGGGCGTTTCCCCGCATCGCATCGTGGATGCGGGCGTATGCACCCAGTGCTCGCATGAGGAGTATTTCTCGTATCGCGCGTCAGGCGGCGTGTGCGGCCGGCACGGTGCGATCGCGTATAGGAAGGCAAGGTAGGCATGGGCTTCAAAGAACGCTACGAACGTACGCTGGCCGATCTTGCGGCAAGCTGCCGGGACGCCGGGCGCGACCCTCGCGAAGTTCGCTTGGTGGCTGTCTCCAAAACGGTGGGCGTGGCCGAAGTGGCCGCCGCGCTCAAGGCCGGGGCTTGCGATTTCGGCGAGAATCGCCCGGACATGCTTATGGAGAAGGCCGAAGCTTTCCCGAGCGCTACCTGGCATTTCATAGGGAACATCCAGTCGCGCAGGATCGGCGACATCGTGGCGCATGCATCGCTTGTCCATTCGCTGCATCAAGAGCGGCATCTGGCTAAGTTCGACGCTGCCGCAGCCGAGGCGGGCAAGGTGCAAGACGTGCTCTTGGAAGTCAACGTGTCGGGCGAGGCCAGCAAAAGCGGTCTTGCGCCCAATGAGGTTGCCCCCATGCTTGCGCGATGCGCAGATTTTCCGCATGTGCGCGTGCGCGGGCTTATGACGATGGCTCCGCAGGGAGATCTTGACGCGGCTCGTGCGTGCTTCGAGGATCTTGCGCGTTTGCGCGATGAGGTGCGCGGTACCCTGGATGCGCAGCGAGCAGCGGTTTTCGATGAACTTTCTATGGGTATGAGTGAGGATTGGCATGAGGCCGTTCTTGCAGGCGCTACCATAGTGCGCATCGGTCGAGCCCTGTTCGACGAGGAATTCGAAGCAACGCACGCGTGAGAGCGCGACGCGAACCGAAACAGTTTGCAGCGGCGGCGCGACCGTCGGGAATGAAACGAAGCAGGTGAACGGTATGGAGTTGCCAAAGATGAAGAAGTCCGGGGGCGGCGGGATGCTCGACGGAATCAAATCGAAGCTCGGCTTTGCCGATGCGAATCAAGGGTACGACGACGGTTATTACGACCGCGGCTACGACGATCGTAGCTTCGAAGACGAGTTCGGCGATGAGTATGCGGGGGATTACGGCGAGTACGGCCCCGATTATCGCGAGGATGCAGGTTTGGGCGGCGACGCGCCGGCATCCAAGTACGATCCGTACGCGCCGGTCACCACGCGTCCGGCTCGCTCGTCAAGTCGCACGTCGGCGCGCAGTGCAGGGTTCACTCCGCCGAAGCTCGTCTCCATCGACGACGTGCGCGCGCATACCCAGGTGCCGGAAAGCTTGAACCGCGACCCGTTGCCGGCTCGCCGCGTGAGCTCGATTTCGTCGGCGGCTTCGTACCGCAGCGATCGCACGATGGTCGACGCGGCAACCTCCGCTCCGGCCAACACGCCGAACGCGCGTGCCGCAGCCGCTCAGAACCGCGAGCGCTCCGAAAGCTTGAACTCGCTGTTCACGTCTACGGCTCCCGATCCGGTCTTGGACGCCGCGCCCGCAGCCGCGGGCGCAAGGTCGAACGCCACCGTGGCGACGGCTGTTGCCAATCCCGGCGCTGGCGTAACCGCTCCCGCGCCCGTTGTCGCGGCTGTTCCTGCGCGCGCCATCACGTTGCTCAAGCCTGCCAGCTACGGTGAGGCGGAGCGCGTCGCGAAGGCCCTCAAGGAAGGCGACGCGGTGGTCATCGCTTTGCGTAACACGCCCGATCATCTGTCGAAGCGCATTCTCGATTTCGCGTTCGGCGTGTCGTGCGCGCTTGACGCAAGCGTCGACTGCATTGCCGACAAGGTGTTCGTCATCACGCGCGGCGCTGCTCTCAGCGAAGCCGAGAAGGCCGCGTTGCGCAATCAGGGCGTGCTGTAATGGCGCGCGCGAGCGTTTCCCGCATCGCCGTCATCGGCGGCGGAAAGATGGGCGAGGCCATCATGGGCGGCTGGATAGCCGGTTCCTCTGCGCCCGCCGACGCGTTCGACGCGTCCGTTTTCGTGGTGGCCGATCCTGGCCAAGAGCGCCGCGACTATTTGGCCGAGCGCTATCGCGTTGCCTGCGTGGCGGATGCGAGTGCGGTGGAGGGCGGCGTCGATCTTGTGCTTTTGGCCGTTAAGCCGCAGGTTATGATGGACGTGCTGGAGGGCATTGCCAGCCAGCCTTCGTTTGCGGGCGGGGCCGAGGGCCCTTTGTTCGTGTCCATTGCCGCAGGGCTTTCGACCGAGCGCTTGGAAGCTGCCTTGCCGCCGGGCGCGCGTCTGGTGTGCGTCATGCCGAACACGCCGCTTTTGGTGGGCGCCGGCGCGACCACGGTTGCCGCGGGCTCGCAGGCGTCTTCGGCCGATGTGGAGCTGGTGCATGGCCTGTTCGCCTGCTTGGGCGAAGCGTACGTCGTCGACGAGGACGCCATGGACGCCGCAGGTGCCGTGAGCGGCTCCGGCCCGGCGTACGTGGCCGCTATGATAGAAGCACTGCGCGACGCTGGCGCGAGGCAGGGGCTCGATCCTCAGCTTGCCGAAGCGCTTGCGCTGCAAACCGTGTACGGAACGGCTTCGCTCATGAAGGAAACGGGGCAGGACCCCGCCACCACGCGCGTTGCCGTGTGCAGTCCCGGGGGCACCACGTTGGCGGCGCTTGCCGCTATGGACGAGGCCGGGTTCTCGCACGTGTTCGATGCCGGCGTTGACGCCGCCGTCCGCCGATCGAAGGAGCTTTCTGCATGTTGAGTTTGAAGTACCTGATCATTTCCATCGCCGACGTGTACAGCATGGTGCTGTTCGTGTACGTGATGATGTCCTGGCTTCCTACCGATCGCGGTATCCTGGCCGACATCAACAACGTGCTTGCAAAGCTGTGCGATCCGTACCTCAACCTGTTCAGGAAGCTGATTCCCCCGCTTGGAGGTATAGTGGACGTTACTCCCATCATCGCCCTGCTTGTATTACAATTGGGAGTACGTTTACTGATTGGCTTGTTCTAACGCGTACAATCGTGCCTGCTTGCAGTGTGCGTACTGGATGAAGGGAATAACAGATGGCTATCACCTCGGCTGAGATCCACAACCAGAGCTTCTCGATCGACCGCAAGGGATACGACGTCGATGAAGTGGACGTGTTCCTCGAGCACGTTGCCGACGAGATCGATGGCATGAACGCCCAGATCATTCAGCTTGAAAACCAGCTGGATGACCGCAAGTTCGACGGGTTCGATACGCCGGCTCGCACGGTTGAGATGCCGGTTATCGATGACAGCCTGCTTGCCGAAAAGGACGAGCGCATCGCCGACCTGGAGCGCCAGCTCGAGGCGAAGAAGGCCGACGACAACGCCATTGCCCAGGCGCTCATCATCGCGCAGCGTTCTGCCGACGAGATCATCGCCAACGCGAACGCCCAGTCTGCGGCCACCATCAAGGACGCCGAAGAAGAGGCGCAGCGCATCATCGACAAGGCCGAGAACGAGAAGCAGAAGGTTCTCGACGCCATCAAGAAGCTTGAGGACGATCGCGAGGATTCTCGCGAGGAGTACCAGGAGCTGCTTACGGACTTCATCAGCGACGCAACGCGCAAGCTGGCCGAAATCGGCGGCTCGCTGCCTACCGGCGGCATCGCGTTGCCCGCAAGCGCTCATGCGCGCGTGTCCGCTCCTGCCGAAGCAGCGTCTACGGGTCGCGTGACGTCTCCGGCTCAGGCTCCCATCAACCGCGACGGTGCGGGTGCCTATACCGCTCCTCAGCCGACGACGGGCGCGGTAGTTGCGCCGGCAACTCCCAGGCCGTCGGGTGCAGAGAAGGACCTTTCGGGCTTCGGCGACGCCGACGACGCTTTCGAGTTCGAAGATCTGGACTAGTTCTTGCCGGCTTCGAGCCGGTGAACCTGCTTGACGTTACGAAGCCCCCGCGCTCCGTTTCGTTGCCGCTGACCCCTGCTCGTGCGTACGTGTATGAGTAGGGGATTGCGCGACGGATTCGGATGTGCGGGGGCTTTTCCGTTCCTCGGTGCCGTTTACGTTGGTTTTCGGTCTGTTCCCAGGGATTTTCCCGGTATTTGTTGCCATCTTTTGAAAACCGTTGGCGATGACGTAACGTCATCGCCTATGCTCGGACACGTGAACGCGCGGGGGCGTGTTTGCCAGGACGAGTACGTGGCAGCCTAGCGAGTTGCCGCAAAGGAGCATCCATGACCGATCCGAACTACCTGACTGTAGGAGAGCTGGCGCGGCGCGTCGGGGTGACGGTGCGCACCATCCAGTACTACGATCAGCAAGGCTTGCTGTCTCCTTCTGCGAAGGGGCCTCAAAACCAGCGCCTGTACACCGACGCCAACGTGAAAGACCTGTATCGTATTCTGACCTTGAAGTACCTGGGCTTGTCGCTCACTCAGATCAAATCCGACGCAGCTCTTTACCGGCAGGCCGCCGCGGTGCAGGATCTTGCGGATGCACAGATGGATGCCATCGAAGAGCAGTTCCTTTCCCTGTTCAAGCGCATGACCACGCTTCGTGCGCTGCATGATGAAGCGCAGAGCGCGCAAGACGTCGACTGGGCGCGCATGGCCGAGGCGGTCGAGCGCTGTCAAGATGAAAGCCGCTTTTTCTGGAGGCTCACCTGCATCCGCGACGACGCGCCGCCGCAGGAAGCCGAGGAGCGGATTGCTCGCGGCGAATCCGTGTCGAAATGGCACGAGTTGATTGCCGACACCATTCGCCAGATGCCCGCGCGCGAGTCCTTGACCAGTCCGCGGAACCAGGATCTTGCGCGGCGGTACTTGGAGCTTGAGGATTCTCAGGACGCCGCCCATGCGGAAGCGAACTTCATCCTCATGGAGAACATGGCCCCGCATGCCCACGGAGACGGCTCGTTCGACGAATTGCGCCAGGCCGTGTTCGATCATCTCGAGGCTGTGGTGGCCGCGTATCGAAACTATTCCGGGCCGGTCGAGTAGCCGTGCCGAGCGCGACGTTCAGGAGCGGAGACGTCTCTCCTCCATCTCCGACCCGTTCCTGAACGTCGCGGATTTTACCCGTGTTCCAAGCTGAAGGACGGCGTGCGCCGCCCCTGGCTTTGCATACCCTGGACTTGAAAGGAACCGCCCATGATCGTGTCGTGGATGACGACGAACAAGTGCAACCTTAAGTGCGTGCACTGCTACCAGGATGCCGAGGAGGCAACCGATCGGGAGCTTTCGACCGAGGAAGCCTTCGCCATGAT
The DNA here is from genome assembly GCF_003726035.1 of Paraeggerthella hongkongensis. Classification (GTDB taxonomy): domain Bacteria; phylum Actinomycetota; class Coriobacteriia; order Coriobacteriales; family Eggerthellaceae; genus Paraeggerthella; species Paraeggerthella hongkongensis. Next base: position 56,056 of record NZ_QICD01000011.1, read on the forward strand.
CGAGCAGATCGCGCGCGCCGGATTCAAGATCATGATCTTTTCGGGCGGCGAGCCGCTTATGCGTCCGGATATCTATCAGCTGGTGTCGCATGCGGCTTCGCTTGGCTTGCGGCCCGTGTTCGGCTCGAACGGCACGCTTATCACGACCGAAGTGGCCCAGCGCCTCAAAGACGCGGGCGCTTGCGCCATGGGGATCAGCGTGGACAGTTTGGATGCTGCCAAGCATGACAAGTTTCGCGGGCTGGAGCATGCCTACGATCTGACGATGGGCGGCATTGAGGCATGCAAGAGCGTAGGGTTGCCGTTTCAGCTGCACACGACCGTGGTCGACTGGAACCGCGACGAGGTGTGCGACATTACCGATTTCGCCGTGCAGGCAGGTGCCATCGCCCATTACGTGTTCTTCCTCATCCCCGTCGGGCGTGGAAAGTTCATTCAGGAGACCAGTTTGCACGTGCTTGAGAACGAGCGCCTGCTCAAAGACATCATGACGAAGGCTGCCGAAGTTCCCATTGACGTGAAGCCTACGTGCGCGCCGCAATTCACGCGCGTGGCGAAGCAACTGGGAGTGGACACGCGCTTCGAGCGCGGATGCCTGGCGGGGCTGACCTACTGCGTGATCGGCAGCGAGGGCATCGTGCGACCTTGCGCGTACATGACCGAAGAGGCTGGCGACGTCCGGCAGACGCCCTTTGACGAGATCTGGAGGACGAGCCCCGTGTTCGAGCAACTGCGGACTCAGGCCTATTCCGGCGCATGCGGCACCTGCGACTACGCGCAGGGCTGCGGCGGATGCCGGGCGCGTGCGGCGTACTACCACGACGGGGATATCTTGGCTCAGGATGATTACTGCGCCCATGGATTGCAGCTGGACGATCCAATGTGCCAGCCGGCGTAGATCTTGTTGGCTTTGTGTAAGTATTTGACTAGGTCATTCGATGAAAGGACTGTTCTATGATCCAAGGCACGTTTCCCCAGCGCGCGATGGCGTGCACGGCTGCGGCGGTTTTGGCTGCATCGATGCTGCTTGCTGGGTGCGCAAACTCGGCTCCCGCCGAATCCGGCGAAACCGCTCCGGAATCGACATCTCAACATGCGGGCGCGGTTACGTTCACCGATGACACGGGCGCCGAAGTGACGGTGAGCAATCCCCAGCGCGTGGTGGCCTGCATGGGCAGCTTTGCGAGCGTTTGGGAATTGGCGGGCGGCACGTTGGTCGGGGCTTCCGATGATGCGTTCACCCTTTCCGATTACGATCTGGTATCGCAGGATGTCCAGAAGGTCGGGGATTTTTCCAGCCCGAACCTCGAGTCCATCATCGCGCTCGAACCTGATTTCGTCATCATGACGAGCGGTACGGGCGGCCGCGGCGGTAACTCGAGTCAAGCCGACCTCAAAACTGCCATCGAGGCTTCGGGGATTCCGGTAGCTTGCTTTCAGGTAACCACGTTCGACGACTACCTGCGCATGCTGCGCACGTGCTGCGACATCACCGGACGCGACGACCTGTACCAGAAAAACGGGCAGGAAACGGCCGATAGGGTGGAGGCCGTTAAGGCGAACGTGCCTGCGGACAAGTCTTCTACGGCCCTGGTCCTCACCACGTATTCGGGCGGGACGCGCGTGCAATCGTCTTCGACTATGACCGGCGCCATGCTGGCCGATCTGGGCGTTAAGAACCTGGCCGACGAGAATCGCAGCCTGCTCAAGGATTTCAGCTTGGAATCGGTTATCGAGATGAACCCCGATTTCATCTTCGTGGTTCCCATGGGAAACGACAACGCTGCGGCTATGAAGGCGCTCGAGGACCAGACGGCGGCGAATCCCGCATGGGCAACGTTGTCCGCTGTTGAGAACGGTCGCTACATCGCCCTTGATCCGCATTTGTTCCAATATAAGCCGAACAACCACTGGGATCAAAGCTATCAGGTGCTCTTTGACGCGCTGTATGCGTAAAGCGAGGTTTTGACGTGCGTTCTGCAGATCGGGGAGTACCGGCCTTGATTGTTTTGCTCGTGTCCGTTGCCGCCCTCGTGGCGGCAACGGTCGCTGCGTTTCTGGTAGGGTCGTCTTCGGTGAGCTTGCCCGAGCTTGTCGCCTGGGCGACGGGCACAGATGTGAGCGCGGCCGCCAAAAGCATCTTGGTCAATGTGCGTTTGCCGCGCGTGCTCGCCGCGCTTTTGGCGGGTTCGGCGCTTGCCGTTTCCGGTGCCGTCATCCAGGCGGTGCTCGACAATCCGCTGGCAAGCCCCAATGTCATCGGCATCAACTCCGGCGCCGGCTTGTTCGTGCTGATTGCTGCGAGCGTGGCTCCGAGCATCCTGTGGCTCCCGCCGTTGGCAGCGTTTCTGGGAGCGCTTGTCACGGCGCTCATCATCTTCGGCATTTCGCTTGGCGCGAACGTGTCGCGCCTGACCGTGGTGTTGGCCGGCATCGCCATCACCACCGTGTTCGGCGCGGGCATGAACACGGTGCTCATCGTGAACCCCGATGCGTACGTGGGGTCGTCGGCGTTTTTGGTGGGCGGGTTGTCGGGAGTGCTCGTGAGCGATCTTTGGTGGCCTGCAGCGTATGTGGTGGCCGGGCTTGCTGCGGCGCTGTTCGCGGCGGGCAAGCTCAATATCATGGCGCTCGGCGACGACACGGCTCATGCTTTGGGGATGAATGTAGGGGCCTGTCGCTTGACGATGCTCGGCTTGGCCGCCGTGCTGGCGGGCGCGGCGGTCAGCTTCGCCGGCCTGCTGGGTTTCGTGGGGTTGATCATTCCTCATCTGGTGCGGTTCTTCGTCGGTCATGACAATCGTTGGGTCTTGCCGGTTTCGGCGGTGTCGGGCGCGGCATTCGTTGTGGCGTGCGACTTGCTGGCGCGGGTGATGTTCGCTCCTTACGAGGTGCCGGTGGGCATCCTCATGGCGTTTCTGGGCGGGCCCTTCTTCATCTACCTCATTTTGAAGAACAGGAGGGGTTTCCTTGATTGATGCGATCGATTCATCGGGTGCGTTTGGGCGGCGGGGGTCTGCTGCTCAAGCAGTCCTGCTCGCGCGAACAGCCCGCTGGGCTGTTCGGCTCGTGCGGAACTCGCCTCAGACCCCCGCCGCCCAAACGAAGGGGGCGGAATCGAAGGTCGCGGGGCCGTTTGGGGCGGCGGTGGATATTCGAGGGGTTTCGTTCTCTTATGGCAAGGAGCCGTTTATCGAGGGGTTGAGCGCTGCGTTTCCTCACGGTGCGGTGACCAGCGTGGTGGGGCCGAACGGGTGCGGCAAGTCGACTATGGTGAAGCTGATGGACGGCATAGTGCGGCCGAGTGCGGGCGAGGTGCTGATCGACGGCGTTCCCACCTTGGGATGCAAGCCCAAAGAGCGGGCAAGGCGCGTTGCCGTGCTTGCTCAGGCCGGGCGTCCCCCGGCTATGACCGTGGAGCAGCTGGCGGCATGCGGACGCTATCCGTACCAGGCGCATCAAGGCAGGCTTTCGCGCGAGGATCGCGACCATGTTGAGCATGCGCTTGAACTTGCCGGGGTCGCGCGCTTTCGCCATCATGACCTGCGGCGCTTGTCCGGCGGAGAGCGTCAGCGCGCGTTCATCGCCATGACGTTGGCGCAGGATACCGACACCGTCGTGCTCGACGAGCCCACCACGTACCTGGACATTCGCGCATGCCATGAGCTCATGGAGTTGGTACGACGCTTGAATCGGGAGCAGGGAAAGACCGTGGTCATGGTCATCCATGATCTTGACCTTGCGTTGCGCTATTCCGATCGGCTGCTGGTCATGGAGCGCGGGCGCGCGACGGCGGCCGGCACGGTGGACGAGGTTCTGGAAACGGGGGCTATCGAGCATGCCTTCGGAGTGCGGATACGGGAGCATGTCTCGTCCGAAGGGAGCGCGTATTCGCTGTTCCCCGCGTGATGCGACGTTCGTGCAGTTCCGCTGTCGCGCTTCCCCCGCGTCGGCGACGTTCGTGCCGCCTGCTGCCGCGCTTTCCCGTACCGGAGCCTTTCGTGCCGCCCGCTGTCAAAACGGACGAGTTTTGCGGCGATTTTTCGCCCTGGCGGCATCGCTCTGCTTGATGCGTTTTCATTGTACCAGGTCACAAGCTTGTCGCCTTGTATTATCCTTGCTTGAACATCAGCAAAACTCATCCGTTTTGACAGCGGAGTCGAATCTGCGGTCAGGCTCGGGGCTCAGGGGTGAGGGCTGCGGGGCGCGGGGTAGTGGGCGGCGGGGTAGGTGCCGCGAGGTGGAAAGAAGTGCGAGCGGGTCGGTAAGCCGGGTTCTGTCGTTGGACGACCATTTATCTCGAACGCCTGTCGCCAGGCGCCTCAAGCACGCAACCCGAACGTACGACGGGCAGCCGTATCGCGTTCCTATTTGCGCTTGCTCCAGATGGGGTTTTCCAAGCCGCGCCGTTGCCGACGCGCTGGTGCGCTCTTACCGCACCGTTTCAGCTTTTCTCCCGTTGCCGCGCGCCGAAGCGCGTGTTCGCGGGGGAGTTTTCTTTTCTGTGGCACTGTCCGTCGGGTCGCCCCGCCCAGCCGTTAGCTGGCATCTTGCCCTGTGGAGCCCGGACTTTCCTCACATCCGAAGATGCGCGATCGTCTGGCCCGCTCGCGAATGGTATTCTAGCAAATCGAAAGCGGCGCGCTTGCGTGAAACTCGAAGCCCCTCGAAAAACCGATGTTTCAAGGCGATGAAGGCCGCATTGCGTCTCCTCGGTTGGGCGAGGGTTTTGCGAGCGAAGCCAAGGACTCGTTGTGGAGCTCTGCGTTTGCGCGCTATGCTATGCTGACAGGTCGAACGACAACGATGCGAAAAGGACGGACGATATGGCGGCTTGCGCTTTGGTGGGGGCGATCGATTTCAACGCAGATGATTTTCTCGCACGGCGCGAATCGGGCGAGATCGAGTATGTGATCGCCGTCGACGGAGGCTTCGCGCATCTAGAGGGCATCGGCGTGGCTCCCGATATGGCCGTGGGCGACTTCGATTCGCTTGGATACGTGCCGAAGTGCAAGCGCGTATCCCGTTATCCCGTGCAAAAGGATCAGAGCGACATGGAGCTGGCCATCGAGAAAGCCCTGGCATGGCGCTACGACGAGTTGCTGGTGTACGGCGGATTGGGCGGGCGGCTCGACCATACCGTTGCGAACCTGCAGTTGTTCGCGCGCTTCTCAGAGCAGGGCGCCTATATCACGGCCATAGCCGATTCGTACGCGGTGCGCCTGCTGACCGGTCCGGACGTGTTCGAGTTGCCGCTCCTTGAATCCGGGACGGTGTCGGTGTTCGCCGCCAATGATCGGGCTGAGGGCGTCATCGAGCGCGGCATGGCCTACTCCCTTGACGACGAGCCGCTTTCGAACCGCACGTCGCGCGGCCTTTCCAACGAGTTGACGGGCGAACTGGCAACTGTGGCCGTCGAATCGGGCACGCTGTACGTGTTCTACCCGCTATCGGAGGCTGTTCGCAACTAGCGCCGTTCGCGCGGGGCGTCGGAGTAGTTGTTCGGGCGTCCTTTTGAAAGCGACATTGCTTCGTCGCTGTTGTTTTCGCGTGGAACGTTCTAGGGAAGACTTCCGATCGTTTCGAACGTGCGCTCCTCTTCTTCGCGCGTTATCTACAATGCTTGCGGACGTTTGTTCGATCCGCTTCTTTCGTTGTGCGGGAATGCGGTCGCAAAACGTGCGTCCCGCATGTAGCAAATCTCTTTCAAAAAGATGGTTGACGGCGACGTTGCGTCATGTCTTATGCTGCGCTTGCGGTCGATCGAGAATCGACTGAAGACGATGGCCCTTGTGCTTTAAGAAAGCGCAAGGCGAAAGACGAGAATCCGAGACAAGTTCAAACGAGGTTCGAAACGAACCGAAGAGTCGACGTGCGCGGCTTGGGCATTCGTGTGTCTTCATGTGCGAAAAGCAGGGCGGTTGTGCTGATCGCTGGGAAAGGAGACCAGTTATGAGGAGGTCGTATGGACAACTCAGTTGCGGTGTGTGCACCGGAAAAGCCGCGTACGTGTACGCCGTATTATCCAGTGTTTCTTGACGTACGGGGACGTTTTACCGTTGTGGTAGGCGGTGGAAGTGTTGCCGAGCGGAAAGTGGACGGGCTTTTGAAGGCGGGTGCACGCGTACGCGTTGTGTCTCCTGACGTTACGGCGGGCCTGGAAGTTCGGGTGAACGAGGGTTCGGTGACGCTTGAGCGACGTCTTTATGGCGAAGGCGATCTGAAAGGGGCGTTCCTCGTGTACGCCGCAACCGACGACGCGGCAATCAACGAAGCTGTTTATGCCGAAGCCGAGGCGCGCGGTGTTCTGGCCAACGTCGCGGACGATCCGCAGCACTGCAATTTTATCGTGCCGTCCGTTGCTCGACGCGGATCACTGCAGTTTGCCGTATCTACTGGCGGCGCTGCGCCAGTGCTGGCGAAGCGTTTGCGATGCGAGTTGGAAGAGCGTTATTCGGATGATTGGGCGGTATACACGGATTTACTGTCTGAAGTGCGAATGCTCGTTCGCGATCGTATCTCGGGGGGCGAAACCGAGCGCGCTGCCGTGCTCGAGGCGGCATGCGATCTGGGGTTGCTCGGTCGTCTTCGCGCCGGCGAGGTTCTTGATGCGGAATCGGTTTACATCGAAGCTCTCGATGCCGTCGACGAGTCGGGCTTTAAGGCTGGCGAATCGCGATGATGCTTTTGTCTGCCGGCGTGAGCCATGCAAGCGCTTCCGTAGAGCTGCGGGAAAAGCTGGTTGTACCTTCCGAAAAACTGAACGTTGCCCTTGAGTGCCTTGTTTCGAATGACGTGGTGTCGGAGGCGGTCGTTCTGTCCACGTGCAACCGCACCGAGGTGTATGCGACGGTTGTCACCGTGACTGATGGAATACGAGCTATCTTTGATTTTCTACAGGGTCTTCCTGGCATGAAAGACGCCGATGCGGAAGCGCTTGCCCAGGCTCTTGTCGTGAAGCAGGGTCCGGGAGCGGTGGAGCATTTGTTTCGAGTCGCTTCGTCGCTTGATTCAATCGTGCTTGGCGAAGCTCAGATCATCGGCCAGGTAAGGCGCGCGTTTGCGGCCGCCGAAAGCGCTGGTGCGGTGGGCGAGGTGACGCGCCGGCTGTTTCGCAGCGCTCTCGAAGTTGGAAAGCGCGTGCGGGATCAGACGGCTATCGGTTGTCGTTCGGTGTCGATTTCCACGGCTGCGGTTCAACTTGCCGAACGAGAGCTGGGGACGTTGGACGGACGAAGAGCGCTTGTGGTGGGCGCCGGCGAAATGGGAATGCTTGCTCTCGGGTACCTCAAAGAGCGTGGAGTGGAAAACATTACGGTGGTTAATCGCACGTTCAAGCGTGCGAGAGAAGCTGCAGCTCGTGTGGGTGGCAAATCGGTGAAAATCGACCAGTTGGAGAAGGAGCTTGCCCGAGCCGATCTGGTGGTTGCTTGCGCTGGCGGCGAAGAGTTGCTGGTGACTCGTGCCATAATGTCTCGTTCGTTGAAGAAGCGGATCGATGGATCGCACCGTCTTGTGACGGTGGATGTGGGGATGCCTCGAGCGGTCGACCCCGAATGTGCGCGCATGGAAGGAATCGTTTGCTTTGATCTTGATGATATTGGCGCAGAAGCAGCCGGCAACGCTCGTATTCGCGCAGCGGAATCGGTGCGAGCGGAAGCTCTTGTAGCTGAACAGGTTGACGACTTCCTTTCTTGGATGCAAGAGCGAGTGGTGACTCCTACGGTGAAGCAGATGCATGGCAAGGCTCGTGACGTGTGCGAGCTGGAAGTTGCTCGCGCCGCTAAAGCGCTTGCCGCGCTTCGGGAGGGCGCGTTGTCTGACGGCGAGCGCGCGGTGCTTGATTCGCTTGCGAACGCTGTGGCGAAAAAACTGCTTCATGGACCCACGGCTCGCTTGCGCAAGCAAGCAAGCGATCCTGACGCTTACCGTTATACCGAAGCCGCACGCTATCTGTTCGGTCTTGACGCGTACCCGCAGGGATTCTCATGCCGCAGCGACGATGGCCGCATGTGTCGACTGTCCTCCGGCTCTGCTTGCGCTCGTCGCGGTTGCGGTGCATGCCCTCATGATCGAAAGGATGCTTCATGCCTTGTTTGAAAATAGGCTCTCGTGGCAGCGAACTTGCTTTGTGGCAGGCCCATCACGTTGCCGACCGTTTGCGCCTTGTCCGTCCGGATATCCAGGTCGAGATCGAGGTCGTGAAGACCAAAGGAGATCGGGTTCTCGATGTGGCTTTGTCAAAAATAGGTGACAAAGGGCTGTTTACGAAAGAGCTCGAGCAAGCCTTGCTCGATGGTCGTGTAGACGTATGCGTTCACTCCATGAAGGACGTTCCCACGGTGCTGCCGGAAGGTCTTGTGCTTGCGGGGTGCTTGGAACGAGCGGATGCCCGCGATGCCCTCGTTGCCGTGCCGGGCGCGACGTTCGCTTCCTTGCCTTCCGGCGCGCGTGTGGGAACGGGTGCTCTTCGTCGTCTTGCTCAGCTGAGAGCGGTGCGCGACGATCTCGAGTACATGGAGGTTCGAGGGAACCTGGATACCCGGATAGCTAAAGTGCGCGATGGATCGCTTGACGCTATCGTTTTGGCCGCCGCTGGGATAAAGCGTATGGGTTGGGAGCGCGAAATCGTCGAAGCATTCCCTGTCGACGTTGTGATTCCCGCCGTAGGGCAGGGGGCGATTGGGCTCGAGATACGCGCTGATGACGAAGCCGTAGCTCGCGTTTGCGCTCTTGTGTGCGATGCGGTCACCAACGTATGCGTGACGGCTGAACGCTGCGTCATGCGCGCTCTCGATGGAGGGTGCCAGGTGCCCCTGGGAGCCTATGCCCGCTTCGAAGGCCCTGAACTGGTTCTCGATGCGTTTGCGGGGAGATTGGACGGTACTCTCGCATTGAGGAGTCGGCTGCGCACGAAGCTTTCGCAGCCTGGCTGCCTTGTCGAAACCGAGCAGGCTGTGCGTGAGGCTCGTGCGCTCGCCCTTGCGGCCGTGGAGGATCTTGAGTCTCTTGGAGCGCGCGCTGTTCTTGACGAGGCGCGTGTTGCAGGCGATGAAAGGCGGCTTGCATGACAACGCCAAAGCCGATCGGTCGCGTAGAGGTCTTTCTCGTGGGTGCAGGGCCGGGAGATCCTGGCTTAATGACGGTGGCGGGCGCCGCCGCGCTCAAACGCGCCGATGTCGTGGTGTACGACTATTTGGCAAATCCCCTGCTTCTGGCGCATGCGCCCGGCTCTTCCGAGTGCGTATACGTGGGGAAGAAGGGTTTTTCGAATCACGTAACCCAAAACGAGATCAACAGCTTGCTCGTTGACAAGGCTCGCCGGCTTGAAGCGCGCGGCGGCGGGGTGCTCGTCCGCCTCAAGGGCGGCGATCCGTTCGTGTTTGGTCGAGGCGGCGAAGAGGCCGCCGCGCTCCGCGATGCCGGCGTGGCTTGCTCGATCATTCCGGGCGTGACGAGCGGGATTGCTGCGCCGGCGTATGCAGGCGTGCCGGTTACGCATCGTGGCATGGCATCGTCGGTCGCGTTCATCGCGGGAAGCGAGGATCCGACAAAAGACGAGTCCTCCCTCGACTGGGAGGGCATCGCGCACGGCGCGGACACGTTGTGCTTTTACATGGGCGTCCGAAACTTGCCCCTCATCTCCCGCAAGCTCATGGAGGCTGGCCGGGATCCGGAAACGCCCGTTATGCTCGTACGTTGGGCCACGACGCCTGATCAAGAGGTGCTTTCGGGCACGTTGGCAACGATAGCCGAAAGCGCAGCTGCTGTCGGATTCAAGGCGCCCGCTATTATCGTGGTCGGGGCGGTGGTTGCCTTGCGTGAGCGCATCGCTTGGTACGAATCCGGGCCGTTGGCGGGCATGACCATTGCGGTCACGCGCGCACGTTCTCAGATAAGCGCGTTGGCGTTGCGGCTTCGCTCGCTTGGCGCCTGCGTCTTGGAGCTGCCCGCCATCGCCATAGCGCCGCTTCCCTCCTATGATGAGGTCGATGCGTGCATAGCAGACTTGAGGTCGTATCGTTTCGTGGTGTTCACGAGTGCGAATGGCGTGAAGGCGTTCTTCGAGCGGTTGTCGCATGCCGGTTTGGATTCTCGTGCGCTTGCGAGTGCGCGCGTTGCCGCTATCGGCCCGGCTACGGCTGAGGAATTGAAAGGATACGGCATTGCAGCCGACTTCGTGCCTTGTGAGTACCGAGCGGAAGCGGTTGCCGATCAGCTTATCGAAGCGGGTTTGGCCGATGGCGATCGAATACTTGTTGCTCGAGCGTTCGAAGCTCGGGAGATCCTGCCTAGCATGCTGCGTGCGCGCGGAGCTTCGGTCGACGTCGTTCCCGTGTATCGAACGGTGGCCCCATCGCGGGAATCAGTGGAGCCTTCGTTATCACGCCTTCTTGCCGGAGATGTTGACGCCGTGACGTTCACTTCCTCGTCTACCGTGCGAAATTTTGCGAGCCTTGTGAACGACGTCTCTGCGGACTCCTCGTCGTTGCTCGAAGGATTGTCTTGCTACTCTATCGGGCCCATCACGTCGGCTGCCGCCTTCGATGAAGGCTTTTCTATCGCTGCCGAAGCCAAGGAGTATACGATCCCCGGCTTGGTGGAGGCTATTGTCGAGCATCGGGCTGCATGCTCCGAAGGAAAGTGAGGAAGCGTTTATGATTGGGATATCGAAATTGTATTGCGGGGCTGTGGAACCTGCTGACGTACTGCGTTACGGTCGTGATTCGCGCAGCCTGCCAAGCGAGCTTCTTCAGTTCTCGAGGGACAAGAAGCCCGTTGTCGTGTGGAACTGCACTCGAACGTGCAATCTTCGGTGCGTGCATTGCTATGCCGGATCCGAATGCAAGCTCTACGAAAACGAGATGGGTACAACCGAAGCTTTGCGCATGATCGACGATCTGGCTACGTTTGGCGCGCCGGTGCTTTTGTTCTCGGGGGGAGAGCCGTGCATGCGTCCCGATGTCGTGGAGTTGATGCAGTACGCGAAGAGTCGCGGTATGCGTGTGGTCCTGTCGACGAACGGCACCCTCATTACGCCTGACCTTGCGAAGCGTTTCGCCGAGGTCGGGCTGTCTTACGTTGGCGTATCCCTTGACGGTTCACGCGCGACGCATGATCGGTTCCGCGGTTTGCCCGGGAGTTTCGATCGGGCGATCGAGGGCATTCGAAACGCAAAGGCAGCCGGCATGAAGGTTGGCGTGCGGATGACGATCAGCAAGCGCAATTGGCGCGAGATAGGCGACGTGTTCGACATCATGGAAGCCGAAGGCATCAATCGCGCTTGCTTCTACCATTTGGTGTACACGGGGCGCGGCAGCGCGCTCATGGACGAGGATCTCGATCATGGGGAGACTCGCGCGGCGGTGCGCTTCATCATGGATCGCACGCGCGCATGGTTCGACCGCGGGGGATCGCCCGAGATTTTGACCGTGGACAACCATGCCGACGGCCCCTTCGTGTACCTTGAACTGCTGCGGGAAGACCCCGCCCGCGCTGAAGAGGTGCTGCAACTGCTCCAATGGAATCGCGGCAATTCGACAGGAGCAGGCATTGGCTGCATAAGCTGGGACGGCGAGGTGTACGCTGATCAATTCTGGCGCCATTTCCCGTTGGGGAACGTGCGCGAACGTTTGTTTTCGGAGATATGGACCGATACGAGCCGTGCAACCGAGCAAAGCGAGCTCATGTTCCGGCTCAAGGATAAGCGCCCCTTCGTGGAGGGCCGGTGCAAGCGCTGTCGCTGGCTTGCTATCTGCAATGGAAACTTTCGGGTGCGCAGCGAAGCGGCAACGGGCAACTTATGGGGCCCTGATCCGGCTTGCTACTTAACCGACGAGGAAATCGGCGTCGCGTAGGCGCGTCGGAGAGGAGGCTACCGTATGAGATTTCCCGATTACCGTCCGCGTCGCATGCGTGCAAATCCCACGGTGCGCGCATTCGTGCGCGAGACCGTTTTGGACCCGAGCGACTTCATCTATCCGCTGTTCGTCAGGTCGGGCGCAGGCGTGCGCAACGAAGTTGCATCCATGCCGGGGGTGTTCCAGCTTTCGGTTGATCAGCTTGCGTCCGAGGTGGACGAGTTGCGACGTTGCCACGTGGGATCGCTTATCCTGTTCGGGTTGCCCGCATGCAAGGATGCGCGGGGAAGCGAGGCGTACGACGATCATGGAATCGTGCAGGAAGCTGTTCGCGCGATAAAGCGCCATGCGCCCGATTTTCATGTGATTACGGATGTGTGCTTGTGCGAATACACCGATCATGGGCACTGCGGCGTGCTCGATGAACGGGGTGACGTGAAAAACGACGACACGCTTGCGCTTCTTGCTGCAGAAGCCGTGAGCCACGCGCGTGCCGGCGCCGACATGGTAGCGCCTTCGGACATGATGGACGGGCGCGTGGCTGCTATTCGCCGCGCGCTTGACGAAGCGGGATTCTCGCAGGTGCCCATCATGGCGTACTCGGCGAAATACGCGTCAGGTTACTACGGGCCGTTTCGCGATGCTGCCGATTCTGCGCCGGCGTTCGGGGATCGCTCGACCTACCAGATGGATCCCGCGAACAGTGACGAAGCGCTGCGCGAGGTGCAACTCGATATCGAGGAGGGAGCCGACTTGGTCATCGTGAAGCCGGCGCTTTCCTATCTTGATGTGGTGCGGCGAGTGAAGGATTCCTTTGCGTTCCCTGTGGTAGCTTACAACGTGTCTGGAGAGTACGCTATGGTGAAAGCGGCTGCGGCGCAAGGATGGATCGACGAACGTCGCGTGGTTCTGGAAACGCTGTTGTCCATGAAGCGCGCCGGTGCTGACGTTCTTATCACGTATCATGCCAAAGACGCTGCTCGTTGGATCGTCGAGGATTGCCATGCATGACGATAGCAGTCTCTTTTCGGTCGAACGTACGACGTGCGACAGCTTGGGGGCGGCGGTTTCCCGTACGGTTCTCACGCAGGTGCAGCACGCGCTTCCCCTGTGCGAGCGGCCTTACGCCTCTCTTGGGGAGGCGTGCGGCCTATCGGAAGGCGAGGCGTACTGCATCGTGGAGTCGCTTCGATCGGAAGGGATCGTTCGCCGTATCGGTGCGAGTTTCGAATCTTCTCGTCTCGGATACGCATCGACGCTTGTCGCATTGGCGGTTGCTTCCGATGAGATCGAGCGCGTTGCTGCTTTGGTGGGCGAATATGCGGGCGTCACGCACAGCTACGAACGCGATAACCGGTACAACCTGTGGTTCACGTTTATCGCGCGCGGCGTGTTGGAGCGCGATGCCGAACTTAAGCGTATCGTAGCTGCAACAGGGTGCGACGACTGCCTCGTGCTTCCTGCGCGCCGGCTGTTCAAGATAAACGTTGCGTTCGATGTGACCGAGACGTCGGTCGGCGGCGATCTTGCGCGCGCCGCTGCGAAGCCTGCGTCGGCCTACGCGCCTCTCGAGCCGTCCGGCATCGTTGCCGAAGAGCTCGATGCCGCCGACCGTGCGCTGGTTCGCGCCCTGCAGGGAGACCTCGCTGGCACGTTGCGTCCCTTTGCTCGAGCCGCACAAGTCGCGTCGGAATACGCGAACCGGCCGCTTGGAGAGACGTGGGCGATCGACCGCACGCGGTCGTTGCTCGAGACCGGAGTTGCCCGTCGTTTCGGCGCCATGGTTCGCCATCGGCGCATGGGCTTCGCCGGCAACGCGATGGGCGTGTGGGACGTGCCCGACGACAAGGTTCTTTCCGCTGGCGCAGTGTTGGCAGCTCCGTTGCTCGTGAGCCATTGCTACGAACGCCCTCGTTGCATCACGTGGCCGTACAACCTGTATACGATGATTCACGGATACGACCGCGCAAGCTGCCAGCGCATGGCAAGCGAACTGCATTTCAACCTTGGCCAGGAAGGCATCAGCGTGCGTCCGCCGCGCTTGCTGTATTCCACGCGCGAGTTCAAAAAGACGTCAATGCGATACTTCGAGGAGGATCAATGAAAGTCGCCGCTCTTTCGCGCAACCGTTCGGCTGCGCTGTTCTCTGAGGCATGCAGGTGCATACCGGGGGGCGTGAATTCGCCTGTTCGCGCATTTGCGAACGTCGAGGGCGCTCCGGTGTTTTACGAACGTGCTTTCGGAAGCCGCGTTGTCGACGTGGACGGCAACGAGTACGTTGACTTCATCGGTTCATGGGGTCCCATGATCCTGGGGCATCGCCCCTTGGAGGTCCTTGACGCCGTGCGCTCCCAGCTTGAGCGGGGCCTGTCGTTCGGCGCACCCTGCGAAGCGGAAGTGCTCCTAGCCGAAAAGGTATGCGCGTTGGTCCCGTGCGCCGAAAGGGCGCGCATGGTGTCTTCAGGAACCGAAGCCACCATGAGCGCGGTGCGCCTTGCGCGCGGGTTCACGGGCAGGCCCCTCGTGATCAAGTTCGACGGGTGCTACCATGGCCACTCCGATGCGCTGCTGGCAAGCGCGGGCAGCGGCGTTGCCACGCTTGGCATACCTGGGACGCCGGGCGTTACCAAAGGTGCTGCACGCGATACGCTTGTCGTTGCGTACAACGATCTCGACGCTGTCGAGCGTGTTATGCATGCTCATGAAGGAAAGGTCGCCTGCGTTATCGTAGAGCCTATTGCGGGAAACATGGGCGTCGTGCCCCCTGCGGCCGGTTTTCTGGAAGGATTGCGCCGCTTATGCGATCTTTCAGGTTCGCTTTTGATTTTCGATGAAGTGATCAGCGGGTTTCGCGCAGCGCTCGGCGGCGCTCAGGAACGTTTCGGGGTTCTGCCGGATCTCTGCACGTTGGGGAAGATCATCGGCGGCGGGTTTCCCGTTGGCTGTTTTGCAGGGCGAGCCGATGTGATGGAGGCTCTTGCCCCCTGCGGCCCGGTGTACCAAGCTGGGACTCTTTCGGGGAATCCTGTTGCCATGGAAGCAGGGCTCGCCACCCTTGCGGTTCTCGAACGTCCAGGGGTCTATGAAGAGCTTGAGATCAAAGGGCTTCGTCTGGAGACCGGCCTCAAGCAGGCCATTGCCGAAGCGGGTGCGCCTTGTACCGTGAATCGATCGGGCTCTCTTGCCACGCTGTTCTTCTCGCCCGAGGTCGTTCGCGATTACGAAGTCGCTCGTGCATGCGACATCGCTGCTTTTTCGCGTTATTTCTCGAGAATGCTCGATCGCGGATTCCTTGTTGCCCCGAGCCAGTTCGAAGGATTGTTTCTTTCTCTTGCTCACTCCAATGAGGACATCGACGGGTTCGTTCATGCGGCAGCTGAAGTGCTTGCCGAACTGTACGGGGAGAACCGGTCGTCTTTCTGATCGCATTCAAGAGGCTTTTTTGGAACTAGGGTCTCGATGCCTACAAGCCCCCATCGTCTAGCGGCCAAGGACGCCGGCCACTCAAGCCGGAAACGGAGATTCGAATCCTCCTGGGGGCACCACGCATTCTCCCGGCATGTCCGGGTGCATTCTTTCGTGCTGCCATGCGCGCATAGCGCCGCTTCCGTGAAAAACCCGTCGTTCGCATCCGGTCCACCTTGTTCTTTCGCGATGACGGCTATACTGATCGCGTACCTTTTCATACCGGGGAGCTTGCAGCCGCATCGCGGCCGGGCAGGCTGAGAGGAAGCGCCGACGCACGCTTCGACCCGAGGAACCTGACATGGGTAATGCCAACGAAGGGAGCTTCATGACGCAGATCGATGCGGCACGTGCCGGAACCGTCACGCGCGAAATGGCGATCGTCGCCGAAAAAGAGGGGCTCGACCCCGAATTCATCCGGGAGGGCGTGGCTGCAGGCCGCATAGCCATTCCCGCGAACATCCATCACGCAAGCCTCTCGCCTGAAGGCGTAGGCGGCGGGCTTCGCACCAAAGTCAACGTCAACCTGGGCATTTCGGGTGACCTTGCCGACGAAGCCGAAGAGTGGAAAAAGGTCGAAGTGGCGTTCGAGCTGGGTGCCGAGGCCATCATGGATCTGTCGAACAGCGGCAAGACGCAAGGGTTCCGCACGCGCCTCATCGAGAAGTCGCCGGCCATGATCGGCACCGTGCCCATGTACGACGCCATCGGCTATCTGGAGAAAGCGCTCGTAGACATCACGGTGGACGACTTCCTGCGCGTGGTTCGCGCGCATGCGGAAGACGGCGTGGACTTCGTCACCATCCACGCCGGCATGAACCGACGCACCATCGAGTCGTTTCGCGAAACGGGGCGTCTTACCAACATCGTGAGCCGCGGCGGGTCGCTCATTTTCGCCTGGATGGAAGCTACGGGCAACGAGAACCCCTTCTACGAGTTCTACGACGACGTGCTGGCCATTTTGCATGAGCACGACGTAACCATCAGCATCGGCGACGCCATGCGTCCCGGCTCGACGTTCGATGCGACCGATGCGGGTCAGATCGCCGAGCTTATCGAGATCGGCAAGCTTACGAAGCGCGCGTGGGACGCCGGCGTGCAGGTGATGGTGGAGGGCCCCGGGCATATGGCGCTCGACGAGATAGCCGCGAACATGAAGCTGGAGAAGCGCCTGTGCCATAACGCGCCCTTTTACGTGCTGGGGCCCCTTGTTACGGATATCGCCCCAGGATACGACCATATCACGGCAGCGATCGGCGGCGCGGTCGCTGCCAGCTCGGGAGCCGATTTCCTCTGCTACGTGACACCCGCCGAGCATCTGCGCCTGCCCGACGTGAACGACGTGCGCGAAGGGCTGGTTGCCACGAAGATAGCCGCCCATGCCGCCGACATCGCCAAGGGCGTGCCGGGCGCGCGCGACCGCGACAACCTTATGAGCGACGCGCGTCGCCGCGTGGACTGGGAGGGCATGTTCGAGCAGGCTTTGGATCCGGTCAAGGCGCGCCGTTACTTCGAAAGCGCGCCGCCTTCGACGGACGGCACCTGCACGATGTGCGGTAAGATGTGCGCTATGCGCACGGTGAACACCATCATGGACGGCATAACCATCGATCTGGGAAAGGAGCTGTGATGCAGCCTTTCGCTTTGAAGAACGCACTCGACAATGTGCGGCAGACAACCCCGCTTGTTCACAGCATCACGAACTACGTGACGGTCAACGATTGCGCGAACGCGCTTCTGGCCATCGGCGCGAGCCCCATCATGAGCGACGAGCCTGCCGATGTCGAAGACATCACGGGCGTTTGCGGCGGGTTGGTGCTGAACATCGGGACGTTGAACGAGCGAAGCATCGCCGGCATGTTCGCGGCGGGAGAGCGCGCGAGCCAGCTGGGCCATCCCATCGTGCTCGATCCGGTGGGGGCGGGGGCATCCTCCCTGCGCACCAAGACGGCGGGGGATTTGCTGGATAATCTGGCCGTGTCGGTGATACGCGGCAACATGTCCGAAGCGAAGGCGCTTGCCGGCGGCTCGGCCGCTACGCGCGGCGTGGACGTATGCCCCGACGACGCGGTGACCGAGGACAATCTGGAGGCAGCTGCTGCGTTCGCCCGGGAATTCGCGGCGAAGACCGGCTGCGTAGTGGCGATTACCGGCGCTATCGATGTCGTGGCCGACGGCGAGCGCGCCTATGCGATCCGCAACGGCAGCTCGCTCATGGGCCGTGTGACGGGGGCGGGCTGCATGCTCTCGTGCGTGTGCGGGGCGTTCGCAACGGCGAATCCGGACAACTGCCTGGATGCGACCGTCGCCGCCGTTGCTTCGATGGGGCTGGCAGGCCAGATAGCCCAAGGGCGCATGGGCGGTTTCGACGGCAACGGGTCGTTTCGCACGTACCTGCTGGATGCGCTGTTCAATTTGGACGGCGATGCGCTGGAGGCGGGCGCCAAGGTCGCCAAGCTGTCCTAGCCTTGTACGAGCACGGCTTGCCGAGCGCCCTATGGCCGGCAAGCCGAGAACGGGAGAAGAGGAAAGGAAGATCGATGTATCCACGTGAGAAGCTGCGCCAGGCATTGGCTCTGTACGCGGTCACCGATGACGCATGGCTGGGGGAGCGCGCGCTTTCGGATTGCGTCGAGCAGGCCATCGCCGGCGGCGCGACGTTCGTGCAGCTGCGCGAGAAGGAGATGCCCCAGATAGCGATGGTGCTGCGTGCTCGCACGATCGCGCCGGTGTGTCGCAAGGCCGGCGTGCCGTTCGTCGTCAACGACGATGTGGAAGTGGCGCGCATCGTGGAAGCCGACGGCGTGCACGTGGGGCAGGGCGACGCAGCCGTTTCCGATGCTCGTGCGAAGCTGGGGCCCGACGCCATCGTGGGCGTGTCGGTGCATACGGTGGAGCAGGCTTTGGAAGCTCAAGCCGCGGGCGCGGATTACTTGGGCGTGGGCGCGGTGTTCGGAACGCCCACCAAGGAAGACGCGATCATCATGGGCGTGGACGGCCTTGCCGCCATATGCAAGGCCGTGGACATCCCCGTGGTTGCCATTGGCGGGCTGCATGCGGAAACCATTCCCGCATTGGCGGGGACCGGCGCGGACGGGGCGGCTGTCGTGTCGGCCATCTTCTCGGCCTGCGACATCGAGGCCGCCGCGCGGGACTTGCGCACGACGGTGCGCGAAGCGCTTGGCGCATAGGTTCGAAAGGAAGGAACAGCCATGAAAGCGGTATTGAGCATAGCTGGATCGGATTCGAGCGGAGGCGCGGGCATCCAGGCCGACATCAAAACCATCGCCGCTCACGGCCTGTTCGCCGAAACCGCCATCACGGCGCTCACGGCGCAGAACACCCTGGGCGTCACCGGCGTGGCGGGCGTCGAGCCTGATTTCGTTACAGCCCAGATCGACGCCGTGTTCGAGGATATTCGCCCGGACGCCGTCAAAATCGGGATGGTGTCTTCGGCTGCCATCATCGAAGCCATTGCGCGCGCCTTGGCGCGCCATGAAGCGCGCAACGTCGTGGTGGATCCCGTCATGGTGGCCACAAGCGGTGCGCGCCTGATCGACGACGACGCTGCGGTGGCTTTGACCGAGCTGCTTTTCCCCTTGGCCGACGTGATCACGCCTAACATGCCTGAAGCTGCGGTGCTTTGCGGTTTCGCCGTGGAAGGGGAGTCCGACATGGAGCGCGCTGCTCGTTTGCTTGCCGAGCAGAGCGTTGCGGCGGTGCTGGTGAAGGGCGGCCATCGAAGCGATTCAGCCGACGACGTGCTGGCCTTGCCTGACGGGTCGTTGACTTGGTTTCGCGCGCCGCGCGTGGATACCCGAAACACGCACGGTACGGGATGCACGCTTTCGTCCGCGATTGCATGCGGGCTGGCGCGCAGTTTGACCGTCGAGCAGGCTGTGCGTTCCGCGAAGGACTACGTGCGCGGCGCCTTGGGGGCGGGCATGAACCTGGGGAAGGGCAGCGGTCCGCTCGATCACATGTGGGAGTACTGATCCTGTCGTTCGTTTTCCGAGCGGCCGGCTGTTCGACTGCGGGGGCGCTGCCGTGTACGGGCGGCGCCCCCGCAGTTGTGTGCTAGCGTTCGTACACGCAGCGACCGCCGACGAAGGTGGCCAGCACACGCGTTTTCTGGATATCGTCTTCTTCGCAGGTCAGCACGTTGCGATCGAGCACGGTCAAATCGGCGAGCATGCCTGGTTCGATCGTGCCCAGTTCGCGCTCTCGTCCTGCCGCCGCCGCGCTGCCCTGCGCGTAAGCGCGCAAGGCTTCGGCCATGCTGATGCGCTCGGCGGGAAGCCAACCGCCGCAGGGTGCATGCGTTTCCGGGTCCTGCCTGGTCACGGCGGTGTAAAGGACGCTCATGGAATTGACGTCGACCACGGGGGAGTCCGTTCCGAATGCCAAGGTTGCTCCTTTGTCCAGCATTGCGCGAAACGGCCACATGAGCGGTACGCGCTCTTGACCCAGATCGCGTTCGGGACCGCCGGGGTCAAGCGTGATGTGGGGAGGCTGCACAGCTCCCACCACTTGCAGGTCGGCTAAGCGCTCGATATCGCCCGGCAGGAAGTTCTCCAGATGCTCCAAGCAGTTGCGCCGCCCGTCCGGAAGCGGGCCGTACGTCGCGCGCGCCTCTTCGAAGAAGTCGAGAGCTGCGTGAATCGCAGCATCGCCGATAGCGTGGATGCGCACGGGGTAGCCCCTGCTCGCCGCGGCCATGATGTAGGAGCGCATAAGGGCCGGCTCCACCGTAGGCCGCCCGCAGTCGCCCTCGAACTGGGCGTTCGTATACGGCTCGGTCACCCAAGCGGTATGCTGGCTGGAAACCCCATCGAAGAACTGCTTGAATCCGGGAGCTTGCAGCATCGGTCCCGTGTACGTTGCGCGCATCGTCTCGAAGCGGCTCATGTCTTCGAGCAGCGTGGGGAACAGATGCACGCGCGCCGTAAGCTCGCCGCGTTCCAGCAGTAAAGCGTGCACGTCGTCCCGAATGAAATCGAGGCCGGGGCTTGCCATGAGGGACATGTCGCATACGCTGGTCACGCCATT
The DNA here is from genome assembly GCF_003726035.1 of Paraeggerthella hongkongensis. Taxonomy (GTDB): domain Bacteria; phylum Actinomycetota; class Coriobacteriia; order Coriobacteriales; family Eggerthellaceae; genus Paraeggerthella; species Paraeggerthella hongkongensis. Next base: position 76,431 of record NZ_QICD01000011.1, read on the forward strand.
TTCCGCCAAGCGGGCGAAGAACCCGCGGTAGGCGTCGGCCACTTCCTCGTCGGTGAACGACCCCATGATCTTGGGCATGAGCTCCATGGCCGCCGCTTCGCGCACAATGCCCGTCAGCTCGCCTTCGTCGTCGCGGTCGTACGATCCTCCCGCCGGCGGCACGCTCGTGCGGTCGAGACCCAGCTCTGCGAGCGCGGCGGAGTTCAGCCACAGCGTATGGGCGTCTCCTGAATAGAGAGCGACCGGGCGGGAAGGGAATGCTTCGTCAAGCGACGCTTTCGAGGGCAGAACGGGCGGGTTCCATCGGTACTCGCGCCACCCCTGCGCAAGAAGCCATCCGCTGGGACGGCTCTTCGAGAACTCGATCATGCGCTGCACGCAATCGGCCTCGTTCTCTCCCAAAAACGTGGTAGCCAGCGGCGAGGCGTAGATGGCGGAGTGAAAGAAGTGCAGATGGGAGTCGTGGAAACCGGGAGCGACAAGGGCGTCTCCCATGTTGCGGACCGGCGGGAGCTCGCCGCCTTCGTTCTCTTTCCGAACGAAGGCGTGCACCTCATCGCGCGGCCCCACGGCCACGATGCGGTCTTGGGCGATGGCGATGGCCCCAGGTTTGGCGGCATCGCTGGTCCCTGTGAACACGTTTTCGCTTTCGATTACCAAATCGATGCGCACGATCGCGCTCCTTTCGAACGGCGGCTTTCGTGGGCCGCGGCTGTTTCTGCGATGCCGCTCGACTCTACGGGAGTTCGAAGCGGTATTCGTCGCCGCAAATGGTTTGCTTGATCTTGCCCTCGCACACCAGGTATACCAGGTGCGCCATGGTTTCTCCCATTGAGAAGAACTTTTGATCGAGCGGCCATTCGCGCCAATTGTCGTAACGCCATTTTGCGTGGGAGGAAATCGATACGATGTCGGTGTGGCCCGCTGCCACCAGGTCGTACAGTTCTTGCAGTCGTTCTTCGTGATGCGAGATAAGGTACATCACGCGATCGCGCAGGTTGCCGTACGGCGCACCATGGGCGGGAAGAACCAGATCGACGTCGTAGGAGTACATTTTTCCCAGGCTTTCCAGAAACTCTTCCAAGGCGTTGTAGGCCGGGAACCACGACGATACGGAGGGCGTGATGCGCTCCAGCACGTGGTCGCCGATGATCATGAGGTTGCGATCGGGCTCGTACAGGCAGATATGCCACGGATCGTGTCCCGGCGTCTCGATAATCTGGAACGTGAAGTCGCCAGCGTGCAGCTCGTCTCCTTCGTTCAGGTAGATGAGGTCGGGCTTGCATGTCAGGGGGAGCAATTCCGCGGATACGTGCAGGCGGTGCTTTCCCTTCCTGAACGTCAGGCCGCTTTGCTGCGGGGTCGCCGCTTTGCGCAGCAAGGGGCCGAACACGTTGCCCTGCATCTCCATGAGGTTCTCCACTTCCTTGAACGAGTGGAGGTTGGCGTACACGCGCATGCCGTCGCGGTAGATGCGGTCGAGGTTGCCCGTATGGTCGGGGTGCGAGTGGGTAAGGACGATCTCGACGCTGTCCCACGACCGATCGAGCTGGCTCAGGGCGTCGTCGAGCGCCTCTTCGCATGCGGGGTGGTTGAATCCCACGTCGATGATGATGGTGGTTTCCTCGCCCAGGATGATGTAGGAGTTGAGCGCTTGCAGCGGGTTGTGGGGAAGCGGCACGCGCACGCGGTAGAGTCCGGGGCAGATGAGAACCGGCTCGCCGAATGCGGGCTCGGTTTCAACGGGGGCGCTGTTGCTTTTCGTGCCGTGGTCTTCAGTTTGCATGACGGTCCTTTTCTCTTGGTTCGCGGCTATTGTACGCCACCGCTCACCATGAGGAAACAGCCCGGTTTCTTTTCTGCCGGCTAACGGTACTGTCCCGAGAAAAGAAAAAGGTCGGAACCGAGAGGTTCCGACCTGCAATTTCTTGGTAGCTCCGACCGGATTCGAACCGGCGACCTCCGCCTTGAGAGGGCGGCGTCCTAAACCGCTAGACGACGGAGCCACATGGTGCGCTGTGCAGTATACCGTAAAAATGGCTGGGGTGGAAGGAGTCGAACCCTCACATACGGTACCAGAAACCGCTGTCCTGCCATTAGACGACACCCCATCGGGTTACCGATGCGCATCTCTTTCTTTTGGAGAGAGGTGCGAGCGCGAGAAAGTATATTACGGGGTTGAGTGCACTTCGTCAAGCCTTTATTTCAACTTTTTTGAGAAAAGTTTCAAGGCACGATGTTCGGCGCGTCGGAGTCCCCGTTCTGCTCCTCGAGCCAGCTTGCGACGAAGGCTTCAAGCGACGCGCGGTCGTTGTCCAAACGTTCGTCGATCACGGCGTCCAAGGCTGCAGCCAAGACTTGCCCTACCAGTGGGCCTCGCGGTACGCCAAAGGCGAGCACGTCGCGCCCGTTTATGGCAAGCTTCTTGAGCGAGAACGCCTCGTCGGCCGCCAGGACGTTGGCAAGGACGGCTTCAAGCTGGTCCACCGCGCCCACGCGCTGCGCGCAACGGGGGGCTTGTCCAAGCGCATCGCCGCGCTTGAGATCGCAGAGCGCGTGGAACAGTTCCGTGTCCCCGTCGAGCCGTGCGAGCGCGCGCTTGACGGCCTTGGGCGTGGGCTCGATGACGTCGTCGTGGCGCTCGACGAGCTTCAAGACGCGCGCCGCGAACGCCGAGGGCAGCGCGAGCCTGCCCATGACGGCCCGCGCCAGCATAACGCTGACCGCGGCATGACCGTAGAAATGACCGACGCCGTCAGCGTCGGTGAAGAACAGCGCCGGTTTCCCCATGTCGTGAAGCAGGGCGGCCCATCGTGCGAGGGGGTACGGGGGCACGTTTTGCACCACGTGCGCCGTGTGCTCGAGAACATCGTATATATGGTAGGGGGTATGCTGGTCGAATCCTTTCATCGCCACAAGCTCGGGCAGCACGGCCGCCAGAACGTCGACGGTTTCCACGAGGGCGCGTCCCGCATGCTCTCCAAGAAGCAAACGGTCGATCTCGTGGGTGATGCGCTCGGCCGATATACGGCAGAGCAGTCCTTTGTTGCTCAGCATTCCGTTAAAGGTGTCCGAGTCTATGTCGAATCCCAATTGCGAGGCGAAGCGGCAAGCGCGCAGGATGCGCAGCGCGTCTTCCGCGAAGCGACGCTGAGGGTCGCCGACCGCGCGTATCGTGGAGGATGCAAGGTCGTCCGCTCCGCCGTAGGGATCCAGCAGCCCGCGCGCGGGGTGGTAGGCAAGGGCGTTCATAGTGAAATCCCGTCGAGCAAGGTCTTCCTCTATGGATCGAACGAACGTCACGCGGTTCGGGTGGCGCGCGTCGCTGTAAGCGCCGTCGGAGCGGTATGTTGTTATTTCAAGAGGACGATCGTCCACGATCGCCGTGAGCGTTCCGTGGGCGACGCCCGTTTCATGCGTGCGGTGCCCCCGCTCCTCGAAGACGCGTTGCGTGTCGCGCCATCCGGCGGCCGTTGCGATGTCCACGTCGGCGCAGGGTCGTCCCAGGAGGGCGTCTCGTACGTACCCGCCGACGATCCATGATTCGTAGCCCGCGCGCTCAAGCGCATCGAGCGCTTTTTCAGCGTAAGCGGGCACGGGAATGCGAAGTTCGTTTGCAGCCGATCGGCGCGCAAGCGGGGGATTCTGCGGTTCGCGGTTCAGCATGGTGTTTCCTGTCTGGGCAGCGTGGTTCTTGTCGCGTCTATACTAATATACGCGATTGCTGTTGTGCGGGTGGCGTGGCTTGGCTTTTGCTCCGACGTTCGGGATGCTGTCATCCCGAACGGGCTAGGGGATACCCGCAGTGCCGCTGGCTCCGCCGAAGGTCGTGAGGCATCTCCGCCGGAGGGCGTCCAAACTTTTCCAAAAAAGTTCTTGACTCCGGACGGGGGCACGGGTAGTATATCTCCTTGCGCTTCGGGCTTCGGCTTGAAGCGGAGAACCTTGAAAACCGGATACTGAGAAGCAGAACAAGCGAGAAATAAAGCCAAGCAATGGATCCGCACGAGACGGACCTCTTAAAGTAAGTACG
>NZ_QICD01000012.1 GCF_003726035.1 Paraeggerthella hongkongensis
GCGCCAAAACGTCGATCTACTCATCTTCAATTCTGCAACGGCATCTTTTGAGAAGAGCCACCTGAGAAATATCTCAAGCGTTTTGGCGGTGTTGTCTATCGTGCGAATCGAAGATGCCCCACAGCTGACACAGCGCCACCTCTGGGTTTTTGCAGACGTCTTTCCATTGCGCTTCATAATGGCGCCACACAACGCGCATTTTGGATTATTCACCCCTTGCTCCTGTTCTTTGGCAACTTTTCGCTTAAAAAAGTTTGCCTGAACAGGCGTGTCAAGGTGAAATCGGACACACTTTTTGAAACACCTAGAAGTTGGTGCGAAACAACTTCTAGGGTCTATTTTCTATTGATGAACTGGTAATACAGGGTAGAAATAGACACACTTTTTGAAACTTAACCCGCAGATGACGTGCGCCCAGCGCGGATCTTTCGCGATTTCTCGCGGTTTCGGCGCGAGCCTTGCATGGATCCAGCGCAGACCTTGCGCGGGTCTAGCGAGAATCTAGCACGGATCCAGCGCGCATCCAGCGCGCTTCTCGCTCGAATCCTGCGCCCGTTCGGCTCGAATTTGGCTCGTGCCCGGCATGAATCTTTTATTGAACTGAGCTTTTGGCAATTTCTTTCTCGTGTCGAAGCCTGTGGATCATAGGGTTGAAAAAGCGATCTTTGACGCTATTTTCTCGTTGGACAGGGACGAGATTCGTCTTGAAACGTCTAAAGAATTCGTTAAGGCCGAAGCTGCGGCGTTGCGTCGAGCGCAGGAGCTTTCCTTTGGCCGCAGGATTTTGGAACGACCGGTCGTCGGCCCGGAGGGGAGGGCTGACGACCGGAGGGAAGGAGCTGTACCTGATGCGGTCTGGATGAAAGGATCCTTTTAGACGGAGCGAGCGATATCGTTGCCAGCACGGATGGCGAGCGCTATGTTGAACGGCTTCTCGCAGTCGCCGATCGCGTAGGTTTCAGAAACCGAGAGCCCGTCAAGTAGAGACGTGTTCGGTGTCATCTCAGCGCCGTCGACGATGGAGTCGCAGTCAACGGTCACTTCGGTTCCCACTTCGGTCGCGATGACAACCTTGCCGTCTTTCGCTTCTTTGATCGAGGCGCCCGGCCATACTTTTACGCCCAGAGAGTACAGAGCCGTGGTCATAAAGCGTATGGCGTGCTGGGATTGCTGCATATCGAGGTCTGCATTGGCGTGCGGGGTAACGATGGCGACGCGCTTCTTGCGGACGGTCAGCCAAAGCGCGCAGTCGAAGGCTTGGGCGTTCGAGCCGTATATCACGACGTTCTCGCCTAGATCAGCCGTCATGAACGAGTCGAAGTCAACGACGGGTACGTTTCCGGCGATGTTGGTCTTTTCGCGCGTGCCGCCTACTGCCAGGATGACGACATCGGGAGCCATGGAGGAGATGAACGCTTGATCAACCTCTTTGCCGGTCGTCACGTTTACGCCGTTGATCTCAAGTTGTCGCTTGAGGTAAGCGGCAAGATCGTCGAGATTCTCGTGGGGACCCTTTACCATGCTTGCGAACGATAGAAGGCCTCCCAGCGAGTTGCTCTTTTCGTAGAGCGAAACTTCGTGCCCACGAGCTGCGGCAATGCGCGCGGCTTCCATGCCGGCGGGTCCGCCGCCGACTACCATTATCTTTTTTGGCGAAGATGCGGGATTGAGCTCGTACGTGGCGGGGCCGTTGTCGGTCATAACACGCTGCGTAAGGGCGTTTACGCGGCAGTAGCCCATCTTGCGGTTCAGCTCGTTACTTCCGATATGGCAATGCAAACAGCGCGTGCAGGGGGCGATTTCGTCGCTGCGGCCGTCGCGGAGCTTGGCAACGTACTCGTTGTCCACGGTCAGGGGGCGGGTCATCATGAAGAAGTCGACTTTGCCGTCGGCTAGAGCCTGCTCGAAGAAGTCGGGCGCGTGCGCCGGATCCATGTAAGTGACGGCGCCGCAGGGGATGCTGACCGCTTCTTTGTATCGCGCGGCAACGTCGAGCAGCATGCCCGCACCGCTGTGGTCGGCAATGAGCGAACCTTGAAAGTGCCGGCTGAAGTCCCACTGCGTACCGTAGCCCGTCGCGCCTTCGATGCCGTACAGAATAAAGTACAGATCGCTTGCGAATTGGCAGGGGTGGTTACCCAGCGGTCCAAGGCGCAGGTGCATGGAGTCGCAGCCAGCGGCTTCGAAGAGCTTTGCAAATTCGATGCCTTCTTCGATGGAGATCACGAGGTTGCTCGGCGCGGTCAGCGTGTTGTCAAGATCCATGAGCGTTGCGTTGTTGGTGAGGTTGTCGTTCTCCTCGACGCAGTCGATGAGCATTTGCACAACGAAGTCGTTGCCGCATGTTTGCTTGATCTTCTTGATGCATTCGGTGATGAAACGGGCGCGGTCCTCAAGGCTGCCGATGCCGTACTGATCCGTGCGGGTGTTATGGAAGCGCGAGAGGAAGTGCTCTCCAATGTTGAAGCCAGCTGCATTGATCTCGAGCGCTTTGAACCCCATTCCCTGAATGGTTTTGGCCAGATCCACGGCGACATCTTCGAAGGCGAGGATCTGATCTACGGTGAGTTCGGCTACGTCGGGCCCGAACTGGGCCCACTGCAAGCCGAGCGATGCGCCGTATCGGGCGCATTCGTCGACAAGGCGCTTGCAGAATTCTTCGGCGTTGGGCGCGGCGGTTTCGCCAGTGATCAGCGACACGAGTTCGCCTTCGACCCAGATGATCTCAACGCCGCCCTTTGCGAGATTCACGTAGTACTGGAGGAACTCATCGGTGAGTCCGCCCAGATACGTGGCCGATCCGGCGGGCGACTTGATCATGCGGTGGCTTGATTCCATGGAGCCGATCTTTACGGACGAGAAGAGCGTCGAGAAGTCGGTCGTGCTCTGCCGGTAGTCGTAGTCTTGCGGGTTGAGGCACGCGGATGGGATGAGTTCGGCGCTGCTGTCGCTTGGTGCACCTGCGGCCGCACCCGCCTTGCTTGCTGCTTTTTGCTCGCTGTCTGATTTAGGCGCGCAACCGACCAGCCCAGCGCCTGCGACGGCGATGCTTGCTGCTCCGATGCTTGCGAGAAAGCTTCGCCTTGATACTCCGGTTTCCATATTCTCTCCTCCAGTTGTAGTTCGGAAAGCGCCTCGCTTGCCTTGTGCCGCATGTTCGTGCGAGCGGCGATGACGCTATCGCTCGACGGCGATAGGTACAGGCTAGGGATCGGGGCGGAAAATCGCCTCACATACGCCATGTGAAATGGGGAAAAGCGAGCGGTGATTTGCCACATGGCGCGGGCTATTTTGAAAAGAGACGCTACAATGTGGCTCCAGAAGGACGAGAGCATGCGGGGGAGGTTCTGGCGTGTGGTGGCCTGGATCGCCTGTGAAGAATATGCTAAAGAGCGGAGGTGGCAGCGTGAAGGATCGCGCAATCAGATGTCTTGGCTTGTCCTCTGTTCTCCTTGTAGGAGTACTTACCATTTGGGGCGGGCTGCCGCTTGGCGCTTTGACGCAGCTGGAACTGTCGGAGATACTGAAGTATTGGTCCATTCCCTTGTCTATCGCGCTCGGTCTTACGTTGAACGCGATTCTCCTGAAGCGAATCAAGCCCTCGATGCGGTTCCTTGTTGCAGCTCTGGTGTCGGCGGGCATGTGCGTAGGCGGTGGTTACGCGCTGCTGCTTGTTGGGTCGGGCGCGCTCGACCGCGCGCTGATTGCGGGTTTGTCTTCCGCTCTCATCGGCGTCGGATACGGTTTGTTCTTGCTCGCATGGCAGCACGTGCTTTCGCAGCTTTCGTTTGATGAAATGACCAAGACCCTTTTGCTTTCTCTGGCCATGGGCTCGGCGGAGTATTTGCTTTTGTTCGCGGTTTTCGGCGGTCGTCTCTGGACCGCGTTTCCCGTTCTTGTTGTTGGGGCGGTTGCGCTTTGCGTGCTTGCCTTGCGCACGCCGGATCTTGCATCCGGTGATGCCGTTCGACGTGACGGACGCAGGGATGGACTGCGGAGCATAGCGAAGGATGTCGGCAGCCCTTTGGTTTGCGTGTGCGCCATTGCGTTTGCGGTTGCTCTGACAAGAACCATTACGCTCGACGGGATCGACAACTCCGATGTGATCAATATCGTTTCCAGCGGGTGCATTATCGTTGCGTCGCTTGCGTTGTACGCGGCATGGTTCGTGCCGGGAAGCGAGCGTTCTTTCTTTCGGAAGCTTGGCATCCTGGGGCTGTATCGCATGTTCTTTCCCGTTATCGTGACAGCGCTGCTGGCGCTTTCGATCGTGGGGGATTCCCTTGCGCTTGCGGTGGCGACTCTGGCTTACGTGCTGTTCTCGTTCGTTGCGGTGTTCATGATGTCGACGAGCGTTACTATCGCACAGCGTCAGGGGTTGTGGTCGCCGTACGTGTATGGTGCGTTCGCGGGTGCGACTTACTTTGCGTTCGCTGGAGCAACGGCGTTGGGGGCTTGGGTATACTACCCGCGAAGCTTCGGCGCAGCAACCTTGCCCGTTATCGTGCTTGTAGTGTTTTACATCCTGGCGATGTCCTATGCAGCGATTCAGGCGCGCAAGAGGGGCAAGGACGAACGTGGCGCCTCAACGGCTCCGGAAGGCGACGTCGCGGCGGCGTCCTCCGCAGCACCCACGGTGGTCGACGAAGTCGCGCAACGCTGCTCTTTGCTGGCCGAGGCTGCGGGGCTCACAAAGCGCGAGCGCGATATCCTCTTGGTGTTGGCGAAGGGAAGAGACGTTCCCAGCATCGCGAAGCAGTTGTTCATTTCTGAAAATACCGTCAGGTCTCATAGTAAGAGCATCTATCGAAAATTGAAAATCCACTCTAAGCAAGAACTGCTCGATCTTCTCGACGGCGTCTCCCTCGATCGGATGTAGCGCGCGGGGCTTCGTGAGGCGGGAGGGCAAGGTCGAGCTTTGAGGTCTACGGTGCGCATGCCGCCGCTGCGTGTTCGGCTGCTGCGGGCCGCTCGCGGTTTCTCCGGCTCGACGTATCCTAAGGCGCGCCTTGCGAGGCGATGCCGTGGATTCTCCCGCTTAACGCTTGAACCGGCGTTCGCTTTTCGCGTATACTACGTTGCGAGCCGCAGGGAGCGCTAACTCCCTGCGGCTCTCGGATCGCTTCGGCGGTTTGGCTTTTTTGTTTACGGCTCCCTGTCCTTTCGGATTGGGAGCCGCTCCACTATTACCGCAACAAGCACGATAACGCTGGAAAGCAGCTGCAGCGCAGCCGCGAACAAAGCCAAATCGGTCATGGCATCCACCTCCTCCCGTTCTCCCTTCGTCGGGGGCATGGGTGGAAAGGGGCGTGGAGCCTCGCCGCCTGGTGATCCGTCCCTTCATGATAGCGCCTCGACCTTGCGCGCAGATGACGTGCGTCCAGCGCGGATCTTTCGCGATTTTCCGCGGTTCCAGCGCGAGCCTTGCGCGCATCCAGTGCGAACCTAGCACGGACCTTGCACGGATCGAGCGCGCATCCAGTGCGGATCCAGTTCCCAGCCCAACCCTCGACCCCTCGACCCCTCGGCTTGCGGAAATTAACTCCACAACTGCTTGATTTTTGACATCTTTGCTATAATGACTGGTCGTGTGCATGTATCGGGCGTTTCGGGTGCTTGTACCGTGCGATGGACGTGCGCTTTCCGTGGGGGAACACGCGCACGATCGCTAGCGTTAAGCTGATACAAGAAAACGAGGTTGACATGAACGAGCTGCTGTCCCAGTTGTGGACGCCCGAGCTGCAGGCCGCTTTCACCGTGGTCGTGGTGCTGCTCGTCATCCTGTACGTGCTCTCTATCGTCTGGGTGGTTCGCGATGCGTACCTGCGCGGATCGTACTGGTACGTGTGGGCCATCGTGGCGCTCATCCCTCTGCTGGGCGTTATCGCGTACTGCCTGCTCCGCCCGCCCCTGTTGCAGATCGACCGCGACGAGCAGGAGCTCGAAATCGCTCTCAAGCAGCGCGAGCTCATGAAGTACGGCGAATGCGCGAACTGCGGCTATCCGGTAGAGGCCGACTTCGTGCTGTGCCCGAACTGCCACCAGCGTCTGAAAAACCTGTGCGGCACCTGCAACCACGCCCTCGACCCCACCTGGACTGTATGCCCTTACTGCGCCACGCCGGTGTCCGGCGGCCCGCGCGCTCGTCGCGCTCCGCAGCAGCGCCCTGCGCGAACGCAGCAGCCGCAGCAGGCGGCGCCCCAACAGTCGAGGCAGGCACGTCCCGCTCATCCCGAGCAGGGCATGCAGTAACATTCTTCGCGTTCATCGAAGCCGCCTCGAATCCGGGGCGGCTTCGTTGTTTCGTCCCAACGGCAGGGCGCGAAAGGCGTGCCCGCCGGGAACCGATCGTGCAGGTGCTTTGTGCGCACCCGGCACAGGAAAGGAACTGCTATGAACATCGTACTACCTGACGGCTCCGTTAAAGAGTTGGCCGAAGGCGCTACCGTCGCCGATGTGGCGGCGTCCATCGGCGCTGGCCTGGCGAAAGCCGCGCTCGGCGGCGTCGTCGACGGCAAGGCCGTCGATCTGAGCGCTCCCGTCGCCGATGGCGCGCAGGTGTCCATCGTGACCGCCAGAAGCCCCGAGGCCCTGGAGCTTCTGCGCCACTCGACCGCGCACGTCATGGCCGCCGCGCTCGTCGACCTGTACGGCGACGTGCAGTTCGGCGTAGGCCCGGCCATCGAAGACGGCTTCTACTACGACATCAAGCTCGACCGCGCGCTGTCGCCCGACGACTTCGCCGCCATCGAGGCGCGCATGGCCGAGATCGTGAAGGCCGATGAACCCTTCGAGCGCCGCGAGGTCGCGCGTGCCGAAGCCGAGGAGCTGTTCGCCGGCCAGGCGTTCAAGTTGGAACTCATCGCCGAGCTGCCCGAGGACGAGACCATCACCACCTACACCATCGGCAGCTTCACCGATCTATGTCGCGGCCCGCACCTGCCTTCCACGGGCAAGGTGGGAGCGTTCAAGCTGACCAAGCTGGCCGGCGCCTACTGGCGCGGCGACGCCGAGCGCGAAATGCTCACGCGTGTCTACGGCACCGCGTTCTTCAAGAAGGCCGAGCTTGAAGAGCATCTGCATAACCTGGAGGAAGCCGAGAAGCGCGACCATCGCAAACTGGGTCGCGAGCTGGGCATCTACACCATGGATTCCCTGGCGGGCGTGGGCTTGCCCATGTACCTGCCCAAGGGCGCGCGCGTTATCCGTACCATGCAGGAATGGCTGCGCCGCGATCTGTACGACCGCGGCTACGAAGAGGTCATCACCCCGCACGTGTACAACGCCGACGTGTGGAAGACCAGCGGCCATTACGGCTTCTACAAAGAGAACATGTACTTCTTCAACATCAACGAGGGAACCGAGGAAGACCCGCGTTTGACCGAGTACGCCGTGAAGCCCATGAACTGCCCGGGCCACGTCATGCTGTACAAAAACGAGCTTCATTCCTACCGCGACCTGCCCCTGCGCTACTTCGAGTTCGGCACCGTGTACCGGCACGAGATGAGCGGCGTGGTGCACGGCCTTCTGCGCGCCCGCGGCTTCACCCAGGACGACGCGCACGTGTTCTGCACGCGCGACCAGGTGGTGGACGAGGTGGTGGCCATCCTCGACATCGTGGACCACATCATGTCCACGTTCGGGTTCGCCTACGAGGCCGAGATCTCCACGCGTCCCGAAAAGAGCATCGGCACCGACGACATGTGGGAGCATGCCACCAATGCGCTTAAGGAAGCGTGCGCGCGCCATGGTTTGGCGTACGACATCAACGAGGGCGATGGCGCGTTCTACGGTCCCAAGATCGACATCAAGGTGAAAGACGCCATCGGCCGTACCTGGCAGTGCTCCACTGTGCAGGTGGACTTCAACATGCCCGAGCGCTTCGGCCTGACCTATCGCACCGAGGACAACACCGAAGAGCGTCCTTGGATGCTTCATCGTGCCATTTTCGGCTCCATCGAGCGCTTCCTGGGCATCCTGATCGAGCATTACGCCGGCGCGCTGCCGTTGTGGCTGGCGCCCGTGCAGGTGGTCGTGCTGCCCATCGCCGACCGTCATAAGGAGGCTGCGACCGATCTGGCCAAGAAGCTCAAGGCCGCAGGCGGCCGCGTGGAGGTGTACGACCAGAACGAGCCCATGCGCGTGAAGATCGCCAAGGCGCAAAGCCAGAAGATCCCGTACATGGTGGTCATGGGCGATAAGGAGGTCGAGGAGGGCACCGTGTCGGTCCGCGACCGTCACGAGGGCGACCTGGGCTCCTGGCCGGTCGAGCAGCTGGTCGAGAAGATTCGCGAAGCTGCGCTGTAAAGCTGCGTTGCACAGTAAGCTCGATGACGACCCCGGCCGACGACGCTGGGGTCGTTTTTTGTCGTTGCATGTTTAGTGTCGGACGCCCTGCGGTGAACCGGTGGGAAAAGAGGCATCGGTTGCTGGATCCCGGCCGCGATGTGGCGAAGGCGGACTTGTACGGGTGAGTGAGCTAGTGAGACACGGCAGGGAGGTTGGGGGCAGCCGTCGTGAAGCGGGCGATGCGGCGCTTGTTCTCGGAAAGGGGCGTTTTGTGTACCCGGGGATGACGCGGCGATGCCGACGACAAGCTTTCCCGTATCATCTCCATCGACTCGTTCGTCTTGTGCATGCTCGCCTGTAGCTACCCTAACCATAGGCGATAGATGGTGGGCGGGTCGTAGTCGGACAGCGCGAGGCAGAAGCGGGACGGGTTGATGTCGTCGTAGGCCGACCGATCGCAAAACGTGTTCGCGTACACGAGGTACGGTAGCGTGATGGCGCGCGTCTCGCCGGATTGAAGGACGTTCCAATCATCGGGGAGGGTGTTTTGGACGAGCCCGCGTTCTGAGGGGACGCCGTACAGCTCGCCGAGTAGGTAACCGCCCGAATCGCCGCCTCCGCCGTTGTCGAGCATGTCGTTCGCCCCGTTGAAGTCTTCGCTCCACAGCTGCATTACGGGAAGGCTTTGCTCGTGCTCCATGGTGTTCGTCAGAGTCAGGTCGATGAGCACGATCTTGCACTCGTGTTCGCGAGCCTGCGCGTATCCGGTTGTCTGAGCGTAGTGGGGATACCATTCGGCGAACGCGTCCAAGGTTACGGCCTTCATGCTTACGGGGACGATTTCGATGCCGTCCGAATCGTAGATGTAATTGAATTCGCTCAGGTAGCGCTCGCGCTCCTCATCAGACCACGAATTTCGCTCTTCCTCGCTCGCGTCGAACAATTTCCCTCGGGTCAGGTTCTCGGTTCGGAAGGTTTGTCCGAAGGACACGTCCACGATGCACTCGGCCTCGTAGCTGTTTGCACCGACGGTGCTGATCGACGCAGGGCGGAGTTCTCGATCCGTCGTTTGTGCTCGCGGCTCGGCGGGGATGAATTGGAGGGCCATCCAGACAAGCACGGCGGTGGCTGTCGCGATGCAGGCGGCGCCGAGGGCCGTCCGTACGATCCTGCTTCGTCCTGCGCTCATGGGACGCTCCTTCTCCGTAGTCCGTAGTCCGTAGTCCGTAGTCCGTAGTCCGACGCATCCAACCTAGCACGATCCGGCGTGAAGCGGCAATGATGAAGTTTTTCATCACTCGTTCTGCCTGGGCGCGCTGGGAGCTTGCGCTATGCTGGGGATATCCAAACGGCAGACCGGCAAGAAGGAGGGCGGCGCATGGTCTCGTGGTCGACGGTAGCGGTGCTTGCGTTGGTGTGCGTCGTATACGGCGCGTTCTGCACGGCGATGGCGCGGGCGTTCTTCCGCGCGCGGGCCGATCGGGCGGCGTACCGGACGGCGGGCGCGTGGGCGGCCTGCTTCGGCGCGACCGTCATCGGATCGCTCATGGCGCGCGATGCGCAGGGCGTCGAAGCGGCCGCTGCGTTCGCGGCCTGCGCGTGTCTCGCGTCCTTTCCGCTGTGCCTGGCGCTCGAGCGCCGCTGGCGCAACCGCGACATGGCCGCAGCCGTGGCCTACCTGCAGCTTCATCGGCCGGCTCTTCGGCCCGCGGAGCCGGCCGCCGTGTCGGGGTCGGAATGGGGCGCCGGTCTCGACGCCACCTGCGCGCGTCTCGCGCGCACCTACGACTTGACCCGCCGCGAGGAGGACGTGCTGCGCCTGCTCGCGGAGGGCCGCACGTTCGCTGAAACGGCCGACGAACTGGTGGTGTCGCTCAACACAGTAAAGAGCCATGCGCGGCGTATCTACGCGAAGATGGGAGTTGGTGGCAAAGCCGATCTTCTGGAGAAGGTGTCGTGCTGAGCGGGGGTGTTAAGATGGGCATAAAGGCGCCGACTGGTGTGGGGTTCGTATCTGTCGTTTGTCGTGCCTTGGTGTGGCTAGCGGGCGAGTGCGCTTCGGGTTCCTCTGTGCGACGTTTGTTTTGATGAAATCCTCCTGCGGGGAGGCTCCATCTTCGGCGCGCAAATTCCTTCCTGCGCTTGAATGCGGTGCGTTTCCTTCTTCTTATGGTTTTAAGCGTTGGGAATAGATCCCTCCTACTTTCAGTATCGTGTCCGTCCTGTTCGCTCGACGGGGCGGGCGATCGCATGCATGTGCCGTCTCCGGTTGGTGTACCATGCTATCAGCAAAATATCAGCAAAACGTTGCGGTGCGACGGACGCAACGAGGAAGGAGCGTGCATGGCGCAGACGCCGCTGAAGAGTTATCGCGACAAGATGAGGCAGGCCAATCGTGAGGCGAAAGCTACGCTGGCGGCCTTCGTGTTCATTGTGGCGGTATGGCTGGTCTGCGGATTCGGTCTATCTGGGAGCGACATAGAGGTGTTTCATACGCCGATTTGGATAATCGGAGGAACCTTGGGAACGTGGGTGGCGGCCATCGTCGCAGCCGTGGTGCTGGGCGGGCGCGTGTTCGTCGATTTCGACCTGGACGACGAAGGGGAAGGGGCGTCCGATCGTGGGTAGTTTGATCGCGCTTGCGCCCTTGGTGCTGTTTTTGCTGTTCGCGCTGGGCGCGAGCCTGCTCGTGCGCCGACGCGCGCAAGCCGCATCGACGGGCGGCGGTTTCGTGAAGGAGTACTTCATCGGCAACCGCGGCCTGGGCGGATTCGTGCTGGCGATGACCACCATCGCCACCTACGGGTCCGTAAGCTCGTTCGTAGGCGGTCCCGGTCAGGCGTGGTCCATCGGGTTCGGCTGGGTGTACATGGCCGTGGTGCAGGTGACGGCGCTCGTGCTTTTGTACGGGATCATGGGCAAGAAGATGGCGCTCGTCTCGCGCAAGCTGGACGCCGTCACCGTTGTCGACGTGATCCGCGCGCGGTACGGGTCCGACCTGCTCGCCAACCTGTCGGCGCTCATCATCGTGGTGTTCTTCGTCGCCACGATGGTCGCGCAGTTCGTGGGAGGGGCCAAGCTGTTCGAGGCGGTGACGGGCTATTCGTACACGACGGGCTTGTTCCTGTTCGGCGCGGCGGTCATTCTGTTCACCACGATCGGCGGGTTTCGCGGCGTAGCCGTGACCGATGCGCTGTGCGGCATCGCCATGCTGGTGGGCATGGGCGTGCTGGCGGTGGGAATCCTCGAGGCAGGCGGCGGCTACGAAGCCATCATGGTCTCCATTGCCGCAAACCATCCGGCCATGTTGGAGCCGTTTTCCGGCGGCAACATGCCGGCAGGGTTGTATCTGACCCAGTGGCTGCTCGTGGGCGTGTTCACGTTCGTGCTGCCGCAGTCGGTGGTTCGCACCATGGGCTACAAGGATACGAAGTCGTTGCATCGGGCCATGATCATGGGAACCGTCATCATCGGCGCCATGATGATCGGGGTCACATCGCTGGGCGTGCTGGCGGCCGGCGTTCTCACGGACGATCTTGTCGCGTACGGCGGCAGCGTGGACAACATCATCCCGCTGTCCATCGTGGGCACGTTGCCGCCCGTTTTGGCCGGCGTGGCCATCATCGGGCCTATCGCCGCATCGATCTCGACGGTTTCGTCGCTTTTGATCTCGTCCTCCTCGGCCATCGTGAAAGACGTGTATCTGCGGCATTGCGAGAAAACGGGAAAGCGCCCTGCAGACAGGCGCGTGGCGGTTTCGAGTCAAGCGGTGACGCTAGGCGTTGGCGTGCTCGCTTTCGCCTTGGCCGTCACGCCGCCCGATCTGATTTGGAAGATCAACATGTTCGCGTTCGGCGGTCTGGAAACGGCGTTTTTCTGGGTGCTCGTCTGCGGCCTGTTCTGGAAGCGCGCCAATAAGACGGGAGCGCTTCTGTCCATGGCGGGTGGGACGCTGGCGTACTGCACCTCGATGGCTTTGGGCTTCAAGGTTGCCGACCTGCATCAGATTGTCATCGGCATCGCGGTTGCGGGGGCATGCATGATCGTGGGCACCCTGGCAGCGCGACATGCGAAGTCCAGCAAGCTTGCGGTGTTCTTCCCGGACGAAGATGCCGACTAGCTGGTTGATAGGCGGGCCGGTCGGCTAGTGCTCGCGGCTTGCGGGCCGTCCCGCATCCTCGTCTTCGCGGCGCTCCAGATCCTCGATGATGCGAAGGGCTTCTTCCGGCGAGGCGCCCATGCGCTCGGCCGCGCGCCCGATCTCGTCAAGGCGGCGATGGTACTCGCGCACGGCACGCTGCGCCAGGCGTCTGCGACGCTCTTCGCGGCGACGGGCGCGGTAGTCTTCGGCTGTAAGGTTTTCGCCCTCGCGCGTTGCGGCGGGGGAGGGCGCGGGCTTCTCGGCTGCAACGGCGGCGGGAAGCTCCTCGCTGCTTGCCGCCGCGCGCTTCGCGGCGATCTCCTGGGCGGCAAGGTCGAGCGCTTCGTCGAGCAGGCGCTTTCTAGCCGAAGAGCGCTGCAGACGGAAGGCGAGGTCTTCCCAGCGCGCATCCTGTCCCTCGAGGCGGCGCTGCTTCGAGGCAAGACGCGCGGCGGCTTCTTGGCGCGCCAGCAAGCGTTCCAACTCCACATGCTCGCGCAGGATGCTGCCGATGTCGCGCGGGTTCTCGCGGATCTCCTTGACGGCTTCCAGGGGGCGCGCGTCGGCTACGCGGTACGTGATGGAGGCGAGCAGCGGCATGAGGAACACCGTTACGGCTCCTGCAGCCACCAGCACGCTGGCCGTCTCCTGCGTCATGGCCTGCGCGCTTACGGCCACCGACGTGACCGCGACGATGATGGGCAGCGCCGTGGTACAGTACAGCGCCACGGTCAGGCGGTTGTGAGAGGACACGTCGCGCGTGTCTTTGCCGGTGGATAGCGCAACGAATATGGGAACCGCGCGGATCAGCAGCAGCATGGCGATGAACCCGATTAGGAGCATCGGCTGCGCGAATACGGCCATCAGATCGATCTTGGCGCCGGAAACCACGAAGAACACGGGAATGAGGAATCCGTAGGCAACGCCGTCGAGCTTCGTTTCCAGGCTGTGGTCGCCCTCCGGAATGACGTAGCGAAGCACGAATCCCGCCGCGAACGCTCCCAGCACGATGTCCAGGTGAAACACCGCCGAAAGCGTGATGAGGCCGACCAACAGCAGCACGGTCACGCGCATCATGGTTTGCGAGGTGGTGTCGGCGTTGGCGGTCAGGAATCGAAACAGCCGATGCCCGGTTTTCTTCGCCTTCGCGGGAACCACGGCCACCGCTACGCACAGCGCGACGAAGCCGGCAAGGATCAGCACGGTTTTCCATTCGGCGCGCGACGAGAGAAGAAGCGCCATTGCCAGCACGGGGCACAGCTCTCCCCAGGTGCCGTACGTCAGGATGGACTCGCCTACGCGCGTGCCCGTCAGCTCGCGCTCTTTCAGGATGGGCATGAGCGTGCCCAACGCGGTCGTGGTCAGGGCGATGGCCATGGCAATAACCTCGAAGCGATTGCCGGAGAATCCGGGGATGAATCGCATGACCAAAAACGCGACGCCGAACGATACGAACCAGGTGATCAGCCCTCGCTTGCCTTGCGAACCCGTCAGGCTTTTGGGGTTGATCTCGTAGCCTGCCAACAGGAATAGAAACGCCAGCCCCAGATCGGCCAGCAGATCGACGGAGTCGGACAGCTGAACCACGCCCGCCATGTAGGGGCCCAGCAGCGCTCCGGCAATGAGCAGGAACACCGTTTCAGGGATCAGTTTGTTGGGGATGAGCTTGGCGGCGATGGGGCACGCCGCCGCGACGAGCGCGATGATGGACAAGGATATGAGATCGGTCGGCATGAGGACCCTTCCACGTTGTTCTCGTCAGTCCTGATGAAGTGCCATTGTATCGCAATGAGGCATCGGCAGACATGGTATGCTTCGAAGGCACACGTACTGCAGTTACGAGAAGGAGCGTTTCATGATCGTTACCACCACGCCCTCTGTCGATGGGTACCGCATCTCCGGTTATTACGGCGTCGTTTTCGGAGAGGTTATCACCGGCATCAACTTTCTGCGCGACTTCGGCGCGGGGATTCGCAATATCGTAGGCGGGCGCAGCGAAGGCTACGAGCAGGAGCTTACCCAGGCGCGCACCGAAGCGCTCCAGGAACTTGAGCAGCGCGCCGCGGTAATGGGCGCTCATGCGGTGGTCGGCGTCGATGTCGACTACGAGGTGCTCGGTCAGGGCAACATGCTGATGGTTACCGCTTCGGGCACCGCCGTCACGCTCGAGCAGGCGTAGCGTTTCTCTCGGACGAAACGGGGCGGATGGCGATGACGGGAGAAGAGAGGGCGCGGTTCGATCGCGCGTCGCGCTTCAAGCAGCAGGTTTACCTGGCGCTCGAGGACTTGTCGCGCGCGCACGGACTCGCGCGCGTCGTGGGCGCGGGACTCTTCGTCCTGATCGTGCTGAACGCGTTGCTGGTGTTCGTCGACTCGAACCCGGGGGTTCCCTATGCGCTCTCCCGGGTTTTCCTGGTGTTCGGCCTGGCATCGAGCGTATGTTTCGGCGTGGAGTACCTTGCGCGGCTATGGGTGGCCGACCTTGTGCACGCCGAGCTGCCGCCGCTGCGCGCCCGCGCCCGCTATGCGCTCTCGCCCATGGGCGTTATCGATTTGCTGGCGTTTCTGCCCGGTTTGCTGGTGTTTCTTGTTCCGGTATCGCCTTCGGCGCTTAACGCCGCGCGCATCGTGCGCTTGATCCGCCTCATAAAACTGTCCCGTTACATGAGGGGACTGCGTTCCATCGTGCGCGTTTTCCGCAAACGCCGATCGGAGATCGTCGCCTCGTTCATGGTGCTGGGCTTGCTCACCGTTACGGCAAGCGTGCTCATGTACCAAGTGGAGAACCCGGTGCAGCCCGACAAGTTCGACAGCGTGCTCACGGGCATGTACTGGGCCATGACCACCATTACGTCGACCGGGTACGGAGACCTGGTGCCCGTTACGGCGTTGGGACGCTTCGTCGGGTTTGCCACCATGGTGCTGTCCATTGGCGTGGTGGCCATTCCGGCGGGCATATTCTCGGCGGGGTTCGTTTCTGAGTTTCGGGCGCAGGATACCCGCAGCCACGATGCTGGCGAACGTCCGGAAAACCCCGATGATCGCGATGGCCGCGAAGGCTAACGGTGCGCGCTATCGTTCCAGATACGCTTGAAGCGCGGGCCAGCGCTTGGCCGCCTCGCCGTAACCTTGTTCGTACAAGGCCAACAGCTTTTCCGGATCTTTTTCCATGTTTCCTATGGTCACCGGCTCGGGAGGTTGTATGAGAAACAGTTTTCCCTCGTCTTGCAAGCGGGGGAGCGCGCGGTACATGCGATTGTAGTCGTAATGGCGATGCTGCAGGCGTTCGAGGAAGTACGGGTACAGCGCGTAGCGCTGGCGAAGGATAGCCATGAGCTTGTTCGGCGTTTTGACGAAGTCCGCGGCTTGCGTCAGGACCACGATGTGCTTTTTCGCGCCCGTGAGCATGGAGTACACGATGGGCACGCTGTCGCAGGTTCCGCCGTCGAGCAGCAGCTTTCCGTCGATGTCGACGATCTGGCTGACCAAGGGCATGGACGATGACGCGATAAGGTAGGGAAGGTCGGCTGCCGAGTCGGTGAACTCGTGGTAGTCTGCTTCGCCCGTCCTCAAGTTGCTGGAAACCGCCACCAACTGCATGGGCGATTGGTCGAAGGCAGGGTAGTTGAACGGTTCGAGCACGTTGGGAATCTCGTCGAACGTGAACGCGCGGCCGCAGGCGTTGCCGGTGCGCACGAAGCTTTTCATGGACAGGTAGCGCCAATCATCGCAGTACTTCATGTTGAGATAGCATGCCCGCCCGTTTTGGCCAGCCACGTAGTTGTACCCGCACAGCGCTCCCGCCGACACGCCGATCACGCGTTCGCAGAACAGCTTCTGGTCCATGAAGAAGTCCAGGACGCCGGCGGTGAACTGTCCGCGCATCGCGCCGCCTTCCAGCACGAGGTTGACTGGCGATGCCGCATGTCCGTCCCAAGCGGGAGGGTACAGGGACGAAGGTACGGTATCCGGGTTGGTCCCGGGCTCTTTGGACTTTGCTCGGGCGGCGTGCTGAACGAAGGGTTCGCGTGCGGAGGATTGGATGCTCATGCGGGTCCTTTCTCTGATCCGCATTATTATAGCGGGTTCGTTTCAAGGTTGCTGCGGCTCGATATGTCGGGTTTCTCTAGATTTATCCCCTATTTGGTAACATTTGATGCAGCGCGTGCGGCTTCCGGTTAAAATACACGCAAATGAACGAAGAGCCGATGCGTAAGCTCGGTTCGAGCGGCGTGGCTTCCTCGAAGGAGGCGTCGCCAAGTAAAGGAGGTTGTTATGAGCGAGGTTATCTCTTCTGCTGATTTCCAGTCCAAGGTGCTCGACGCGCAGGGGCCGGTGCTCGTGGACTTTTTCGCCACGTGGTGCGGACCGTGCAAGATGCTCGCCCCCACGCTCGACGAGGTGTCCGGCGAAGTGGCCGGCAAGGCGGCCGTTTACAAGGTGGACATCGACCAGAGCCCGGATGTGGCGCAGCGTTACGGCGTTATGAGCGTCCCGACGCTTGTCGTGTTCGAAAACGGCCAGGTCAAGCAGCAAGCTGTGGGCGTGCAGCCGAAGCAGAACATCCTGGCGATGCTGGGCTAAACCAGCATCCTAATGTGCTATCGCAAAGGGAGCCGCAGCATGCGGCTCCCTTTTTCGCGACGCGACGGGGTCGTTCCTCCGTGCACGATTCTTTCCCCAATGTTGCGCGCGAGTGCATGTTGAGGCCCGTCCGCCGGCGGCGAATGATCGCGACCAGGCAAAACGCGCGGTCTCGTCGATGCCCGCCTCTTCGTACGCCTCTCAGACGCAACATTGGGAAAAGAATCGTGCACAAACCAGGGCATCTGACGCTGCCGCGTGCAGACGTCCCCTTCCGCCTTCCGAAACGCCAGCGAGGCTTTTACGGTCTTGGAATGGGGAGCTGCACCGATGGCGGCTTGACGGCGCATCGGGCTACGGCGAGTTCGGCTCGACGGTTCGCCGTCGGCCGGCTTTGCCGCCTGCCCGCTTGTCGGGCTACGTCACGATCCAAGATCGGTAGTAATCCCAACGGGATCCGTCTTCGGGTTCGGTTGCGGTCACCAGGTACGTGCCCACCAAAGCGCGAGGACGCAGGCCGGAACGGGTCGCGGCGTCGAACAGCTCGGCTGCGTTGTTGCCGTCAAGCTCCGGCGTGGTTTTGAGCAGGCATTCCCGACAGGTGCGTTCGTTGTCGGAAGGCGTACGCACCCAAAGCGGGGAAGCGCTCCCTGCTTCGTCGGCCACGGCTTCATGCACGACGGAGGGGTCTTCGGCTCGTATCAGCACCGCGTAGCACCACGGCTCGTCTATGAGCGCGTTCCACGGTACGGACGTGTTGTAATCGATGCTGGTCAGACGTTCGATGGCGGGCG
The DNA here is from genome assembly GCF_003726035.1 of Paraeggerthella hongkongensis. GTDB lineage: Bacteria > Actinomycetota > Coriobacteriia > Coriobacteriales > Eggerthellaceae > Paraeggerthella > Paraeggerthella hongkongensis. The sequence continues at coordinate 17,809 of NZ_QICD01000012.1, forward strand.
TTGCCGGGCGCATCCCGGAAACCCTCAACTCCTCGGCCACGGCGTTGAGCGAGCGTTGGCGGGCGAGGCGCGTCCGCATGGTCTCAAGTTCCGCGATGCGCTGCTCGATGCTGTCTTCAGTGCGTCCGAGCGCATCGTCAAGCGCGCTGATGGACATGGCCCGATAGCTTGCCAGGTCGCGCACCGGCACGCCCAGCTGGCGGTAAAAGGCGATCTCGCCTGCTTCGAGCACGTCGTGCAGCGCGTATCGCCGGTAGTCGTTGCGCTCGTCGCGGCTTGCGCGGACAAGTCCCTGGCTTTCCCAATAGCGCAGCGTGGAAGGGGCAACGCCCAGACAGCGCGCTGCGTCCTTGATGTCGTAGTAGCTCGGCGTTGCGTTCACGGTGCTTCTCCCATCCTGACCTGGCCCCTGTTTGTTTGGAGATTCCGAGAATCCTGCTCGGGCGGGTTTACCTTCAAGCAGCTTTAAGGTTTAGAGTACCATCCGGAACATTTCAGGGCAAGATCCGCAGCGGAGAGTGAACATGATTAAGAGAAGTATGGTGCGCGAGTACCTCAAGTACATTGTGCCCACGATGCTTACGTTCACGTTGGCAGGCGTGTACGGCATCGTTGACGGCATCTTCGTGGGCCATGCCGTGGGCGATGCCGGGTTGGCCGGCATCAACGTGGCGTTTCCCGTGGTCGCGTTCATCATGGCGGTGGGCACGGGCGTGGGCATGGGCGGCGGCGTCATTTCGTCCATCGCGCGCGGCGCGGGCGACGAGTCGAAGTCTCGCCGTGCGGTGGGAACGACGTTTCTCATGCTGGTGCTTGCCTCCGTGCCCATTATGGCGCTCCTGTTCGCGTTTTCCGGACCCCTTTGCGAACTGCTGGGCGGTCGTGGCGAAACCCTGAACCAGGCCATCGCCTACATCAACGTCATCGCTTGGGGCGTGCCCTTCCAGATCTTGGTAACGGGCTGCACGCCGCTTATCCGCAACCAGGGCAAAGTGGCTTTTGCCATGGTGGTGCAAGTGCTGGCCGGTCTTATGAACGTGGCGCTGGACTACGTGTTCGTCATTGCCTTGGGCATGGGGACGGCGGGCGCCGCCGAGGCCACGGTTTTGTCCCAAGTTGCCGCGTTCGTGCTGGTTGCTGGCTTCTTCCTGCGCAAAGAGAACCGCATAAGCCGCGCCGATCTGCGCATTGACGGCAGGATAGCCGCGCATGCCCTCAAGCTGGGATTGGCTCCGTTCGGCCTTACGCTTTTGCCCGAAGCCACGGTTGTGGCCATCAACGTGAACCTGGCAACCTACGGCGGCGAGACGGCGCTGGCGGCGTACGCGGTGGTGTCGTACACGGCTTGCGTGATCCAGATGCTCATCCAGGGCGTGGGCGACGGTTCGCAGCCGCTCATCTCGCGCTACTACGGGTCGGGCGACGCCGACGCCGTTCGGCGCTTTCGCAATACCAACTACCTCATTACCATCAGCTTGGGCGTGATCGGCTTGGCTGCCATGTACCTGCTGCGCCATCAGGTGCCGCTGCTGTTCGGCGCCTCGCCCGAAACCACGGGGCTCATTGCCTGGGCGCTGCCCGTGTTCTCGACGGCGTACGTGTTCTACGGATTCACGCATGCGTCCACGTCCTACTTCTATGCGGTGGACGATGCCAAAGCATCGAACGCTATCGTGTACGGTGAAGCCGCCCTTGTCGTTGCCGTGGTGTTCGGCATGGCGTGGGCGTTCGGGCTGGACGGTATCTGGATCTCGGTCACCATCGTGCAGATGATCCTGTCGGTTGCCGCCGGCGCGCTTTTGCGCTTTCGTCACCGCAGCCGCGAACGCGAGCGCAGCTGCAGCTTGGACGGGGATCCCAGCTGCAGTTCTTGCTAGCGCGCTTGGTCGAGGCCGGCGGTTTTAGACCAGCGGCCTGAGGTAGCCGTAGCCTTCCGCGTCCATGCGGTCGTAGGGGACGAAGCGAAGGGCTGCGCCGTTGATGCAGTAGCGAAGCCCGCCGCTTTGCGCGGGGCCGTCCGAGAACACGTGCCCAAGATGGGCGTCTCCGGCGTTGCTGCGCACCTCGGTGCGCAGGGTGCCCAGGCTGTGGTCAAGACGCTCGGTTACCACGCTGCGGGCGATAGGGCGCGAAAACGCCGGCCAACCGCAACCGGAGTCGAACTTGTCGGCAGACGAGAACAGCGGCTCGCCGCTGGTTACATCCACGTAGATTCCGCGTTTGAACAGACGGTCGTATGGGTGGGAGAACGGCCGTTCGGTGGCGTTGTGTCGGACGACGCGGTACTGGGATTCGTCGAGCGTTTGCTTGAGCAGGCCATCGTCGGGGGCGGCGTAGCCTTGCGCGCGGATGAGCTGTGCCGCCGTTTCGGGATCGTCCGGGTCGGCGCAGGGTGCGTCTTGCGGGTCGCAGCCGGTCGATGCGCTCAGGTCGTGGTCGAGCTTGCGCACGCCCAGGGTGTCCACGGCTTCGCACAGCCCGTCGTGCTCGATGCAGGGGCGCCCTTCCTGCAGACCGGTTCGCCGCGCGAACTCGTCGGCCGCTCCCAAGCGGATGTGGCAGTAGCCTCCAGGGTTCTTGGCCAGGTAGTCTTGATGGTAGTCTTCGGCAGGGTAGAAGCCGTCGAGCGGTTCCACTTCGGTGACGATCGGCTCAACGTGGGAGGCCCGTTGGCGCAGAACGGCGGCCTCTATGGCGGGCAGGTCGGCTTCGTCTTGCCAGTAGATGCCGCTTCGGTACTGAGTACCCCGGTCGTTGCCCTGCCGGTCGAGGATTGTGGGGTCTATTGCCTCGAAGAAGGCGTCCAGGAGCAGGTCGGTGGGCAGTATCGTGCGATCGTAGGTGACGGAAACGGCTTCCGCATGCCCGGTGTTCCATAGGCATACGTCGCGGTAGCTGGGGTTTTCGGTCGATCCGTTCGCGTAGCCCGCAACCGTGCGCCGCACGCCGGGCAGGCGCTTCAGGTAGGCCTCCAATCCCCAGAAACAGCCTCCGGCAAGGTAGAGAGTGTGCAGGTCTTCGCGTTGCTTGTCCATAGTGTGGCTCCTATCGCGCCGCCGTGCGCTCTTTGTCGCGCCCCATCCTAGCGCATCGTTGCCGTTGCGGCTGTTTTCCACGAACGCACAACGAAACCGTAACGCTGCCGTTGAGGAACGCCCTCGTAACGCACGTCGCTTCTACCGTATACTGATCGTTGAAAAAGACGATGTTTGGAGGCTTGATATGAACGAAGAGCGCCCCTTGAACGAAACCTCGCAGGAGTGCAAGGGCTCCCATCTTGAAGCTATGGACGTTGCCGTGATCGGAGCGGGGCCCGCCGGGCTGACCGCCGGTCTGTACGCGGCTCGCGCAGGACTTGACGTTGTGGTGTTCGAGCGCATTTCGCCGGGCGGGCAGCTTGCCCAAACCGAGCACATGGAAAACTATCCGGGATTTCCCGAGGGAGCGGACGGCTTCGAGCTGGCGTTTTCCATGAAGCAGCAGGCGGATCGCTTCGGCGTTCGCCATGTGGGCGAAGAGGTCGTGTCGGTCGACTTCGCGCAGGAGCCCAAGGTTCTGACCACCGCGTTCGGCGAATACCGCGCGAAGAGCGTCATCGTGGCCACCGGAGCCCGTCCGCGCAAGCTGGGGCTGGAGCTTGAAGACGAGCTGCAGGGTCGCGGCGTGTCGTATTGCGCCACGTGCGACGGCAACTTCTTCCGCGACAAGGAGGTCATGGTGGTGGGCGGCGGCAACACGGCCGTGGGCGACGCCATCTACCTGTCGCGCATCTGCAAGAAGGTGTACCTGGTGCATAGGCGGGACAAGCTGCGCGCTACGGCCATCTACCATAAGCGCTTGGAGGATCTGGAGAATCTGGAGTTCGTCTGGAGCGCCGCGCCGCGCAAGCTGATGGCCGACGAAGGCGCGCTTGCGGGCGTGCGCGTGGAGATGCTCAAGACGGGGGAGATTCGCGACATCCCCGTGAGCGGCCTGTTCGTGGCGGTGGGCACCGAACCCAACACGGAGTTCTTGAAGGGGGCCTTGCAGCTGGACGAAACCGGGTACGTGGTGGCCGACGAATCGGGCGCCACCGACGTGCCGGGCGTGTACGTAGCCGGCGACGTGCGCACGAAGTTTCTCCGTCAGGTGGTCACCGCCGTCGCCGACGGCGCGGTGTGCGCCGAAGAAGCTTCGGAGTACTTGGCGATCTAGTGCTGGTTGCTGCGAAGCGCTTTTCGATCTGCTATCATAAACCAGTTACGCAGTGGTGCCCGCTCCTGCACGGGGGCGGGCACTCGTCGCGCGCGGCGCGTGCGATCAGGTGAACCACGTTACGAAGGACAGCACACACCATGCAGGATACCGATATGCGCGAGAAGCTGGTCAAGATCATCGAGGCCTACGAGGACGTCCAGGTCAAGATGGGCGATCCGGCCGTTCTTGCTGATCAGAAGGAATACAACCGCCTGGCCAAGGAATACGCGAACCAGGGTCCCCTTGCAAAGAAGGCGCGCGAGTACGTGCAGGCGTCCGACGACTTGGCCGCAGCCAAGGAGATGCTTTCGGACCCCGACATGAAGGAGTTCGCGCAGGAGGAGATCGCCGAGATCGAAGCCAAGCTCCCTGCTCTTGAAGAGGACATCAAGTTCATGCTCATTCCGGCCGATCCGGCGGACGACAAGGACATCATCGTCGAGATCCGCGCGGCCGCGGGCGGCGACGAGGCCGCTATTTTCGCGGGCGACCTCTACAAGATGTACGAGCGCTTCGCGGCTGCGCAGGGCTGGAAGACCGAAACCATGGACGTGTCGGCTTCGGAGGCCGGCGGCTTCAAGGAGATCCAGTTCAAGGTCAAGGGCGACAAGGTGTACTCGGTCATGAAATTCGAGTCCGGCGTGCATCGCGTGCAGCGCGTTCCCAAGACCGAGAGCCAGGGTCGCATCCATACGTCCACGGCTACCGTGGCCGTTCTGCCCGAGGCCGACGAGGTCGAGGTCGACATCAACGAGAACGATCTTCGCATCGACGTGTATCGCGCCGGCGGCCCGGGCGGCCAGTGCGTGAACACCACCGACTCGGCCGTGCGCATCACGCACCTGCCGTCGGGCTTGGTGGTGCAGTCGCAGGATCAGAAGTCGCAGCTGCAGAACAAGATCGCCGCAATGGCCGTGCTGCGCGCGCGCCTGTACGAGAAGATGCTGGCCGAGCAGCAGGCCGCCGAAGGTGCCGAGCGCTTGGCTCAAATCGGCTCGGGCGATCGTTCCGAGAAGATCCGCACCTACAACGGGCCGCAGGACCGCGTGACCGATCACCGCATCGGCTTCAACGGCACGTACAACGGCGTGCTGCTCGGCGACGGCCTGGGCGACGTGATCACCGCGTTGCAGGCTGCCGATCGCGCGCAGAAGCTGGAAGCCGCGGTTTAGATTGAGCGACGTTTGGACCATCAAGGCCGCCCTTGATTGGACGGTCGGCTATCTGGAGCGCAAAGGCGACGAGAATCCGCGCATCTCCGCGCAATGGCTGCTGTCCGAGGCCACGGGTCTGAGCCGCATCGAGCTGTACGCGAACTTCGACCAGCCCTTGTCCCTGGACGAGCGCGACGTGCTGCGCGGTTTCGTGGCGCGTCGCGGCGCCGGAGAGCCCTTGCAGTACATCACCGGCGAGGTGGGGTTTCGCCATATCACCGTGCAGGTGCGCCCCGGGGTGCTCATCCCGCGTCCCGAAACCGAGGTGCTGGTGAGCGAGGCGCTGTCGCTCCTGCCGCCGGCGCCGAAGCGCGTCGCGGCCGATGCCTGGGCGGAAGAAGCGCTTGAAGGGGGCGCCGCCGTTCCGGATCCTGCCGACGATACTGCTTCCGAAGATGCGCCCGATGCGCAGGTTCCTGCTCCCGAGTTGCTGGTGGCCGATTTGTGCACGGGGTCGGGCTGCATCGCGTGCTCCATCGCGTTCGAGCATCCGCTTGCGCACGTGGTTGCCACGGACATCGTGCCTGAAGCCGTTGCGCTTGCCAGCGACAACGCGCGAGCGCTCGGTTTGGACGATCGGGTGGAGGTGCTTGCGGGCGATTTGGGGGAATGCGTTCCTTCTTGCATGATAGGCGCGCTTGACCTGGTGGTTTCCAATCCACCGTACGTGCCCACGGCGGTGTTGGCCGACATTCCGCGCGAGGTGGCCGACTTCGAGCCGGAGCTTGCCCTTGACGGCGGATCGGACGGCTTGGACGTGCTGCGCCGGCTGTTGCCGTGGTGCGGCGCTGCGCTCAAGCCTGGCGGCGCGTTCGCCTTCGAGCTGCACGAGGGACATTTGGACGAAGCGGCGGCTCTGGCGCGCGAAGCGGGCTTTCAGGATGTGCGCATCGTGCACGACCTGGCGCAACGTCCCCGCGTTTTAACCGCGCGCAAGGCGGATGCTTGCAGCTAGCTTACGGCGGCATGGTGGAACGCGGCGTGCGCATGCGGGGCGGCTGCTTCGCTATAATGGTGCGAAACCAAGGGAAGGGGTCGCCATGCTGGAGCGAAACGTTTTGGACGATAACCTTACGCTTTCGGCGTACACCATGCGAAAGCGCCTAGGCGATCGGCGTCCGCGCATCGGTTTGATTCTGGGTTCGGGCCTGAATCCGCTGGCCAACGAGATCGCCGATGCGGAGTTGATTCCCTACGTCGAGGTTCCGCGTATGAACACGAGCACGGCGGAAGGGCACATGGGCCGGTTCGTGTGCGGGACGCTGGGCGGGAAGTGCGTGCTGGCCATGCAGGGTCGGCTGCACGGCTACGAGGGGAATTCTTCGCAGGAAGTGGCGTATCCGGTATGGCTCATGCAGCGTCTGGGCGTCGATACGCTCATCATCACCAATGCCGTCGGCGCGCTCAACGTGAACTACCAGGTGGGCGATTTCTGCATCATGGCCGACCAGATCAACTTCACGGGGCGCAACCCCATTGCCGCGCCCGATCCTGCCAACCTGTCCGATAGGTTCTTCTCCATGTTCAACGCGTTCGATCCGCAGTTGCGCTCCATCGCCCATGATGTGGCGGCTGAACGGGGGATACGCGTGCAGGAAGGCGTGTATTTGGGCTTGCTCGGCCCAAGCTTCGAAACCCCGGCCGAGATTCGCATGTTCCGATCATGGGGGGCCGACACGGTTGCTATGAGCGTGTGCGAAGAGGTCATAGCCGCGCGGCATGTGGGCATGCGCGTATTGGGCGTGTCGCTTGTTTCGAACATGGGATGCGGCATCGGAGGCGCAAGCCCCACTGGCGTCGAGGTGCTCGATGTGGCGAAGACGCGCGAAGCCGATTTCGCGCGTCTGATCACGGGCGTGATCGAACAGTTGTAATAACAGCGAATCCGCGTGCGCCAAGTGCTTTGAAAGCTCGGCGGGGATCCCGTCGGGCAAGCGTTTGGCACGCCTATCGTTTGAAAGGAATCCATGGACTATCGGTTGAAGCTGCATGTGCTGGCAAGCGGCAGCTACGGAAACGCTGCCGTGATCGAGGACGCCGCTACGGGTGCGGGCGTGCTGGTTGATTGCGGCATCTGCAAGCGCGATTTCTTTGCGCGCGTCGACGAGGCGGGATTCGACCCGGCGAACCTTGCGGCCGTACTGATCACGCATGACCACGGCGATCATACGAAAGGTCTGGGGGTGGTGCTGCGCGGTTTGGCGAAGCAGGGCATTGCTCCTGCCGTGTACGTGAACAACGCCGTGCGCCTTGCGAGCAAGGAGATTCGCGCGCTCGAAGGAGCATGCGACCTGCGTGCTTTGGCGAACGGCGATGCGCTCTCGCTTGCGGGGATGAGCGTGCACGCGTTCGCCACCTCGCACGATGCAGCTGCGTCGTGCGGGTTTCGCTTCGAAAGCTCGGACGGCGATGCGCTGGGTTTTGCGACCGATACCGGTATCGTGACGGGCGAGGCGCACGAGGGCCTGTCCAACGTGCGCATTCTGGCGCTGGAAAGCAACCATGACGTGCGGATGCTGCAAGAGGGGCCGTACCCGTATCCGGTCAAGCGTCGCATCGGGTCCGACGTGGGTCACCTGTCGAACGTTCAGGCGGCCGACGAGCTGGACACGTTGCTGTGTGCACGGTTGGAGCAGGTGATCGCCATGCATATTTCGCAGAACAACAACACGTACCGTCTGCCCGAGGAGTCTTTGGCTTCGGTGGTGTCGCGCGCGTCTCACGGCGCGACCGTGCGGGCGGCGTACCAAGGGATGCTCGTGAGCGTAGGGTAGGCGGGTTCGTTCGCCGCAGCCGCCTTGCACCGGTGGGCGCGCGGCGGCTGCGGTTCGATTGCTTCGCGCGGCTTACTCGCCGTCGAACAGTTCGGTGGAGAAGTAGCGCTCGCCCGTGTCGGGAAGAAGCGTGACCACGGTCTTGCCGGCACCGAGCTTGCGGGCAAGACGGCGCGCAGCAGCTACGTTCGTGCCCGACGATACGCCGCAGAGCAGACCTTCCTTGCGGGCAAGGGCGCGAGCGGTGTCGAGGGCTTCTTCGTCCGAGATGATGCAGATGTCGTCGTAGATCTCCTGATCGAGAATGGCGGGGATCAAGCCGTCGCCGATGCCCATCTGCAGGTGCGTGCCGATGCCGCCTCCGGAAAGAATAGCGGCGTTTTCGGGTTCGACCGCCCATATTTCCACGTCAGGGTACAGACGCTTGAGGATCTGCCCGACGCCGGAGATGGTTCCGCCCGTGCCGATGCCGGAGCAAAAGCCGTGAATGGGGCCTTCGACGTCCTCGACGATCTCGAGCGCGGTGTGGTACTTGTGGGCGAACAGATTGTCCTCGTTCTCGAACTGCTGGGGAACGTAGACGCGCGGGTCCTCTGCCGCCATGCGCTCGGCGGTTGCGATGCATTCGGCAATGCATTTGCCGATGTCCCCGTCGTCGTGCACGATGATCACGTCGGCTCCGTAGTGGCGTACGAGCTTGCGGCGCTCGACGGACACGGAGTCGGGCATGATGATGCGGGCGGCGTACCCCTTGACGGCGCACACGAGCGCAAGCCCGATGCCCTGGTTGCCGCTCGTGGGCTCCACGATGATGCTGTCGGGTTTCAGCTGACCGCGCTTTTCGGCCTGGTCGATCATCTGCCAGGCAGTGCGGGTCTTGACCGAGCCTCCTACGTTCACGCCCTCGTACTTTGCGAGGATCTGAGCGGATCCTTCTTCGGAAAGGCTGTTCAAGCGAATAAGGGGCGTGCGCCCCATGGCGTCAAGCACGTTGTCGTAGATCACGATGGTTCCTCGATCATGGTTCGGGTTCGTATGCGGTAAGCGTCCATTGTACCATTGCGCGTTTGCGCGCATACGGAATCTACTTGACGGCGATGGCCATGATATCGCGAGGAAGGTTCGCTCCCTCGTAGATGATGCCGTTTTCCACGAGGTCTTTGCCGATGGCGACGTAGCCTTCAGCGTCGACGCGGTTTTGCGCGATTTCGTCGTCGGTGAGGGGGCGCCGCACTTTTGCGGGCGATCCCATGACCAGCATGCCGTCGGGAATCTGAGTTCCGCTGGTGACGAGGGAACCGGCGCCTACGATGCAGTTCGATCCGACGTTCGCTCCGTCCATGATGATGGAACCCATGCCGACCAACGTGTTGTCGCCGATGGTGCAGCCGTGCACGATGGCTCCGTGGCCGACGGTCACGCCGGAGCCGATGACGCAGTCGCTTGCGGCGCCTAGGTGCACGCAGCAGTTTTCCTGGACGCTGGTTCCCTCGCCGATGACGATCTTCGATCCGTAGTCGCCGCGCAGCGTGGCGTTGAACAGGATGACGGCGTCTTTGTCGACGGATACGTTGCCGATGAGGGTGGCGTTGGGCGCGATGCGCGCTTCGGGATGAATCTCGAGTTGACGGTAGTCCATGCGGGCCTCCTTGTGACGGGCCGTTCGCGCGGTGGGCGCTCGACCTCGCTGCTTCGTGTTCGCAGTTTATTATAGGAAGGGGATTGCTGCGTTTCGAGGGGGATCGCGGTTGAATGCGGCGGGCGGGACCCTCAAACCAGAGGAAGTGTGAGAAGGCGGGCGCGAGAGCTCGCGTGGGGAGCGGGCGCCTCGACGCTCGGTTGCGTGTGGGTGCGAGGCGGGGCGCGGAAGCTTCCGGGCGCTCGGTTGCATGCGGGCGTGTGGGAGGATGCGGAAGCCCCTGGCGTGCGGTCTTGCGCGGGGGATTGCGCGCGGGCGCGTCCGAACGTGCGATTGGACGCGGGCGCGGAGCGTAGAACCCTCGTGCTGTCAAAACTAACGAGTTTTGCGGCGGTTTTCGCTCTACGGAAGAGGTTTCGCGAGACTACGATTTCTATTTGACCAGGTCATAAGGCTGTGCTCTCCCTTTATCCTGGTTTGAGGACCAGCAAAACTCTTCCGTTTTGACAGGAATGCCCCGATGAGCCGATATTCGCGCGCCGACGGCCGGCAGCGCACATGCCCGACGGCCGGACTCGCACATACGCTGACGGACGGACTCGCGCATACGCCGACGGCTGGACGTGCGCATACGCCGTCGCGCGCGGTCAGGTACATGCCCTAGGCACGCGCCCTGTCGTCGGTCGTCCTGCTGCGCCGCGACGCCCGTCCGCCTACGACGATGCGGGCTTGGAGGCGGGCGCAGCCTGGTAGGACCAGAGCGCGTTCGCTCGGCGCACCACGTCGTTGAAGGATCGACTGTGGACGGCGCGGTCGCGGCGCTTCGGGTCGTTCACCACCAGCATGCCGTGCCGATCGATGTCGACCAGCACGACGTAGGACGGCTTGCTGGCGGAGGAATCGCTGTCGAGCGATGCGATCACGGGGCGCCCCGCGGTGACTTCTTTCCTGATGGCAAGCTCGCTCGGCTCCACCGAGTTTACCTGCAGCCCCAGTTGACGCGCGCCTTCCGTAAGCAGGCCGTCGGGGTTTTCGACGTAGCCGTTGCTGCGCGCGAAAGCCGCCACGACGGACGGTCCCATGTCGGTGTCTCCCGTGATGCCGATGCGCGCCATGGCCAAGCACAGGGGCGCGCCGCCTGACGAGCCGATGGTGCCCGATCCGTAAGGATCGGATGACCAGGCGGGATCGTTCTGGAAGAGCGCGGGGGCAGAGGCTTTCTTCCAAGCAGGCGCGGTGCTGTTTCCGGCAGCGTCGACGCTTTGGTTGGGCGTGGATTGGACAGCTGGGATGCCGTCGGTCTCAGGCGATGCGGCGATTCCGCGGGAAACGAGCGTGCCTCCGATCGTGCCCACGGCCCCTACTGCGACAATCGCGAAGATGGCCGAGAGTATCCGCATCGAGGCCGTTCCCGCAGATGCCGGGCGATTGCCGCGGTGCAGGTCGGGCGCGGCGGGACGCACGGCGGCGAAGGGGTCGCGCGTCTCGTCGATGGAAGGCCGTTGCGGCGAGACGTCGAAGCGGATGCCGTGCGTTCGGTTGGGGAGGTGTCGCTCGCTTTGCGGCAAGCCGACGTGGGGCTGCGGCCCAGTGCCCTGAAGCGGAATGCCGGGTAGGTTTCGGTTCGTCACAACGTCTCCTCCTTTCGCGGCCAGACGATCCATGGCGGGCGTGCGGCGCGCCCCGCATTGGCTTCGGAATGCTTGCGTAAAAGGCAAGTGTACGGTTTTGGCGCTTTTCGCTGCGTTTGCCGGCAAAACCGTTGCCCGGTTCTGACTGACTGGTTGACGGATTGTCATCTTGGGCATGCATGGTGCGTTCTGGCGCTGAAGCGAAACACGACTGTTTTCGGCGTTGACTCTCGGTCCTGTCCGTCTCATTTCCGAGTTGCCCCGTGTGAATTTCCTGCGTGGGCCGCGCACCTGTCGAAGTTTCGCTTGTGCGCGCGGCAAGCTGGGGTATACTGGCCTGCAACAACTTCATAGAACGAAATGCGTTGACGAGGACAGTAGGGACGAACCCATCTTCAGAGAGCCGGCGGATGCTGCGAGCCGGTGGTGGGCGGCCTGAACGCCACCTCCGAGCAGTTCGGTTCGAACGTTGCGCGGGCCACCCGGACGATCTTCGGGAACCCGCGGGCAAGTAGGCTGAACCGGCGACTCCGTTATCAGTCCGATTGAGATAGGCCGCGCGTCTTCGTCGCGTCGTATCCGTTTTCCTTCTGAGGTCCTGGTGCAGCTTACGTGCAACAGGATTTTTTTATGGTCGGACTCGAAGGAAGGAGCCAGATGCAGCTGAGAAGCGAAGCCGTCACCGCCGGCGTTGCCCGCGCGCCGCACCGCAGCCTGCTCAAGGCGGACGGCATCACCGACGAGGAGCTGAAACGCCCGCTCGTTGCGGTGTTCAACTCCCGAAACGACATCATCCCCGGACACAACAACCTGGACAAGATCGCCGAGGCCGTCAAAGCCGGCATCTACATGGCGGGCGGCGTGCCGTTCGAGCTCTCGACCATCGGCGTGTGCGACGGCATCGCCATGAACCACGACGGCATGCATTACTCGCTCGTGTCGCGCGAGGTTATCGCCGACAGCTTGGAATGCGCCGTGCAGGGCCACGCCTTCGATGCGCTCGTATGCATCCCCAACTGCGACAAGATCGTGCCGGGCATGCTGCTGGGCGCCCTGCGCGTGAACATCCCCACGGTGTTCGTGTCCGGCGGCCCCATGCTGGCCGGAAAGCGACCCGGCGGCTGCGGTCCCTCCACCGACCTCAACACGCTGTTCGACGGCGCGGCCGCCGTTCAACAGGGATCCATGACGGCAGAAGAACTCAAGCGCTACGAGGATACGGCGTGCCCTACGTGCGGCAGCTGCTCAGGTTTGTTCACGGCGAACTCCATGAACTGCCTGTGCGAAGCCCTTGGCATCGCTTTGCCGGGCAACGGTACGGTGCCGGCGGTCTATTCCGAGCGCATTCGCCTGGCAAAGCACGCCGGTATGAAGGTGATGGAGTTGCTGGAGCAGGGCGTATGCATGCGCGACATCGTGAACGCCGCCGCCGTGCACAACGCTATGGAGTGCGATATGGCGTTCGGCGGCTCTACGAACACGGTGCTGCATCTGACGGCCGTCGCGCGCGAGGCGGGGTGCCCTATCACGATGGACGACTGGGATGCCGCAAGCGCGCGCACGCCGCATCTGGTGAAGCTGCAGCCTTCGGGCCCGCGCCCGCTCAGCGACCTGTACGAGGTGGGCGGCGTGCCGGTGGTCATGCACGAACTGGCGAAGCTCGGGCTGCTCGATCACACGGCTGTGACGTGCATGGGGCCGATGGACGACTATCTGGCGTCGTGCACGAAGCCGGCCGATGGCGAGGTGTGCCGCGCGCACGACAACCCGTTCTCGCCGGTGGGCGCGCTTCGGGTGCTGCATGGCAACATCGCGCCCGACGGGGCCGTTGTCAAGAAGTCGGCGGTCGATCCGTCCATGATGAAGCATACGGGTCCGGCGCGCTGCTTCGACAGCGAGGAGGCGGCCTGCGCGGCAATCTACGCGGGCGAGATCGTTTCGGGCGACGTCGTGGTCATTCGCTACGAGGGCCCCAAGGGCGGCCCGGGCATGCGCGAGATGCTCACGCCTACGTCGGCCATATCGGGGATGGGCTTGTCCACAAGCGTTGCGCTCATCACCGACGGACGCTTCTCGGGCGCAACGAAGGGCCCGGCCGTCGGACACGTGAGCCCCGAGGCGGCCGCGGGCGGGCCCATCGCGCTCGTCGAGGAAGGCGATCGGGTGACGGTGGACATCGAAGGAGGCGCGCTCACCCTGCACGTGAGCGACGACGAGCTCTCCCGGCGTCGCGAGGCGTTTCGCCTTCCCGCGCCGAAACACGATCATGGCGTGCTCGCGAAATACGCGAAGCTCGTTTCATCTGCAGACAAGGGGGCGTACGTCTCATGAGCGAACGAATTGAAGAACGAGATGCGGGCGAGCCTGCCGCGTGCGGCGCGGCGGGTCGGCAGAAAGCGTCGGCGCCGCGGGCGGCCAGCGCGGCTGCGGTGGGCGCTCCGCGCGGGCTGGGAAGCGGCACCGCCAAGCAAGGATCCACGATGATCGCGGCGGAAGCGGTGATCGCCTCCCTTGAGGCCGAGGGCGTGGACGTGGTGTTCGGCTATCCGGGCGGTCAGGCCATCAAGATGTACGATGCGCTGTACGATTCCCAGCAGATCACGCACGTGCTGTCCCGGCACGAACAGGGCGCGGTGCACGAGGCGGACGGGTACGCCCGCGCCACGGGAAACGTGGGCGTGGTCATCGTGACCAGCGGACCGGGCGCCACCAACACGGTCACGGGCATTGCGACGGCCTACATGGACAGCGTGCCGCTCGTGGTCATCACGGGCCAGGTGCCGCGCGGCGTGATCGGCACGGACTCGTTCCAGGAATCGGACATCGTGGGCATTTCCATGCCGGTGGTCAAGCACAGCTACCTGCTGCAATCGACCGACGAGCTGACCCGGACGTTTCGCGAGGCATTCCATATCGCCAAGACCGGCCGCCCCGGCCCGGTTCTCATCGACGTGCCGAGCGACCTTGCGTCCGAGAGCATGGTGTTCGCGTATCCCGATGACGTGAACCTGCCGTCTTACAAGCCCACGTATCGCGGCAACGCCAAGCAGATCAAGCAAGCCGTGGCCCGCATCAAGCAGGCCGAGCGCCCCGTGCTGTACGTGGGCGGCGGCATCGTGTCGTCCGGCGCTGCCGACGAGCTGATCCGCTTGGCCGAGCTCATGCAGATCCCCGCGGTCACCACGCTCATGGGCAAAGGGGCGTTTCCCGCCTCGCACGAGCTCAACCTGGGGCCGGTGGGCATGCACGGCTCCAAGTACGCGAACCTGGCCATGACGGAGAGCGACCTGATCATCGCCGCGGGGGCTCGCTTCTCGGACCGTGTGACGGGCAAACTGGACGAGTTCGCGCCCCACGCCGACGTGATCCATATCGACATCGACCCCGCCGAGATCGGCAAGGTCCGCGAGGTGCAGATCCCCATCGTGGGCGACCTCAAGGGCGTTTTGGGCGGCATCGTGGCGGCGCTTGAGAAGGAGAACGCGCAGCCTGCGACAAGCGATTGGGTCGAGAGGATATCGGCGTGGCGCTCGCGTTACCCGTTCTACCATCCTGACCTGGGGGACAGTCCCGAGGAGATCGTGCCCGAGGTGGTCATGCGAAAGCTGTCGGGCCTGCTTGATCCGCAGAACAGCATCGTGGTCACCGAAGTGGGCCAGCATCAGATGTGGGCGGCTCAGAGCATCGATCGCGAAGCGCCGCGCACGTTCTTGTCGTCGGGCGGTTTGGGCACGATGGGATTCGGTTTCCCGGCGGCCATCGGCGCGGCCATCGGTTGTCCTGAAAAGCGCGTGGTGTGCGTGGCCGGCGACGGGTCGTTCCAGATGAACAGCCAGGAAATGGCCACGGCCGCCGTGCATGGCACGCCGGTGAAGGTGCTCATCATGGACAATCGCTGCCTGGGCATGGTGCACCAGTGGCAGCGGCTGTTCTACGAGGGCCGCTACTCCGCTACGCTGCTGGACGCCACGCCCGATTTCGTGAAGCTGGCCGACGCCTACGGTTGGCAGGGCGAGCGCGTGGAGCATCCCGATCAGCTGGACGCAGCGCTTGCGCGCATGCTGGAGGCGCCGGGCCCCTATTTGCTTGACGTGGCTATTTCGCGCGATCAGAACGTGTACCCCATGGTAGCGCCGGGCCGCGCGCTCGACGAGGTCATGGGGGCGATCGACGTGGCGGTGGGCGCCGTGCGCATCGACGTGCCCGCAGCCGGGCAGAAAGGGGAGGGACGATGAGGCATATCCTATCCGTTCTGGTGGAGAACAAGCCCGGCGTGCTCTCGCGCGTGACGGGGCTCATCTCGCGGCGCGGCTTCAACATCGAGTCGCTGTCCGTCGGTCCCACCGAAGATCCCACCATGTCGCGCGTGACGGCCATCGTCAAGGCCGACGAGGTTGCGTTCGAGCAGATCACCAAGCAGCTTCATAAGCTGATCAGCGTGCATAAGATCACTGACCTCACCAACGACGCCGCCATCGAGCGCGAGCTGGTGATGTTCAAGGTGAACGCATCGCCCGAACGGCGCAGCGAGATCATCGAGATAGCCAACGTCTTCCGCGCGAAGATCGTCGATGTGGGAAAAAGCTCGCTTACCATCGAGGCTACCGGCGACGAGAACAAGCTCAAGGGCATGGAAGACCTTTTCCGCGCCTACGGCATCAAGGAGATCATCCGCACCGGCAAGATAGCCATGTCCCGAAACAGCAAGGACGTGTAGCTTCCCGCGGCTTTTCCGAAAGTCCAAGCAAGGTACCATCAGCCAATAGAAAGGAAAACGAACATGGCTGTTACGATCTATCACGAGAACGACGCGAACCCGCAGCTCATCCAGGACAAGAAGATCGCCATCATCGGCTATGGAAGCCAGGGTCACGCCCATGCGCTGAACCTGGTCGATTCCGGATGCGACGTGCGCATCGGGTTGCGCGAGGATTCTCGTTCGCGCGGAAAGGCCGTCGCGGCGGGCTTGCAGGTGATGAGCGTGGCCGAGGCGGCCGAAGAGGCCGATCTCATCATGATCCTCACGCCCGACGAGACCCAGGCGGCTACGTACGAGGCCGAGATCGCACCGCATCTCAAGGCGGGGGACACCCTGGCGTTCGCGCACGGCTTCAACGTGCATTACGGCTACATCACGCCGCCCCAGGACGTCGACGTGATCATGATCGCGCCGAAGGGCCCGGGCCATATGGTGCGCCGCGTGTTCACCGAAGGGGCGGGCGTGCCGTGCCTCATCTGCGTGCACCAGGATGCGTCGGGGCGCGCCAAGGACGTGGCGCTGTCGTATGCGTGGGGCATCGGCGGAGCGCGCGCCGGCGTGGTGGAGACGACGTTCAAGAACGAGACGGAGACCGATCTGTTCGGCGAGCAGGCCGTGCTTTGCGGCGGCGTGACGGCGCTCATCAACGCCGGCTTCGAAACGCTCGTGGAGGCGGGCTATCCGCCCGAGATGGCGTACTTCGAATGCTTCCATGAGATGAAGCTCATCGTGGACCTCATGTACGAAGGCGGCATGTCCAACATGCGCTACTCCATCTCGAACACGGCCGAGTACGGCGATTACTATGCCGGGCCGCAGGTCATCGGCGACGAGGCGAAGGCCGCGATGAAGGACATCCTCGCGCGCATCCAGGACGGCAGCTTCGCGCACGAGTTCATGGAAGACTCCAAGAACGGTCAGAAGTGGCTGCAGGAGCAGCGCATGGAGCATGGCAACGCTCCGATCGAGGAAGTGGGCGTGGGCATTCGCTCGATGTTCAGATTCGCCCGCCACTAACCGGGGCGCTACGCGTGCCAGGGAGGGCGTAGCTTTTCATGTGAGGACGCGAAACGCGGGCGGTGCAGGCGCGAGCTTGCGCCGCCCGCCTGCGTTTGGCGGCGTGCGCTCTTGCGGAGCGGGCGCGTCTGGTCGGGCATCGTCGGGTAAGTTCCCCGATTTGCGATCAGGCGCGCAGGCGGATCTCCGTTGCCTGCGTGCGATTTCTCGCGATCGGCGGCGTGCGTTCGCACGCGGCGCCGCATGCCCTCAACCGGTCGCGCCTGGGCGAATTGCGCCCGATGGGTCCTGTTCGCTCGGCGGTTCTCGATTGCGCAGCGAACAGGGCGTTCGCTGGCTGATTTTCCCTTTGGGGTTGTTGGGCGAGCCTCCGTGTGCGCACATGGGCAGCCTGTATCGTATCATCCCCGTTCAGAGCTTTGTTCTGATGCGATGAACGTCGAAATGCGCTCTTGCGTGTCGCATGGCCGGCCTTTCGTCGTTTCCGTGGCGTTGCTTGTTCGCCCTTGTGCTCGATCGTACACTGCTGATATGAATTCGGCTATCGAAGATATCGAGCGCGTTGCGATGACGTGCATGCGGCGCATGCGCGTCTGGGTTGCCCGTCCGTTCGACAGTTGGTATCGGTGGGGGATTCCCGTGCTTCTGTTCGCAGCGTTTTGCGCCGCGCTGCCCGCCTGGGTCGGCCTGATCTTGTTCCTGCCGCTTGCGGTTGCGTTTTCGCTGAAGACGGCATGCGCTATGCGGCGCATTCATAACTTGGAACTTGTCGACGTCGTGGAGCGCAACGGGGTGGACGAGCTTGACACCGACCGCGATCGCGTGCAGCGAGCGTTGGTCCTCAGTTGCGGCTCCATCGTAGCGGCGGCGGTATTCGCGCTGGTCGTTCGCGCGGTGCTCTCGCTTTTCCCGGATGTGGCGATTCCTTCCACGCTTGCCACGTACCTGGCGTTCGCCGCGGTGCTCATGGGCGGGTTCTTGCTGCTCTACTTTCTTGCGCTGCGTTTCGACGGAGCCTTTTTGCGCGGTATGGCCAGCGTGTCCGTCACGTTGCCGGCGTTCTTCATCATCGTGGCCGTTGCCAGCATGCTGCTTTCCTGGGTCATGTCCGTTGTGCAGGATTGGGGCCTGTCCGCCGAAACCATGCTGGCAGGCGGGTTTTCCTGGCTGTACCAGGTTCAAAGCGTTCTGAAGGTGGCTACCGACTACTTCTTGCAGCAGGATCCGCTGATCGTGGGCGCATCGATCGTGTTCGCGGCGTTTTTGCTGCTGCTGTACACCTATACGGTTCCCCAATACTGGATGGGCAGCGTTCGCTGGTGGCTCAAGGGAATGGGGCTGGCGGCGGCGGTGCTCTCGGGCGCGGCCATCGTGTTTGCGGGGGTGTGGGTGTCCGACGTGCAGCAATGGGTTGCCTCGAGCGAAGGCCGCGCGCTGGACGCGAGTCTTTTGGGAAGCCAGGCTGCGGCGCTCTCAAGCTATCGGCGCGAGGACATGATCGCGCTCGTTCGGGCGCTGGTGCTGCCCTATACGGTGGGCGTGTTCGTGGCGAACGCGGTGCTCGCGTGGCGAAGGGCCGTGGCGAAAGAAAGAAGCGACGCGATCCTCGATGGGCTCGCCGAATCGGGGTCCTTCGACGAGCAGGAGATTCCCCAGATAAGAAAACGCTACCTGTACTATTGCGGCAGTCGAGTGCTGTGGGACATCGCGATGCGATCCATCGGCCGCGACGTGCCTTTGCCCCATCCGTTCGCCCCGCGCAAGCTGACGCTCAAAGAGCGTCTCACGGGCGAGCTTGACGATGTCGCCGGACGCGGAACGGCCTCGTAGCAGCCTTCTTGCGAACGAAATGCTTCGCTCGCTTGATTTCGGTCGCAGCCGTTGAAGCTCGGTGTTACCATAGGTCGCATTGAGATAAAGGGGGCTGCTATGAAGGAGAAAACGTTCGGGAAGCTGTGCGCGTGCGCGTGCGCAACGGCGCTCGCCGTTTCGGTGATGGCCGGATGCACGGGCGCGCAGGAAGCTTCGCAGGAGCCGCCGTCGCTGGTCAACGGCGTGACCGACCAGCAGGAGATCGTGTACTGCCTGTACTTCGGGCTGTATGACAAGGATGCTGGCAAGCAGGTGCTTACGATGGACGAGGCGAAGGACATTCTCATCCCGCTGTTCGTCGAAGCAGGGTCGGGCTACACGGTGTACGAGGCCGAAGGCGGCTACGCCGCTGAAGACGGCGCCATCATCCAAAACGATACGCTCGTGTTCGATAGCGTGCACGGAAGCGACCAAGCGGTGATCGGCCTTATCGAAAAGGCAAAAGCGGCCCTGAACGTCGAGAGCGTTTACTGCGAATCGAAGGCCGTCGGGTACAAGATGTACGGCGGCGTGATGTCTGCCGTGGAGTAAGCTGACGGCGTGGAGCGACGCGGCAAGGGTGGGGCGGAGAAGCGTCTTCCTTGCCGCGTCGGTGTTCCGTTCTCCAACGAAGCGTGCCCGGGCTGCGCAGCCCGGGCACGTGGCGGATGGCCGCGCGAATGCCCGCGCGGACCGAGTGGGATTGAAAAAAGAGTTACTTGCCCTGCCAAACCGGCGTGCGCTTCTCGACGAACGCGGCCGGCCCTTCGATGCCGTCGGCGGTCTTCTCCAGGAAGCGGTACGCTGCGTCGGAGTAGCGCATGGCATCCTCTTCGGACATCTGGTCGGCGGCGTGCACGATGTTCTTGGTCCACTTGAGGGCGAGAGGGGCGTTCTTCAGGCACTCTTCGGCCAGCGCGATAGCGCGGTCCATGACCTCTTCGGCCGGCACGACGTAGTTGATCAGGCCGAGAGCCTTGGCCTCGGGAGCCTTGATCTTCTTGCCGGTCAGCAGAAGCTCCATGCAATCCTTGCGGTTGATATCGCGTGCCAGGCGCACGATGCCGCCCGTGGAGGCGATGATGCCCAAGCCGACCTCGGTGCAGCCGAACTTGGCGTTCTCGGCGGCAACCACCATGTCGCAGGACAGGGCGATTTCCATGCCGCCGCCAGCTGCGGAGCCGTTGCATGCGGCGATGACGGGCTTGGAGCACAGGCGCGCGGTCAGGCCGCCGAAGCCGTGCTCGGTCACGGTCTGGCACTCGCCGCCTTCGCTCAGCTCGGAAAGGTCCTCGCCCGCGCAGAACACCTTGCCCGTGCCGGTGACGATGATCGCGCGCACGGCGGGATCGGTCTCGGCGTTGTTCATGATGTTCTCCATGGCCTTGGAGGTGACGCCGTTAAGGGCGTTCGCCACGTCGGGGCGGTTGATGCGGATGATCAGCAGACCGTCCTCGCGAAGTTCGGATACGACGGTGTCGGTACCATAGTAATCTGCCATTGCTCCTCCTTGACTGGTTGCGATTTCGCGCGAAGCCGCGCGTGGCGCCGAGCGATGTTCCGCACGTGATTCGGCTCGATTGCAGCGTGCCGCCGTCGTGTTTTGCTCGCTCGAACAACTGCCCTGAATACTAGCGATCGCAGCTATGCCGTTGCATCGCAAGGCGCATGGTAATTCGGCGATACTTAAAAATCGGTGCATCGCAAAAAAAGTAGTAGGGATACGTAATGATGCCATTGATCAGGGGCTATGAAACGCGTTTGCGCAGTGCTTCCCGCGGCGGGGGCGCGGTGTTGCGCCGTGGCGCCGCGCGGGCGATGGAGCCTGCGCGGACGGGCGCGCAGGCATAGTCAAATTGTAAGTAATGATGCTTTCACGGCGATCTTGCGATGACGCCGCGCGGCGAGCGGTGCAAACTGCTCTCAACGCGCCGAATCCGCCGCATGTTCCCCTCGAAGGCGGCGGATCGCGTCCGAACGCTTTACAAAGGCAAACGAGAAGGGAAAGGTACAGGATGAAAATCGTTGCTGCTTTCAAGGTGGTTCCCGACGATCAGGACATCCAGGTGTCCGCGGACGGCTCCCTGGATTATTCCAAGGCCAAGGGCATCGTGTCCACGTACGATCTGAACGCCCTCGAGGCGGCCGCCCAGCTGGCTGCGGCCAACGACGGTTCCACGGTGGTCGCGATGACGGCGGGCCCCGCTTCCATCGACGACTCCAAGCTGAAGAAGAACGTGCTGGCTCGCGGCGTGGACGAGCTGTTCATGGCCGCCGACGACGCGTACGCGAACATGGACGCCCGCGCAACGGCGGAGGCGCTGGCCGCACTGGTCGGCAAGGTGGGCGCGTTCGACCTCATCCTGTGCGGCGACGGCTCCGCTGACAACTATGCGCAGCAGGTTGACGTGCAGTTGGCCGCGAAGCTGGGCCTTCCCGTGGTGAACGGCGCCACGAAGATCGAGGCGCAGGGCTTGTCGCTCATCGTCGAGCGCACGCTCGAGGACGTCGTCGAAACCGTCGAGGTGCCCCTGCCCGTCGTTGTGTCCGTGTCGCCCGATATCGCGCTGCCCCGCATTCCCGGCATGAAGGACATCCTGGCCGCCGGCAAGAAGCCGATGAACGTGGCCGGTGCCGAGGCGGCTGTCGACGGCGCTATCGACGTTGTCTCCTGCAAGGCTCCCGATCAGGCCGACCGCAAGCTCGAGATCCTCGACGCTTCGGCTGATGGCGCGATCGAGCAGTTCGCTGCAGCCCTCAAGGCCGCCCTGTAGGTTCCGTCTTCCGATAATCCGCTGTCTGAGAGAAAGGCTAGCATACCCATGAAAGCACTTGTTATTGCCGAGCGCGCCGACGCTGCCCGCGAGCTTGCCGCCGGAGCCCGCACCATGGCCGATGAGGTCGTCCTCGTTTCCTTTGGCGATGCGCCCGCTGCCGTTGCCGACAAAGTGGCGAAGGTGTCCGTACCCGAAGGCTCCGTTTTGGACGACGCCGCCGATACCGTGATCGCCGTGCTCGACGCCGAGCAGCCGAGCGTCGTGCTGGTCGAGCCCACGCGTCACATGAAGACGATCGCTGGCCGCCTGGCCGCGCATGCGGGCGCCGCCGTTATCACCGACGTCATGGAATTCGCCGCTGACGGCGCGAAGAGCCTGTACTTCGGCGGCGTGGCCGAGCGCGTGCAGAAGGCTGCGGGCGACGTGGCCATCTACACGGTTTCCGCTGGCGCGTTCGAAGGCGCCGAGGCAAGCGGCGCGAACGCGGTCGAGGACGTGGCCTGGGTTGCCCCGGCCAATCCGGTGAAGCTCGTGTCCTCCAAGCCCATCGAAAAGAGCGGCGTTGACCTGGGCAAGGCTGACGTGGTCGTGGCTGCGGGCCGTGGCTTCGCGGAGGAGTCCGAGCTTGACTTGGCTCGCGCGCTGTGCGAAAAGCTGGGCGCCGGCCTGGGTTGCTCGCGTCCGCTGACCGAGGGCGTGGACTGGCTTCCCACCGAGACCTACGTTGGCGTGTCCGGCCTCATGCTGTCGCCGAAGGTCTACGTGGCTTGTGGCATTTCCGGCCAGATGCAGCACATGGTGGGCTGCAATCGCGCCGGCACGATGTTCGCCATCAACAAGGACAAGAACGCGCCGGTCTTCAAGCAGTGCGACTTCGGCCTGGTGGGCGACATCAAGGATGTGCTGCCGGCTTTGACGGCAGTGCTGTAGAAAGCTTCGATCTGCGGGAGGGCTCATGGAGGCCTCCCGCTTCAAGAAGCTCGAACCTTGCTGGTCAGGCGAGCGAGCGGGCTTTTGCGGTGAAGCTGGTGTGTTGTTGATTTTCATAAGACGAGAAAGGATGAAAGGTGTCTGAGACCGATTTCGACATCATCGTCGTGGGGTCCGGGTGCGCCGGGGCCGTGGCCGCTTACGTGGCCGCGTCCGCCGGCAAGAGCGTCCTCGTGGTCGAGCGCGGCAACTTCGCCGGCGCCAAGAACATGACGGGCGGGCGGATCTACTCGCATTCGCTCAAGGAGGTCTTCCCGGACTTCGAGCAGGAGGCGCCCCTCGAGCGCAAGATCACCCACGAGCGCATCGCGCTTCTGGACGCGCGCTCGAGCATGGCCGTCGACTTCACGAGCGACGAACTGGCGGAGGAAGGCAAGGACTCCTACGCCGTCCTGCGCGCGCCGTTCGACCAGTGGCTCGCCTCGAAGGCCGAGGACGCGGGCGCCGAGTACATCTGCGGCATCGCCGTGGAGGAGCTCATCAAGGACGAGGCGGGCCGCGTGGTGGGCGTGCGCGCGGGCGAGGACGAGATCACCGCGCAGGTGGTCATCCTGGCCGAGGGCGTGAACCCGCTTTTGTCCGAGAAGTGCCTGGGCAACCCGCGCCCGAAGGCGAACGAGATGGCCGTGGGCATCAAGCAGGTGTTCGAGCTGCCGGCCTCCCAGATCGAGGACCGCTTCCTGTGCCCGGAGGGCGAGGGCGCGGCGATGCTGTTCGTGGGCGACTGCACGCACGGAAACGTGGGCGGCGGCTTCCTGTACACCAACAAGGACTCGATCAGCCTGGGCCTCGTGGCCACCATCTCCACGGCGGCCGACGCGTCGAACCCGTACCCGGTGTACCAGATGCTCGAGGACTTCAAGAACCATCCGGCCGTGGCGCCCATCATCCGCGGCGCGAAGCTGGTGGAGCACTCCGGCCACATGGTGCCCGAGGGCGGCTACAACATGATCCCGAAGTACGTCTTCGACGGCTGCCTGGTGGCCGGCGAGACGGCGGGCCTGTGCATGAACATGGGCTACCAGGTGCGCGGCATGGACTTCGCCGTGGCCAGCGGGCGCATGGCGGCCGAGGCCGCGGTCGAGGCCATCGATAAGGGCGACGTCTCCGAGGCGGGGCTGTCCTCCTACAAGGCCAAGATGGAGGACTCGTTCGTCATCAAGGACCTGCGCACCTTCAGCAAGTGGCCCCACGTCATGGAGCACTGGGACTCGATGTTCACCGACTACCCCGTCATGGTGAAGGAGATCTTCAACGCCATGTTCAGCGTGGACGGCGCGCCGCAGAAGCCGCTCGTGAAGCGCATGATGCCCATCGTGAAGAAGCGCGGGCTGTTCAAGCTCGCTCGCGAAGTGAGAGGAGCGACGAAGGCCCTATGAGTGCTATTGCTGACATCACCGTCAACGTCGACGAGTTCCTGGCGTTGGACAAGTACGAGGTGGACGAGGAGAACGCCCACATCGAGCTGGCGGACGACCCTGACACCGAGGAGTTCCTCAAGCTGGTGCGCGTGTGCCCGGCGGCCCTCTACAAGATCGACGAGTCGGGCGCGAAGTCGTTCGACTACGCCGGCTGCCTGGAGTGCGGCACCTGCCGCATAGCCTGCGGGTCGACCATCGTCAAGAAGTGGGAGAACCCCCAGCCCACCATGGGCGTGGAGTACCGCTTCGGCTAGGATCGGAAAGCCCTGTTTCGATCCCCGTATCGTTTCGCCTGACCGGGCCGCAGCATCGCGCTGCGGCCCGGTTGCTTTTCGGCCTCGCGCGGTGCAAGCGCGGTAGGGAGGGGAAGGACGATCGCAGGCGCGCAGCTGGTTTCGGCGACGTTTCGCAACGGTTCCGAACGGGTGCCAAAGCCGGATCTTCCGGTGCCGTGCCGCTGCGTGCGCGTACAGTGGGCCTCGATGAAAGCCAGTGAAAGGAGCAAAGAACATGAGTACGCTCGTTGTGCTCGGGTACCCGAGCGAGATGGAAGCGAAATCCGCTTACCAGAAGATTCTCGACCTTGACAAGAACCTTATCGTAAGCCTGCAATCGGTTGCGGTCGTTGCCCGTCGTGCCGATGGCAAATACGACGTGGTGACGCCTGATTCCAAGATAGGCACGTCTGCGGTATGGGGCCTGTTCTGGGGCGTTTTGTTCGGGGTGCTCTTCTTCGTGCCGATATTCGGCGCGGCTATCGGGGCCGGCATCGGCGCTTTGACCGGCGCCATCGTCAAGCACGGCGTAGACAAGGATTTCCAGGATCGCGTGCGCAACCTGCTTTCCGTCGACGATAGCGCCGCCGTGTTCATGGTGGTCGACGGCATGACCACCGACAAGTTCGTCGAGGCCGTCAAGCCCTTCGGCGGCGACGTGCTGCAAACGTCGCTGTCCATTAAAGACGAGGAAGAGCTCAAGCACGCCTTGTTCAAGAACTAGGCCCCGCCCCGTTTCCGCGCGTGTCGAAGCCGCCCTTTCCAGGGGCGGCTTTTTCACGATGCGCTGCTTGGGGGCCATGCGCTTCGCAAGCTCTCTGCGGCATGGTGGGCGCGAAGGGGGACCCGTGACGATTTCCCAAGCCGTTCCGAACGCCTGTTTTGCCGTAAAACCTATTTCGTGGCTGTGCAAGGGCAAATCATGGGATACCATTGCATTGGGAAACGATCATGAAGAGAGGAGAGTCGCATGATGGACGAGAACAAGCTGGGCAATAAGATCACGACGCTGCGCGAGGCGCATCACCTATCCGTGCAGGATCTGGCCGATCGCTGCAGCTGCGACGTCGAGGTTGTGGAAGGCCTGGAGGCCGGGAAGCTGCCGCCCTCGCTTGCTCCGCTCATCAAGATCACCCGCGCGCTCGGTGTTCGCCTGGGCACGCTCATGGACGACGACGAGAACCTGGGGCCGGCCTACATCGATCGCGAGCAGATGATCGAGGTCGAGCGCGTGAAGTCGCTGCAAACGGCCAGCGATGCGGGCGACTTGAGCTACTTCAGTTTGGCGGCGGGGCGCCCGTCGCGCCACATGGATCCTTTCATCATCACCGTCACGCCCTCCGGCGAGACCGATCATGAGCTGGTCGGCCATGAAGGGGAGGAATGGCTGTTCGGCATGGAGGGCTGCATCGAGATCGAGTACGGCAAGGAAGTCTACGTGCTGCATCCCGGCGAGAGCATCTACTACGACTCCATCGTGCCCCACCAGGTGCGCGCCCACGACGGGCAGAACGCCAAGTTCCTCGCCGTCGTGTACACGCCGCTGTAGGCTCGCGCCTTCGCCGACCGCACTCGATCTACAACAAGGAAGTGACCCGCATGCCTGAACCTACTGCATCCGAGGCCCTCGCCGGCTCACCGGATTATCCCTTGCATTCCGAAAAGACCATCGGCCGCTATTTTCGCGACCAAGTGGCCGTCGATCCCGATCATGAGTTCGTCGTGTACCCGGATCGCTCCCTGCGCTGGACCTACAAGGATTTCGACGAGCGCACGGACAACCTGGCGCGCGGCCTGCTGGCCATCGGCATGGAGCCGGGCGACCATCTGGGCGTTTGGGCGCGCAACATTCCCGACTGGCTCACGTTCATGTACGCCACGGCCAAGATCGGCGTGGTCATGGTCACGGTGAACCCCGTGTACAAAAGCCATGAGCTGGACTACGTGCTGAAGCAGTCCGACATGAAGGCGCTGTGCGTGATCGATGCGTACCGCGACGTCGACTACCTCAAGATCATCCGCGACCTGGTGCCCGAAACGCTTGCGCAGCAGCGCGGTCATTTGGAGACCGAGAACTATCCGCGCCTCAAGAACATCATTTACATGGGGCCGGAGAAGCATCGCGGCTGCTACAGCGTGCCCGAGCTCATCTTGTTGGGGCAGCACGTGCCCGAAAGCGCGCTCGAAGAGGCTGAGACGCGTTTCGACAACAACGACGTGGTCATGATGCAGTACACTTCCGGCACGACGGGCTTTCCCAAGGGCGTCATGCTCACGCACCGCAACATTCTGAACAACGGCTTCTATATCGGCGAAGGCCAGAAGCTCGGGTCTGCGGACCGCGTGACGCTGCCCGTGCCGTTCTTCCATTGCTTCGGCTGCGTGCTGGGCGTGATGGCCAACCTCACGCACCGCTCCACCATGATCATCGTGGAGGAGTTCGACGCGGGGCTGGTGCTGCAGGCCGTCCACAAGGAGCGCGCCACCGCGCTGTACGGCGTGCCCACCATGTTCATCGCCGAGCTGAACCACCCCGATTTCGATTCCTTCGACCTGAGCAGCTTGCGCACCGGCATCATGGCCGGCAGCCCGTGCCCGCCCGAGACTATGCGCGAGGTCATGGATCGCATGTTCATGAAGGAGATCACCATCTGCTACGGCCTGACCGAGACGAGTCCCGTGTTCACGCAGACGAGCGCCGACGACGATATCGAGCACAAGTGCGAGACGGTGGGCCGCAAGCATCCCCCCGTGCTGGTGAAGATCGTCGATCCCGAGACCGGCGAGGAGTGCGGCATCGGGGAGCCGGGCGAGCTGTGCTGCAAGGGCTACAACGTCATGAAGGGCTATTACAAGATGCCCGAGGAGACGGCGCGCGCCATCGACGAGGACGGCTACCTTCATTCGGGCGACTTGGGCACGCTTGACGAGGACGGCTACTACCGCGTCACCGGGCGCGTCAAGGACATGATCATTCGCGGCGGCGAGAACGTCTATCCGCTTGAGGTGGAGAACTTCCTGCTCACCATGCCCGGCGTGCTCGATGCGCAGGTGGTGGGCATTCCCGACAAGAAGCTCGGCGAGCTGGTGGGCGCGTTCATCCGCGTGCGGCCCGGCTACGAGAACATGACCGAGGAGGACGTGCGCGCGTTCGCCATTCCGCGCATCGCGCGCTACAAGGTTCCCAAGCACGTGTTCTTCGTGGAGGACTTCCCTATGACGCCGTCCATGAAGGTGCAGAAGTTCAAGTTGCGCGAGATGGCTCAGGAGCTGGTCGCGACAGGGAAGTAGACGTTGCGGGCATCGCCGTCCTTTGCGCGCTTCACGCGCCCGGTCGCCGTAAGGTGGTCGAGGATGGCGATGCCTTCCATGAGGATGCACCAGCGCTGCATGAGCGAGATCTCGCTCCAGATTCTGCTCGGCACGTTCCAATGGATGCGCCGCACGACGTCCTCGCCGGTCAAGCCCGGTTCGCGTTCCACGATGCCCACGGTTTCATCCAGCCGCTCTATATGGTGGCGCTTCAGCCAATCGATGCGCTCGCGGAAATCGGGGCGGTTTTCGCCATGCGACACCAACAGCGCATCGATCTCCATGTTCCGCACGCGGTCCAGGCTGTTCAGATAGGCTTGCAGGCTGTCCGATCCGTCGGGGAACACGGTGATGCCGGGGGATATGACGAACAGCACATGATCGCCGCCGAACAGGGTTTTGCTGCCGGGCTCGTACAGCGACAGGTGATCGGGCGTATGGCCGGGCGTTGCCACCACCTGAAGGCGGTAGCTTCCAACGTCGACGACGTCCCCGTCGCCCACGACAACCGGCGCGCACCGATCGATGTCGATGACGCGCGGGCCCGTTACCGAGCGCACGAGCGCGTCGGCTTCGGTTCGGGGGACGCCCTCTTCCGCAAGGCGCCGGAAATCTTCATGCAGCTCCGCCGTCCCCCCGTCGCGAGCCATGCCCAAGCCCTCGGCGCTCAGGTAGACGGTCGCTCCTGCGGAAGCGATGCGATCCATAAGGCCCACGTGGTCGTAGTGCAGGTGCGTCAGGAAGTACGATGCTTTCGACGGATCCGCGCCTAGCTCTTCAAGGGCGTCGCGCAGGATCGCGTACCCGTCTTCGGTGGGGGCTCCCGTATCCACGATGAGCGCGTCTGCGCCGTCTTTCACCACGTAGCAGTTGGTATCGCTCGTGCTCACGTTGTTGAACGGCACTTTGATTTCGTATATGTCGGGGTTGGTGCGGATGCGCGTGCTGTGCATGGAGGTTCCTTGCCGGATCGGTATCGTTTCAGGTGCACGATACCACGAAATACGGGCCGCCACGGTATCGCCACGTTTCGCGTCTTTTGGGTAGGCGCGCGTCTTTTGCGCATGTGGACGCGTCATCGGAGGCGAGCTTGCCGAAGGCTGCAGCGCGCAGTGCGCGCTCTCGGGCTGCGCGTCTTATTGGGAGACGATCCTGCACGAGAGAAGAATCCTGAGCAGATCCGCGCTGGCGGCCGAGGGGTCCTCCAGGTCCATCCCGCTGAGGGCCCGTATCCTTTTCAGCCGGTATGAAAGCGTGTTTCTATGGATGAACAGGGTTTCTGCGGCATGCGTGGCGCTGCATCCGCTTTCGAGGTAAGCCCGAACGGTTTCCACGTACCGGGTGTCTTCGCGCGCATCGATGCGCGCGAGCCGCACCACGCGATCGTCGAGCAGCCAACGGGCTTCTCCGGTTAGATTCAGGCGGTCGGATAGATCGTCGAACCAGCAATCGTCGTAGAACCGGGCGATCGTACGGAGTTTTCGCCCGGAAGACGAGCCGTTCTCAAGGTGCTTCAGGGCGAAACCCGCTTGCTGCGCGGCGGTGCGCAGGAAGTGGAAGTCGGAGAACACCGACGAGAATCCCGCCAAAAACCGTACCGGCAATTCGTCGTCGGCCGCCGGTTCCTCCAGACGCTCGCGTATTTCGTCAAGCGGATAGTCCTTTTCTCGGGCAACCATGAGGTAGGCATCGTCTTCGGCCTCAAGGAACCGAGCACGCGGGTACCGCCGTTCGATCCGTCTTAGCGTTTGGCGGTGAGGGCCCTCCCAGTGCTCGCTTTGCGCCGACCCGCTGAAGCGGCAGACGTAGTACGGATCGTCGAGGGACCAGCCGAGCTTCGAGAGCTCGTAGGCCAGCACGCGCCCGCGCACGGCATTCCCGGCAAGCAGCTCGTCGATCGGGTTTTTCGAAGACTTGTCCAGCTGGGGGTAGATCTGCCGGGGAAGAATCAGCACGAGCAGCCGTCCCAGGTGGTCCGCGAGCACCAGATCGCTTTGGGTGAAGGCCGCGTTCGCATCGACCAGTTCGAAGCATCCGTGGTACGCGCCGTTGTGCAGCAGGTTGCGAACCAGGTAGGAATGCCCGGTTCGGGACGCGCTTTTGACAAAATAGGCTCGATCGCAGCGGAAAGCGTTTTCGGAACTGCTCATCCAAAGGTCGAAGTAGAGCTCAGTCGGGCACACGCCCGTTTCGATAGCGGTCGTCCATAGCTCGTCATGGAAGTCGTCCGGCAGGTGTCCGGCGCACAGCACGTAGTACAGCGCGGAGTCGGATACCATGAGGGGATTGCGAAACGCGGTGGCAGCTACGTCCATGACCTCTTGCAGCGACGCATCGCGCGCCATGGCCTCCAAAAGCGACTCCGACCAGGAATCAAGCCTCATGCGAAACTCAAGCAGCCGCGCCAGTAGCGCGCTTGCCTGAAGCGTTCGGGACGGGTCGGGCACCAGCACGGCGGGCAGCGGCAGCGCGTCGGCGTCCGGCAGGTCCGGACCCAAGATCAAAAGCGCCCCTTCGTCGAACGCATCGATGTCGATGCGTTCGAGCGTTTCCGCCTCTGCGATGAATAGGCTTCCCGCTCGAGGCTTGCTGGTGTTTTCGAGCAGTTCTATCCGGTCGAGGTCAAGGTGCGTCGAATGCTCGAACAGTGCAACGGGCGAAAGGTCGGCCAGTACGTCGTACACAAGATCAAGGTTGAAGCGCATGGTGCCTCCTTCGCGCCGAAGCGCCGTCAGACGACCGGTCGTCCTTGTCCTTCGAACGGGGCGCAAGGTTTCGGATTATTCGGTGAAACGCGATGTGAATCGTTGCATGCTCTCTGCTATAGCATCTTTTCACCTGGGATGATACTCCCGTTTGTTCAATATGCACAAAGCTTGGGCCACGTATTTCGGCGGATGGAATAAAGACGCGTTCTCGCAGGTTTCCTACACTGCGGCCTGATGCGGGTTGCGTGACGGACGAGGGCCAGGGGGACGGCACGGCGTGCGAAGGGCTTGGCGCGACCCGAATGCAAGCAAGACGATAGGAGAAATACATGGAGTTGACGAGGCGCGGTTTCCTCGCGGGGTCCCTCGCCGCTTGCGGCTTGGCCGCAGCGGGGGCCGACATGTTCACGCCCGATAGTTGGCTGTCGCCTGCTGTGGCGTATGCGGGTATCGGCCCTTCGGGTGCCGAGCGCGCGGCATCGGGCGAAGAGCATACGGCTTGCACGTACCATCAGGAGCATTGCGGCGGCATGTGCCCGCTCAAATGCACGGTGCGCGATGGCCGTCTGGTGAAGGTGGAGCCGAATACGTGCGTGGAGGATCGTTACGAAACGATTTGCTTGAAGGGCATTTCCGAAGTGCAGCATATATACGGGGCAGGGCGCGTGCAGGCGCCTCTCAAGCGAGTAGGCGAGCGGGGATCGAACGAATTCGTGCAAGTAAGCTGGGACGAGGCGCTCGATAGCATCGTTTCGCGCATCAAGGAGATCCAGCGTGATCACGGCAAGCAGGCGGTTATGGTCACCTCGTCGAGCGAAGCGAACATGCCGTTTCTGGCGTCGCTGCTGGGCGCGCAGACCGGCGGCAATGCCGGTATCGACGTGGGAATGGGCAACGGCCTGGATCCCGCCATCGGCTATGGAGGCGGTTTCGCCATGGCTACGGGCGAGGCGCGCGATTGGGTGAACTCCCGCATGGTGCTTATGGTGGGATGCAACTTCTGCGAGTCCAGCCTGCCTCAGGTTCGTCTGTTCTTCGAGGCGAAGGAAGCCGGCGCGCGCATCGTGTCGGTAGACCCTCATTTCTCGACCACGGCCGGCAAAGCCGACGAATGGGTTCCCATCGAGCCGGGTACCGACGCGGCCCTGTTCCTTGCCATGACGTCGGTGATTCTTGACGAGGGGCTGGCGGATCGAGCGTTCATGGCCGCCCATACGTCGCTGCCCTTCCTGATCGATGTTTCGACAGGACGGCTTGTGCGCCAGCATGCGGAAGATCCGCAGGCTGAAAAGCCCCAGACGGGCGCTGAGAACCCGTTCTTCGTTGTCGATTCGGCTACGGGCCAGCCCGTTCCTTACAATCAGTCGGGCGTTTCGGCGGCTCTTTCCGGCGAAGTCGTCGTTGACGGAGCGCGCGCCCGAACAGCGTACGATGTCCTGGTCGAAGGCCAAAAGGAGTTCACGGCGGCATGGGCTGAAGGCATCACGGGCATTCCCGCTGCAAAGATCGAGTCGCTTGCGCGCGCGTACGCCAAAGGACCGTCGTCGCTTGCGCTGGGGTGGGGCGGCAACGACAAGATGGGCAACGCCGACATCG
This sequence comes from Paraeggerthella hongkongensis, assembly GCF_003726035.1. Taxonomy (GTDB): domain Bacteria; phylum Actinomycetota; class Coriobacteriia; order Coriobacteriales; family Eggerthellaceae; genus Paraeggerthella; species Paraeggerthella hongkongensis. Next base: position 50,009 of record NZ_QICD01000012.1, read on the forward strand.
CAGGCCATGCTGCAGCCGTGCTGGCTGGCGTGACTGGTAACATCTGCAAGCCCGGCGCGAACGTCGGCGTGTTCGTAGGCGGATGCTGGAACGGCCATTCCACAACGTTGGGGTCGTGGAAGCTGCCCGATGCTCTGGTTCCCTCCAAGGACGAGATGGCGGCTTACGACATGCGCACGAAGCCTAACAGCGTGAAAGCTTACATCTGCTGCGGCGACCTTGTTGCCCAGCATTTCGCCAATATGTCCAAAACCGAGGACTGGGTGCGCACGCTCGATCTGATCGTGTCCATCGACCCGTACTTCACCGAAGGCGCCAAGTGGGCCGACTACGTACTGCCCGCTACGACGCGCTTCGAGCTTGATGCCGAAGTGGGCGCCGTGAAAGTGGGGTACAACCAGATCGTACTGCAGAACAAGGTGATCGATCCGCTCTTTGAGGCGCGTACCGATTTCTGGATCCAAAAGGAGTTCGCGAAGCGGCTCGGCTGCGAAGACGCGCTGCCGAAAGACTCGGCCGAGCTGGCGTCGGCGATTCTTTCAGGAGCCGAAGACCCGCAGATCGCTTCTCTTACCATCGAGCAGATCAACGAGCACCACGGCACGTGGCCCCTGCCCGGCATCGAGAAGCCGCGTCAGGAGTACGCCGACTTCGCGTTCGATACGGTTTCGGGAAGGTTGGATCTGTATTATCAGAACCTCGTGCCTTTTGGGCAGGAGCTTCCCCAATGGGAGCCGACGCTCGAGGCGAACGCGCAGAACCCTTTGCGCAGCGAATTTCCATTGCAGCTGGCCAACGTCCGCACGCGTTTCCACATTCATAACCAGTTCAACGATGCGAAGTGGATCCAGCAGTACTTCGAGCCCACGCTGGACGCGAACCCCGCCGATCTTTCCGCGCGTGGCTTGGCTACGGGAGACACGGTGGAAGTGTTCAACGACCGCGGCGGCTTCGAAGTGCGCGTTCATGGCAATCCCTCCATTCGCCCGGGATCGATTCGTCTGGTAGAGGGCGCTACGGCCGATTATCTAGCGCGAGGCAACATGCAGTCCGTTACCAACGATGCCGCGGTGGAGCGCGGCGACGAGCTGCTGTGCGGCCCGGTTATCCCGTTCTCCGACACGCTCGTCGAGATTAGAAAGGCGTAGGGGCAATCATGACGAAACTGGCTATCGCCATCAACCTGAACCGTTGCGTAGGCTGCCATACCTGCGCGAACGCTTGCAAGATGCAGAACAACGTGCCTATGGGGATGCTGTGGAACCGTATCCTGACCAAGGACTGCGACGTCATCGACGGCGCATTGGGCGAGTATCCCAACTTGACGCGCGTCTACCTGCCCGTGCAGTGCCAGCATTGCGAGAACGCCGCCTGCCAAAAGGTGTGGCCCACGGGCGCAACCTACAAGGACGCTTCGGGGCGCGTGGAGATCGACTACGACAAGTGCATCGGCTGCCGCATGTGCATGGCGGCCTGCCCGTTCAACGCTCGCGTGTTCAACTGGGACGAGCCGGTGCGCGAGCCTGCCTTCAACTACGGTGACGCGCGCGTTCCCGTACGCGTCAAGGGCGTGATGGAAAAATGCACGCTGTGCAAGGAGCGTACCGACGACGGGGACATTCCCATGTGCGTGCGCGTGTGTCCGGCGCGCGCCCGCACGTTCGGCGATCTTGACGATCCCGACAGCGACCTCTCGAAGTTGGCGTGTTCGCCCGAAGCCCATCATCTGCTCGAAGAGAAGGGCACGCGTCCGCAGCTTTTCTATATCGGACTTTAGATCGTATCGCTTGGTCGGGCGGCGTGACGTCGTGGCGTCGCGCCGCCCGATCGGCTGAGCAGATCCGTGCGTTAAGGAGAAACCTACATGCAGTTAACAAGAACCTATAAAATCGCCTTCGCCGTGTTGGCCGCCCTTGCGGCTGTCGGCGTGGGCGCGTATGCGTGCCAGTTCGTCGGCGGGTTGGGCGTCACGGGCATGTCGAACGGCACGTCGTGGGGCCTGTACATCGCCTGCTTCATGTTTTTCGTGGGGCTGTCCGCGGGCGGCCTTATCGTGGCTTCGTCGGCATCGATCTTTCACGTGGCGGAGTACAAGAAGGTGGCCCTTCCCGCCATCTTGGTGTCGCTCGTGTGCATCTGCATCGCGGGCTCGTTCGTTTTGATCGACCTGGGCGGCATCGTGCGCCTGCTCAACTTGCTGGTAACGCCCAACTTCGTTTCGCCGCTTCTATGGGATATATGCGTGATCAGCACGTATTTGGTTATCAACCTGGTCTACCTGTACTTCATGACGTCGCGCAAGCCCGGCGCAAAGGACAAGGTCGCCGTCGTGTCGCGTTTCGCGCTGCCGGTGGCTATCCTGGTGCACTCGGTGACGGCGTGGATCTTCGGCTTGCAGATTGCGCGCGAAGGCTGGTACTCCACCATCATGGCTCCGCTGTTCGTGGCGTCGGCCATGGATTCGGGCTTAGCGCTTTTGCTGCTGTCGCTTCTGTGGATGAACCGGCAGCGCGTGTTCGCTACGTCGCGCAAGCTTATCGCGAACCTGGCGGGCCTTCTTGCCGCGTGCGTCGCGGTGGACGGCTATATGGTGGGATGCGAGGTGCTGACCATGGCTTATCCCGGCACCGAGCACGGCATGGAGGTGTTCGGCCAGATGGTGTGGGGCGCAACCGCTCCCTTCTTCTGGATCGAGGTTATCGTGGGCGTGATCATTCCGTTTTGCATCCTCGTGTTCGCGCGTAATCGCCGGCGCCCCTGCTTGGTCGCGTTGGCGGCGGCAGGCGTTGTGGTCGGCGTGTTTTGCAAGCGCATCTGGCTTTTGTTCACCAGCTTCATATTCCCGAACGTGTCGGGCGCTCCGGGTCTGGTGAGCGGGTCCAGCTCGTCAAGGGGCCTGTACGGCATGGACGGTTGGGCAGTGACCAGCTCGTATGCTCCTACGCTGCCCGAGATCCTGATCGTCGTGGGCATGGTGGCTGTGGGCGTCATGGCGTTTTTGCTGCTGGCGAAAGTGTTTTTGCGCTACGACCCCGCTCCCGCCGAGGCTGACGACAAGGCTTGGGAGCGTAGTCGAGGAGCGGAGGAGTAGCTATGATGGAATGCGCCGAGTGGTCGGCATCGGTGCTTGCGGCAACCTCGACCTGGCGGGACGTATGGCGTAGCCGGGCGGAAACGTTCGCGTTTCTTGGCAACAGCTTGCTGCGGCCCATGACCGCCGAAACGTCGATCGGACTGCACGAATCGTTCTGGGATGCGTTTTCCCAGCAGCTGGGCAGCGCTTTTCGCTGTCATGATCGGGCTGCTTTGGGGGTCGATCGGCTGAAGCGCTATGCGCGCGGCGCCTCCTCGTGCCGCGATGCCGCCGTCGAGCGCGTGGACGTGGAGTACGCGCGGTTGTTCATCGGCCCGCCCAAGCCTGCGGCGCCGCCTTGGGAAACCATGTACGCCGTGCGCGGGCGCGTAGGGGAGGCGGGCTTCGGCGATGCGGCCTTCGAGATGCGCGCTTTGCTGCGCGACGCGGGCCTTGCCGTGCGCGGGCCGAGCAACCAGTACCCCGACCACCTTGGCCTGGAGTTGCTCTACTTGGCTGCGGCTTGCGGGGATATGGCGACGGGCCAGCGCCCCGCGGGCGACGGGCGCCGTTTGGCGCGTTTCGCAAGCGAGCATCCGGCTTCTTGGGCGGCGGCGCTGCGCGAGGCGGTGGAGGGCGCCGCCCCCGAAGGCTACTACCTTGGTATCGTGGAGGTTGCCGAGGGCGCGTGCTGCGCGTTCGCGGAGGGCGTCGGCGTTTAGCGACGCTTGGCGCGCATGACGGCGATCGCGCCGCCGGCTATGCCCACGACCCCGGCCGTCAGGCCCAAGGCCCAGGCGAATCCGGGCAAGCCGGCGGGCTCGTCCGCGACCTCGCTTGCGGCGGCCTCGGGCTCTGCGGCTGGCTTTTGGGTTGCGGCGGCGCCAGGCTCGACGGTTGGTTCCTGAGCGGCGTAGGCTTTTTCGGGTGCCGGGGCGACCGACGGTTGCGCAGGCTCGGACGCGGCGCGCTCCTGGGGCGCGTCGCTCGCGCGAACGCCGCCTGCGCCCGTCGGCTCAGATGCCTCCTGCGCGGCAGACCCGTTGCTCTCCGGCGCTTTGGGCCCGCCTTCGGGATGGACGCGATCGCTTTCGCCCTGTCCTACGCCTCCAATGTTTCCGCCCGAGCCTCCCGAATCGGTTTCGGGAGGATTGACCACCGAAGGCGGCGGCGTAAGGTCGTTCTCGTCGTCGGAGGGACGCGAGCCTTCGGGATAGGCGATCAGCGCGGGCTCGAAGGTCGTCTCCACGGTTTCGCCGTCTTGGAGCACGACGGCTGTGGCGCGAAGATAGAAGTCGCGGTAGTCGACGGTTTCAGAGAAGCGAAAGACCGCGCAATGTCGAATGGACGGATTGGCGAAGTCGTCGTCGTATACGGCCCTGATGCCATCCCCTTCAGGCGTTTCGTACATCAGGTGGTCTTCGTTCCACGTGTAGGCGCCCCAGCGTTCCCAGGAGTCTGCAGGGTCGTCGGCGTAGCGGCGGTCCAGGTACAGAACCTGCAAGTCGGGATGCTGTACCTGCCCCCATCCGGGATCGATGGGGAGCGCCGGCAGAAACAAGATGGTCGTCATGCCCTTTCCCGGTATGATCCTGACGATTTGGCCGTACGGCTGCTCGACGGTCGGGGACGCGCTGCCGCTTCCCGGATTTCCGCCGCCGAGAACGCCGCCGCCTCCCAATGCCTCTTGTGGTGATGCGGCGCTTTCGTGTGCCCAGGCCGATGGCGCGCTCGGGCATGCGCACCCCATGGCAAGCGCCGCGCATGCGGCAAGGACGCAACAGTTGAACGCCGTTGCCTTCGATTCGTTTCTGGTATGATGCGACACGAGGATCCTATCGTTTCGGGGGAGGGGCACTATGTCGGTTCGCGCTATCGCCCGTGCAATTGCTCCTGCTGCAGTGGTGTTTCTTGCGGTTGGCTGCCTGCTTTCGTTCGCCTACTTCCATGATAACAAATACGCTGCGCCTCCGCCGTACGGGGACGACGGCTCGATCGTGCTTTCGGACGACGATGCGAATCGGCCGGTCCCGCTTGTGGACGGCTGGCTCGTTTCCGTTGACGGGTCCGCCCCGATCGAGACGTTCATCGGGCAGTACTCGAACTTCTCGTACCTGCCGAACGGCACGTCGGCGTTCGGTAGTGCGACGTACCGTTTGGACGTGCGCTACGAAGGGTCGCGCGCCGAGCGCGCGCTTGTCGTTTTGCTGCCCGAAGTGTTTACCGAGTACACGCTGTACGCCGACGGGCTTCCGGTGGCGTCTGACAAGATGGGCCCGGAAGCGGCTCTGATCGTAGGCGATCGCACCGAGCTCGTGTTGGAGGTTCGCAATCAATCCCATTACTACAGCGGCCTTGTGTACCCGCCCTTGATTGGGTCGGCGCAGGCCATCGCACGGGTAGAGCTGGCGAATTCCCTGTCGACGGGCGTGCTCGCGTTGCTTCCGCTTGCGTTGGCGCTGTTCGCGTTCGCGGTGTACGGGCGTCGCGGGGAAGATCCGGTCGTGCGGGATTTCGGCCTGCTGTGCTTGGCTTTGTCCATTGCGGGTTGCCGGGGAATTGCTTGGCGCCTGGGTTTGGGAGAGCCGTGGGTCTATGCCCTGGAAGATGCGGCATGGACGGCGGTGTTCGTTTGCGCGGCGTCGGTGGCGATGCGCTCGACCGGCGTGTTCGATCGGTCGTGGGCGCGCATTGCTCGTTGGATTATGCTCGGCTTTCCGCTGGTCACGTTTGTATGGGTAGCTTTGGTCATTCCGTTTTGGCCGGTCACCGTCGAAGCGTACGGCGCGTACCAAACCTTGCTCAGGCTGGGCTGCTGGGTCATGCTGACGGCCTGCGCGGTGATCGGCTTGGGGTCGCGCAGCCCCGAGGCGCGCTACGTCTTGTGCGCGTGCGCTGCCTTGGGTGCCTCTTTGGGCGCGAACCTGCTGGACAACAACGCGTACGAGCCGCTGTACGGCCTTTGGCAGCAGGAGTACGCGGCATTGGCCATGGTCGCCGTGTTCGCATGCATGCTGGTCGTTCGCGTAAGGAGGATGAGCGTCGCGCAGGAGCAGGTGCGGGAGCTGTCCGTGCGGGTTCGCGCCGCGAAGGACAGCTTGCTGCACATGCGCCGCGCCGAAGAGGCCACCCGGATGGCGCGCCATGATCTGCGCCATCACGTGGAAACGTTGCGGGGCCTGCTTAAAGAGGGCGCTTTCGATCGATGCCGATCCTACCTGGACGAGCTTGCTTCCGGCCATGATGCTACGGCTCCGGTTCGCTATTCTGACAACCTGGTGGTGAACGCGGCTCTGACGGGGTATTTGGCGCCCGCCCAGGAACGGGGCGTTGAAGTGCGGTGCGACGTGCACGTTCCCGAGGAGCTGCCGTTGCGCGACACCGAGCTTGCGGTGCTGTTGTCCAATATGCTGTCGAACGCGTTGGAGGCGTGCGACCGTGCGCGCCTTGCGGGGCGTCGGCGCCCTTACGTGGACTTCGCGATGCGCGTCGAAGGCGACCGGCTGGTTGCACGGTGCGAGAACGCCATGCCCGCCGATACGTCGTTCGATGCTACGAGCAAGTCCGACGGGGGCGATCACGGATGGGGCCTGCCCGCCATGCGCCAGATCGTCGAGGCGCACGACGGCGCGCTGGTTATCGATTCGGACGAGGGCGCAATCGTCGTGCGCCTTGTGCTGAAGCTTGGGAACGGGGCGGCAGCGCGGAGTTGACGAGGCTCTTCGGCGTCGCGCCGTTGTTTTCCGCGTGCTCTATCGCGGCAAATTCGTTGCCGATAGCCGCATGTCAATAGTGGTGCGCTGTTGAATTGCGAGTAAACTGTTTAAAGTAAGAATCAGAAGGTTGCGTCTTTGCGAGGAAGGCAGGAAGGCGAGTTGAGGATAGCGATCTGCGATGACGAGGACGTCCGCCGCACCGAGTTGCGTACGGTTCTCGATCGCGTTTTGCAGGCGCGCGGCATCCACGCCAGCTGCGAAGAGTACGCCGCAGGCCAGAAGCTGATCGCTGATTCCGCGGAAGAGCCTTTCGATCTCGCGTTCTTGGACGTGTACCTAGAGCGAGAGAGCGGCCTGTCCGTTGCGCGCGCCTTGCGCAGCGCCGACGCGAACATGCATATCGTGTTTTTGACCGTATCGCGCGAACACGCCGTGGACAGCTACGAGGTGCGCGCAACCGATTACCTGATCAAGCCCGTAAGCGAGCAGGGGATCGAACGCGTGCTCGACCGAGTGCTGCCGTCTTCTGTGCCCCGCTTGGCGTTTCGCGTGGGAACCGGGCGACGCTACATTCCCTACGGCGACATCCTGTATTTGGAAAGCCGCGACCATGCGGTCTTGCTGCATACCGTGGACGGCGCTTGCTATCGTGGTTTCGCCAAGCTTGGCGACGTGCAGGACCAGCTTGACGACGACCGCTTCTTGCGCTGCCATCGCAGTTGCCTGGTCAATATGGACTACATCGCCGACGTGCGGGACGACTTCGTTTTGAACGACGGCACCTGCGTTCCCGTACGCGTGAAGGAACGCCGCAAGATGCACGAGGCGTATCACCGATACTTCGTGGATGCGACCTGCGGGGAGGGGGGCCGGGCTCCACGTTGTCAAAGCGACCGATTTCGCGGTTGATGCGCCCTGTTTCGCGGAAGGCGGGCGTTGCGGCGCCGCTCGCCTATACTGTACTCTCCACTGCGCCTTGCACGAAGCGGCAGTATGCGGTCGGAGCGCTTCGCGCGCTCGGAAGGGATGGTCCCATGAAGTTTGATTGCGATTGCAACGCGGCCGCTGAAAGCGCGCTTTCCCGCGGCAAAGCGCTGCGCGACGCCGTTCCGCGCGCATCCCATGCCGTCTGGTCCGTGCGGACGGGGCGTTCCCAGGTCATCGACGTTTTAAGGGAGCAGGAAGCGGATTGCTTGCGCTATCTGCTGCCCGAGCGCCATCTGCGCATGAGCGCGTCCCCCTTCGCTTTTTTCCGCGGCAACGCGGCGGGCATGGCGGCCGACCTTGCGCGCACCCCTTCCACCGGTTTGGCGGTGCAGGCGTGCGGCGATGCGCATATAGCGAACTTCGGCGGCTTCGCGGCACCTGATCGGCGCCTTGTGTTCGATATCAACGATTTCGACGAAACCGCGCCCGCGCCGTGGGAATGGGATGTCAAGCGCCTGGCTGCAAGCATCGAGATATGTGGGCGCAACCGCGGCTTCAAGCCCAGTTGGCGTCGCGCTGCGGTGCGCTCTGCGACGGCGGCTTACCGCGAGGCCATGGCCTCGTTCGCGCGCAAGGGGGCTCTTGACGTGCACAGTGCGCGCCTCGATGTGGAAGAGGTGTTGTCGCATGCCTTGCAGGGCGCTTCCGCAAAGGAGGAGCGCCGCGTGCGCAAGCAGCTCGAACGCGCCTTCTCGAAGACGAGCGCCCGTGCGTTCGGTCGGTTCGTGCAGGTGGGCGAAGCCGGCGCGACCATCGCGTTCGATCCTCCCAACGTGGTTCCGCTCGACCGGTTCTCGTCCGTTGCCGAGGCCGATCGCGTGGCCGCTTCGCTCATCGAGCTTTTGGAGGGGTACCGTGAAAGCCTTGCGCCCGAGCGGTGCTGTCTGTTCGACCAGTACGAATACCTTGACGCCGCCCAGAAAGTGGTGGGCGTGGGAAGCGTGGGCACGCGAGCGTGGATCATCGCGCTTGTGGGCCGAGACGTGCGCGATCCGCTTGTACTGCAGGTGAAAGAGGCGCAAGCTTCGGTGCTCGAACGTTATTGCGGCCCCAGCGGATGGGCGTCCCACGGCCAGCGCGTGGTGCAGGGGCAGCGGCTCATGCAAGCTGCGGGGGACGTGCTGCTTGGGTGGACGAGCGCGCCGGACGAGGCGGGTCGCCAGCGCGATTACTACGTACGGCAGCTTTGGGATTGGAAGACGTCGACCGATCTTGAAACCGCGCCCGCCGCCGAGATCGAGGCCACGGGCCGTTTGTGCGGCTGGACGCTTGCGCGCGCTCATGCGCGCACGGGCGATCGGTGCGCCATCGCAGGCTACCTGGGAGCATCGGGTTCGTTCGACCGGGCCGTAGCCGATTTCGCGCGCGCCTACGCCGACCAGAACGAGGCTGATTACCAAGTGTTCGTCGATGCGCTGGCCCACGGCGGCCTTGACGCCGGTCCGGGACCGCTGTCGTAACAAGGCGAGAGAAAAGGATGCCTTATGGACGTCGAATCGGTGCTCGAGCAGATGACGCTCGAAGAGAAGTGCGCATGCCTGACCGGCGAAGGCTACTGGGTCCTCGGCGGCTGCCCTCGGCTGGGCGTTGCCCCCATCGAGGTGTCGGACGGCCCGCATGGCTTGCGTCACCAGTCGGGCGCGGCCGATAACCTGGGGCTCTCCGAAAGCGATCCCGCGGTGTGCTTTCCCACGGCCAGCGCCTCGGCGTGCTCGTTCGACGTCGACCTGCTGCGCCGGATGGGCGAGGCCATAGGCGACGAGGCGCGCGAGCAGGGCGTGGCCGTGGTGCTGGGTCCCGGCGTGAACATGAAGCGCAGCCCGTTGTGCGGCCGTAACTTCGAGTATTTCAGCGAGGACCCCTTTCTGGCCGGCACGTTGGGCGCGGCTTACATCCAGGGCGTGCAGAGCCGCGGCGTGGGTACGTCGCTCAAGCACTTCGCGTGCAACAACCAGGAAACGCACCGGCTCATCTCCGATTCGGTGGTGGACGATCGCGCGTTGCACGAGCTGTACCTGGAGCCGTTTCGCCTGGCCGTCGAACAGGGGCGGCCTTGGACGGTGATGACGGCCTACAACCTGCTGAACGGCACGTACTGCTCCGAGAACCGTTGGCTCATGGAGGACCTCGGCCGCAACGCCTGGGGCTTCGACGGCGCGTACGTGTGCGACTGGGGCGCCGAAAGCTCGAACGCCGATAGCCTGCCGGCAGGATTGGACCTGGTCATGCCGGGGACGCGGCCCGACTATCGGGCCGATGTGGCCGAGGCGGTGCGAGCGGGAAGGATTCCTGCGAGCCGTTTGGACGAAGCGGTTCGGCGCGTGCTCGAGATTCACCGGAAGCACGAGCGTGCGCGCGACGTCGTTCTGATCCGCGATCTTGACGCACGTCTTGAGGTTGCGCGCGAGGTTGCCGAGCAGTCGGCGGTGCTTTTGAAGAACGAGGGCGCCCTGCCGCTTGAGCCAGGCGCGCGCATCGCGGTGATCGGCGCGTTCGCAAAGCATCCGCGTTATCAGGGGGCGGGATCGTCCAAGATCAACCCCGTGTCCCTGGATTGCGCGTTCGACGAGCTGATCGGCGCGGGAGCCGCGTGCTCGTATGCGGAAGGCTACGATCGCGAAACGGGCGCGGCAACCGAGGCGCAGCTTGAGGAGGCCGCCGCCGTCGCGCGGCGCTGCGATGTCGCCGTGGTGTTCGTCGGCTTGCCGGACGCATCGGAGTCGGAAGGGGCCGACCGCTCCCATATGAAGCTCCCCGAAGGCCATGACAGCCTGGTCGAGCGCGTGTGCGACGCCAATCCCCATGCCGTGGTGGTCCTGCAGGGCGGGTCCCCCGTCGAGCTTCCCTGGCGCGAGCGCCCGCGCGCCATCCTGCTGAGCTACTTGGCGGGCTGCCGCGGCGGCCGGGCGACGGCGGACCTGCTGCTGGGACGCGCGAACCCATCGGGAAAGCTTGCCGAGACGTGGCCGATCCGTTTGGCCGACACGCCGTGCGCGGGCTTCTATCCGGCCGCGCAAAGGCAGGCTCGCTACCGGGAAAGCGTGTTCTCGGGCTATCGCTACTTCGATGCGGCCGAGGCGAAGGTGGCCTACCCGTTCGGGCACGGGCTGTCCTACGGCGCTTTTTCGTACCGCAACCTCCACATCGAGGCGCGCGACGACGGATTCTCCGTTTCCTGCCTGGTCAAGAACGAGGGCGATCGGTTCGGACGCGAGGTCGTGCAGCTGTACGTCGCCCCGCTCGACGCGGCGGCCCCCTGTCCTCCGCAGCAGCTCAAGGCGTTTTCCAAGGTGGCGCTCGAGCCGGGGGAGGAGCGTCGCGTCGACATGCTCCTGCCGCGTCGGGCGTTCGCTCGCTACGATTGCGAAACGTCTTCGTGGGAGGTTGCGGAAGGGGCGTACGATGTACGCGTTTCGGCTTCGAGCCGCGATGTGCGCCTGCGCGTCGTCCTCGATGTTGCGGGGATCGCCTGCGACGAGCGACCGGTTCCCGACGCGTACCGGATCGTGCGCGCCGGCGGGTTTTCGGACGAGGCGTTCCGCGCTTTGTACGGCAAGCCCTATCCCAAGGTGATCGTGGCGATGCGGCCCTACACGGCCAACGCGACCATAGGCGATCTCAAGGCGTCGCTCGTGGGTCGGGCCGTGCATTGGATCTTGCGGCACGAACTCAAGATCCTTGCGCGCAGCGATCCGTCTGCGCGCAAGGCCGCCGAGCGCATGGTGATGGACATGCCGCTGCGCTCGCTTGCCATGTCGGGCGTCGACATGGGTTTGGTAGACGGCGTCGTTGATATACTGAACTATCGGTTCATAAGGGGGTTCAACAGGCTCCGGCGCATTTTGGCCGAGGCTTCGAGTTCTCAAGAGGCCGCGAAGTAGGAAGAACCGCACTCGTGGACCCCGGTTCGGGGCGGCGGTGCTCGAAAGGAAGGAGAAGACATGGAAGAGGGGAACAACAAGGAGGTTGAGCGCATGCCGTGGCTTCTGAAGCTGTTCGGCGCGTTGTGCATCCTGGGCGGACTGACGTCGCTGGGCGATTTGGTCCCGGTGGTTCTGGCGTTTGTCCAGGGCATCGGCGGCGAGGGCTACCGCATGGCGTCGGTAATCATTTTCTCCGCCCTCATGGTGGTGCTCGTGGTCACGGCGGTGCTGTTCGTGTTCTTGGGCTACCGTCTGATCCGCAACAGGCGCGAGCATGCGGCCGCGGCGGCCAACACGCTGGTCGCTTTGACCGTGCTGTCCATCATCGGAACCATGATGCTGTTCGGCCTTTCCGCCCATCACATCGGCTACCTGGTTCAGCTGGTCATCCTCATCGGCGTGACCGCGTACTTGGACCCGCAGCTGGTGGAGGAGCGCCGGTTACAGCACAAGCTCAAGAAGATGGACAAGGAGCAGCGGGCCGAAGAACGCAAGGAGGCGCGCAAGCGCAAGCCGAAAAAAGGGTTCATCACGCTGAACTTCTTCAACTTGTTCTGGATTTTCGTCGTGTGCTGCATCCTGGGTCTTGTTATCGAGACGATCTACCATTTCATCTTGTTCCATGAATACCAGGACCGCGCTGGCATGCTGTTCGGGCCGTTCTCTCCCATCTACGGTTTCGGCGCGTTGCTCATGACCATCGCGCTCAACCGGTTCCACGACAAGCCCATCTGGGTGATCTTCCTGGTGAGCGCCGTCATCGGCGGCGCGTTCGAGTTCTTCACCAGCTGGATCATGGAGTTCGCCTTCGGCATTCGCGCATGGGATTACACGGGATCGTTTCTGTCCATCGACGGCCGCACGAACTTCGTGTTCATGGTGATGTGGGGCGTTTTGGGCATGGCGTGGATCAAGCTGCTGCTGCCGCAGCTGCTCAAGCTGATCAACCTCATCCCGTGGAACTGGCGCTACGGCGTGACGGCCGCGTGCGCGGCGCTCATGCTGGTGGACGGCATCATGAGCATCCAGTCGATCGACTGCTGGTATCAGCGCATGGCGGGCAAGACCCCCGACACGCCCATCGAAGAGTTCTACGCCAAGCATTTCGACAACGAGTACATGCAGAATCGATTCCAAACCATGGACATGAACGTGGAGGATTCCGCTCGCGCGGACGTGTAGCTGGGTTTCGAGCCCCGCTTGCCGGGGTTCGAACGTTCGAGGCGCGCAGGCAACGAGCGAAAAGCGGGCGTCGCCTGCGCGCAGTCTCCTCGTGCAAAATGTGGGGAACTTGCGGGCAGCTTCGTGGCAAGACTAGGCAAAAGGCGGGCCGTATGGTATAAATATTCCCGCATCGCAGAACAGCAAGCGCGCGACGGCGCGCACCATACTTTCGCAGACGAGAAAGTGGGTTTCACCCGCTTTCTTTGTATGTTAGGGCACAGAAAGGAGAAGGCGTGCTCAGCAAAAAGGAACAACAGCTGCTTGACGCGCTGGAACCCCGTGCGGCTCAGGAGGGCGTGGAGGTTGTGACCGTGGAGGTCGTCGGTGCCAAGAAGGCTCCGACCATTCGCGTGTTCATAGACACGCCCGAGGGCGTGAGCTTTGACGAGCTGTCCTCCGCGCAGGCGTGGATCAACGATATCATGGACGAGCTGGACCCGTTCCCCGGGGCTTACACGCTCGAGGTGTCCTCGCCCGGCATCGACCGCCCGCTGCGCACGATCGAGCACTTCGCGCGCTATGCGGGGCAGACCGCCGTGGTCAAAGCGCAGCCGCTTGACGGCCGCGGCACGTGGACGGGTACCATCCAGGGAGCCGGCGAGGGCGTTGTGACGCTCGACGCGGACGGCTCTTCCGTGCAGATCCCGCTCGACACCATCAAGCGCGCCCATCTCAAGGGCATGATCGATTTCAGCTCGAAGGCTTGAGCTTAAGAGGAAAGGAAGCGAAGACGTGGCAAGTTCAGAATTGATCGAGGCTTTGCAGGCGCTGGCCCACGAACGCAAGATCGACGAGTTCTATCTCATCGAGCGCCTGGAGGTGTCTCTGGCTAAGAGCTACGAGCGCATTCTTGACCTCGAGTGGGACGCTCGCGTGACCATCGATCGCCAGACGGGGCACATCTACGTGTACGAGCTGGTTCCGGTGGGAGAGCCCGATGAGGAAACCGGCGAGTACCTTGAGTTCGAGGAGCGCGATGTCACGCCGGCCGACGTGAGCCGCATCGCCGCGCAGAACGCGAAGGGCGTCATTGCCTCCATCGTGCGCGAAGCGGGCCGTCAGTCCATCTACGAGGAGTTCTCCAGCCGCGTGGGCGATCTGGTTACGGGCACGGTGCTGCAGGGCACGCCCGAGTTCACCATTATCAAGATTCGCGACGGCGTGGAGGCGGAGCTTCCGCATTACGACGTCAAGCGCAGCCCGAACGAGCGCAACGAGCGTCCGGCGGGCGAGCACTATCGTCACAACCAGCGCCTCAAGGTGCTTATTATCGAAGTGCGCGACCCGAACTCCGACGCGCCGAAGATGCGCGGCGAGCAGGCTCGCCCGGCCATCGTCGTGTCCCGCACGCATCCTGATCTGATCCGTCGCCTGTTCGAGATCGAGGTCCCCGAGATCTACGACGGCATGGTGGAGATCAAGTCGATCGCACGCGAGCCGGGCGCTCGCTCCAAGATCGCCGTGACTTCGCGCGAGGCGAACCTCGACCCGGTGGGCGCGTGCGTCGGCCCCAAGGGCAGCCGCGTGCGCATGGTTGTCGAAGAGCTGCGCAACGAGCGCGTCGATGTCATCCAGTGGGCAGAGGATCCGGCTGTGTACGTGGCCAACGCTTTGTCGCCCGCTAAGGTGACGCGCGTCATCATCGATGAGGACAACCACTATGCCACGGTGGTCGTGCCCGACGACCAGCTGTCGCTGGCTATCGGCAAGGAGGGGCAGAACGCCCGCCTGGCCGCGCGCTTGACGGGCTGGCACATCGACATCAAGAGCGCAAGCTTTACAAGCGAGCAGCTTCCCTCCGAGGGCAATATGCTGATCGACGAGGAAGACGTGGACGACGAGGCGGGCTTGTGCTCGTACGTGGGCGAGGACGGCGTTCGCTGCCGCAACCACGCTCGTCCGGGCAGCCGCTACTGCGGCGTTCACGCGGACCTCGACGAGGCTTAAGAGTTACCAGGTAGGCGGCCTTGCGAATGAACACGACGACGACTAAGGGGCAGCGCAGCTGCATCGCATGCGGAACGCCGGCGGCGAAAGCCGGTCTTCTGCGCATCGTGCGCGATCCTTCGGGCACCGTGTCGTTCGACGGGACCGGCCGTGCGCCGGGCAGGGGGGCGTACGTTTGCTCCGCAGAATGCTTCGCCGCCGCATGCAAGAAGAAAAAGCTCGACCGGGCGCTCAAAACGACGCTTGGCAGCGATGAGTACGAACGGATCGCTGCCGACGTCGCAACGGCCTCGCGCGAAGCGAATTAAGAAGTAGAGGAGTGGTATATGGCCAGCATGCGCGTACATGAGTTGGCGAAGGAATTCGATATGTCGAGCAAAGAGTTGCTCGACAAGCTGCAACAGATGAAGATCCCTGCGAAGAGCCATGCGAGCATGCTCGCCGACGCCTACGTTGAGAAGATCCGCAAGAACCTCGAACCCGAGATCAAGCAGCGCGCGGGTCAGCTCGAGGACGAAGAAGCCAAGAAGCTGGCGGAGGAGCGTGCCGAGGCCGAGCGCAAGCGCGCCGAGGAAGAGCGCGCCCGCCGCGAAGCCGTGGAGCAGGAGCGTGCTGCCCGCGAGGCCGAGCGCGCCCGTCGTGCCGAAGAGGGCCCGTCCGACGAGGACGGCTCCCACGACGAGGGCGACCACCCGCGAAAAGCGTCGGCGTCGTCGCCGTTTGAAAGCCTGGCTAGCCAGATCGAGAGCGAGAAGGAACGCGTAGCCCGCGAGGCTGCGGAAGCCCGCGCCCGCGCCCGTCAGGCCAAGATGGCCGCCGAAGTTGCCAAGAAGCAGGCCGTCGAGGAAGCGCTGCGCCAGCGCAGCGGCAAGGGCGGCAAGTCCGCCCCGGCTCCCAAGAAGCCTGCTCCGGTGCTGGGTGCCAAGAAGGCGTCCGGCTTCGACTCGCTGCTCTCGCAGATCGAGGCGGAAAAGCAGCGCATCGAGGCTCAGAAGCAGGAGACTTCCGCCGCCCGCAAGGCCGGAAAGCCCGACCGTGCTCCCAAGAAGCACGGTCGCAAGGGCGGCCACGTGGAGCAGATCGTTCCTGAGCTGGAGACGCAGCAGACCCAGCCCGAGGATCGCTATGCCCAGATGGCCGTGCAGGCCGAGAAGCTGCAGCGTGACAAGGTGCTGGCCGAAGCCCGCGCCGCCGTTGCCGCCGCTACCACGTCGAGCGAGGGCGAAGGCCGCCGCAAGAAGCGCAAGCAGAAGCGCGAGGCCGAGACGCGCGAGCGTTTGGAGCTTGAGGCCATCGAGAAGGGTCTCGACCCCGAGCTGGTTCTCGACGACTCCGTGGTGGAGATCCCGCAGGGCTCGACCGTGGGCAAGTTCGCCGAGCTGCTGGGCGTGCAGCCTAACGACATCATCAAGCGCCTGTTCATGTTGGGCCAGGTGCTCACGCTGACGCAGTCCATGGGCGACGACCTGGTGGAGCTTATCGCCGATGACATGGGCCGCAAGGTGCGCGTCGTGTCTCCTGAAGAGGAGTACGCGGTGGTGTACCATGACAAGGACGAGGACCTCGAGTCGCGTCCGCCCGTGGTCACCGTCATGGGCCACGTCGACCACGGCAAGACGTCGCTTCTGGACGCCATCCGCGACACGGGCGTGGTGGCCAGCGAGGCCGGCGGCATCACGCAGCACATCGGCGCGTCCGTCGTCGAGATCGATGGCCGTCGGATCACGTTCATCGACACGCCGGGCCACGAGGCGTTCACGGCCATGCGCGCTCGCGGCGCTCAGGTCACCGACGTCATCGTGCTGGTGGTTGCTGCCGACGACGGCGTCATGCCGCAGACCATCGAGGCCATCAACCACGCTAAGGCCGCCGAGGTTCCCGTCGTGGTTGCCGTGAACAAGATCGACAAGCCGGGCGCCAACCCCGATCGCGTGCGCCAGGAGCTTACCGAATACGGCATCATTCCCGAGGAGTGGGGCGGCTCCAACATGTTCGTGGAGGTGTCGGCCAAGAAGCGCCTGCACATCGACGACGTGCTGGAAACCATTCTGCTTCAGGCCGATGTGCTCGAACTCAAGGCGAACCCCAACGCCGAGGCTTCCGGCTTCGTCATCGAGGCGAACCTCGACAAGGGCCGCGGCCCCGTGGCCACCGTTCTTGTCCAGCGCGGCACGCTCCATCCGGGCGACGTCGTGGTGGCCGGCACGTCGCATGGTCGCGTCCGTGCGTTGGTCGATCCTCGCGGCAAGCACGTTGACGAGGCGCTTCCGGCGGATCCGGTGGAGATCCTGGGCCTGAACAGCGTTCCCACCGCCGGCGACGAGTTCCGCGTGTTCGCCGACGAGCGCGATGCGCGCAAGCTGGCCGAGGAACGTGCGCTGCGCGCTCGCCTGGCCGAGCAGGACGCCAAGTCCCATATGAGCCTGGACGATCTGTTCAGCCGCATCGAGGAGGGCAAGCAGACCGACCTGAACCTCATTGTGAAGGCCGACGTGCAGGGCTCCATCGAGGCGCTGCGCGACGCGTTCGAGAAGATGGATCAGTCCGAGGTACGCATCAACATCGTGCACTCGGCCGTGGGCGGCATCACCGAGACCGACGTTACGCTGGCCTCGGCTTCCGACGCCATCATCATCGGCTTCAACGTGCGCCCGACCGGCAAGTCCAAGCAGCAGGCCGAGAAGGAGAAGGTGGACATCCGCCTGTACCGCATCATCTACCAGGCTATCGAGGAGATCAATGCGGCGCGCGTGGGCCTGCTGTCCCCGGACATCGTGGAAGAGGACACCGGCATCGCCGAGGTACGCGACACGTTCAAGGTGCCGAAGGTGGGCACGATCGCCGGCTGCTACATCATCGAAGGCGAGATCAACCGCGACGACAAGGTGCGCATCGTCCGCGACGGCACGGTGATCTTCGAGGGCGTCATGGCTTCGCTGCGTCGCTTCAAGGACGACGTGAAGTCCGTGAAGCAGGGCTACGAGTGCGGCATCGGCATCGAGAAGTTCCAGGACCTCAAGGTGGGCGACCATATCGAAGGCTACCAGATCAAGGAAGTCGAGCGGACCGAGTAACCGTTCTCCGTCACTGCAATAATCTGCGCGCTCGTCAAACGTTCCACGCTACACTGGGCTTGACGAGCGCGTTTTGCGCATAACCCCTCTTCGGAAGGAGATGGCATCATGAAACAGAGTTCTTCCAACCGCAAGGTGAACGAACAGGCCCGCGAGGTCATCGCGAGCATCCTTTTGTTCGAGATATCCGATCCTCGCCTTGAGCTCGTGACCATCACGGGCTGCGAGGTCAGCTACGACCGCAGCGTGTGCAACGTGTTCTACACCACCGAGCCCGAACGCTACGAGGACGTGGCCGCGGCGTTTTCCAAGGCGTCGGGCCGCATTCGCTCGCTCATGGCCCGCAAGCTGTCATGGCGTATTGCTCCCGAGTTGCGCTTCTTGCTGGATCGTAGCGTTGACCAGGCCGAGCGCATTGCTACGGCGCTCGAGCGCGATGCTGTGCGCAACAAAGCAGACGAGCCGACCGATGCGGACGTGCCTGCCGACGCCGATCGCTTTGCGGACGAGCGCGCTCGCGCGCAGGCGGCGGTTTCGGCTGACGAATAGCAGGGAGACCGTATGTCCGTTACCCCTCAAACGAATACCGATCTTGCGGCGCTTGCCGCAATGTTCAAGCAGCGCGATGACTTCGTGCTGTGCGGGCACGTGAGCCCCGACGGGGATTGCATCGGGTCGCAGCTTGCGCTTGCTGCCGCGTTGCGCCAGCTGGGGAAGCACGTGACGTGCGTGCTTGCCAAAAACGAGCCGATCGACGAACGCTTGCGGTTTCTGCCTGGTGTCGACGACCTTGTTCCGGCCGAGCTGTACGAAGGGCCTGCGCGCACGTTCGTGGCCGTGGATGTTCCCACGCGCGAGCGCATCGCCGAGGCTGCGGCCGCGCTGCGCGACCAATGCGACCTCGCGGTTGCCATCGATCATCATGCAGTGGATACGACGATGACCGACCTGGTGTACGTGGATCCGGACGCGGCGTCTACCACCGTGCTCGTGTGGGACGTAGCGGGGCTGCTTGGCATTGACCGTTCGGGAGACGTCGCTCTGTGCTGCTACACGGGGCTGGTCACGGATACGGGACGCTTCCAATATCAGAACACCGACGCGGCCGCCATGCGCGCCGCGGCTCAGATGGTCGAAGCGGGCGCCGATCCGGCATTCGTTTCTCGAGCCATCTTCCAGAACCGCTCGCTCCCCTCGGTACGCCTCGAAGGCGTCGCCGTGGGCCGCATGCGGTTTGGAGCTGGTGGCGCGTACGCTATGAGCTGGCTGTCCCTTGACGACTTCGAGTCGGCAGGTGCGGTGAAGGCTGACGCCGAGCCCATCATCGACGCGCTGCGCGCAGTGTCGGGCGTGCGCGTTGCCTGCATGCTGCGCGAACAGGGAGACGTCGTGCGCGGAAGTCTGCGCGCGAAGGACGACACCGACGTTGCGACGCTCGCCCGCACGTTCGGCGGGGGAGGGCATCGAGCTGCTGCGGGATTTACGCTCGAATGCTCCTTGGACGAAGCGGTGGCCTTGGTGGACGCCGCATTGGAGAAGACGGTTGGAGCCAAGGCTGGCGAAGGGGCGTGCACGGGGTGAAGCGGGGAACATCGGGGCTTTCGCTGGTCGTCGGGGTCAACAAGCCCAGCGGCATGAGTTCGCATGACGTGGTGAATCGATGCCGGACCATATTCGGGGAGCGTCGCGTGGGGCACACGGGCACGCTCGATCCCATGGCAACCGGGGTGCTTCCCATCTGCATCGGCCCTGCCACCAGGCTCGGGTCGTATTTGACCGCGCATGACAAGCACTATCGCGTGACCATCGCGTTCGGCGTGGGGACCGATACCGACGATGCCGAGGGCCGTGTGACGCGGACGGGCGACGTCCCTCCTTGCGTGACCGATCCCGCCTTCGCCGCTTCGTTCGTCGAAGGGCTGGTAGGGGCTAGCAAGCAGCTGCCGCCGGCGTATTCCGCCATCAAGGTGAACGGGAAGAAATCCTACGAAGCTGCACGTGCGGGCAACATCATCGACCTGGCTCCGCGCGACATCGAAGTGTACGAGGCTCGGTTGCTCGAGGTGCGTGAAGGCCGCGGTGACGAACTTCCCACCTGGGACGTGGCGTTCCATGTGTCGAAAGGCACCTATATTCGTGCATTGGCGCGCGACGTAGGGGTGGCTCTTGGATGCCCGGCTCACGTTGCCGCTTTGGAGCGGACGCGTCTGGGAACGCTCGATTTGGAAGAGTGCGTTAGCTTGGAGGTGCTTGCGCAGCTCAAGGATCGCGCCGCGCTCGATCCCGTTCGGCTTTTGGGCGGGCGCTTCCTGTTTGCGCAGGATGCGGCTATCCCGAAAGTGGCGAACGGTTCTCCGCTGCCTGCGTCGGCGTATCCCTTGTACGAGCGGCGTCGTTCGAGGGCCGATCTTGAACTGTGCGCATGCACCTCGGGCGTACGCGAAAGCTGCACGGGTCCGAAGGACGGGGAGACGGTTGCGGTGATTGCCGACAACAAATTGGCTGCGCTGTACGGTTACGATCGGGCGCGCGATGCGTATCAGGCGCGCTGCGTGTTTCAGACGGGGGTGTCTCGTGGTAAAGATCTATAGGGCGGACGAATCTTTCGACCATGCGTTCTTCTCCGGCGCGTCGTGCGCGTTCGGCGTGTTCGACGGCGTGCATCGCGGGCATCGGTTTCTGCTTGATTGCGCGCGCGAGACGGCGCGTGAAAGCGGCGGACGCAGCGTGGCATTGACGTTCGATATCGATCCTGACGAGGTATTTCACCCTGATCGACTGAAGAAGCTCATGACGAACGACGAGCGCTTGTCCATGCTGGCGCAAACCGGCGTGGACGCGGTGGTGGCGCTTCCTTTCACGCGGGAATTCGCGGCGTCTTCGCCTGAGCGCTTTCTCGTGCAGACGTTCGACGGTACGCCGCCGGCGTTTCTGCATGTGGGATTCGACTTCAAGTTCGGGGCTCGCGCGGCAGGAACCGTGGACGACCTGGATGCATGGGGGTCTGTCGAAGGTACGCATGTGCGCGCCCATGGCCTGAAGAGCGAAGACGGATCGCCCATTACGGCTACGCGCATCCGCCTGCTTTTGGCCGACGGCGCAATCGAGGAAGCGAACCGGCTTCTAGGACGCGCGTACTTCATGACGGGAACGGTAACGCCCGGGCGCGGAGAGGGTGCGGACCTGGGATTTCGGACGGCGAACCTGGTGGTGGACGATCAGCTGCGCCCGCTTGGCGACGGCGTGTACGCCGCGTGGGCCGTGGTCGACGGTGCTCGCTACAAGGCTGCGGTCAACGTGGGCGTGGCGGCTACGTTCGCCGATCGCGCGACGGCTACCTGCGAAGTGCATCTGCTCGATTTCTCGGGCGACTTGTACGGAAAGCCCATCAAGGTGGAGTTCCTTCACTGGTTGCGACCCATGCGCAAGTTCGACGATATCGACGAGCTCGTAGCCACCGTGCAGGGCAATATCCAATGGGTGAGGGACAACCTATAGGGTTTTGCGGGCAAAACGGGGAATGGCGCAAGGCAGGGAGCGAGATCGCTTCCTGCCTTGTTCGTTGTCTCGACCCTAGCCGAACAAGTTGTCGTACTGTATCCAGGCGTAGGCCTCTAACAGGTTTTCGGCATCCGTTTCCTCGTTGAGCCAGTGCCAGGTGCCGTCGGCGCTCAGGTAGCCGTTGAGATTGACGGCGGGTATGGATTTGCTGGTCGATAACAGGAAGCGCTGGTAGTTCGTGGTGGGAAGGCCTGCCAAGTCCACCAGCTTGGCACCCAGGTAGTTCAGGCTCGATCGTTGCTCGACCGGCCCTGTGGCAGGGGCGTCGGCTTCGCGCTCGACAGGATTTCCGCGCTGTTGCTTGATTGCGCGTGCGGCAGCGTTTTCCCAGATGAGGTATGGAACAGCGTAGCGCGACTGCACGGCATCGAGTCCTAGATCGTCCGCGGACACGCCTTCGTGCGTGGCTTCGAACAGCCAGTCGCTGAAGCCGGGTTGATGATCGCCGAAGAAGCAGAGGACAACCGGCCTTTCAAGTGCGTTCAGCTGCTCTGTCAGATACGCTAGATCCTGGTCTGCTTGGCGGATGACGCTTGCGTACTCGTTCAGCTCGGGCGACGTGGCGTCGTCGGGAAGCGGAACGCTCACGGTCATTTCTTCGGAAAGGCCGCCCACGTCGTAGCCTCCGTGGTTTTGCATGGTCACGTCGAAGATGAACTGGGGCTGCTCGTTTTCCGCCAATAGGTTCAGCACGTAGTCGTACGTGGCGCGATCGGTGACCAGGCCGCGCAACGTGTCCGCGCCGTCGAACAAGGAGATGTCGCTGAATCGGTCGAACCCCAGCTGCGCGTAGATTCGGTCACGCCTCCAGTTCGTGCCCTCGGCTGGATGCAGCGCGTGCGTAGCGTAGCCCATCGACGAAAAGTACGACACCAGGCTTTCGGCTTTGTCCAGGTCGTAAAGCACGTACGGATACACGCCTCCGCCCAAGTGCGCCATGCTCGACCCGGTCAGAAACTCGAACTCGCTGTTGCAGGTGCCGCCTCCCATGGCCGAGGCATAGGCTTCGCCGGCCTCGAGCGCTTCGCCCGCAAGTTCATGGAACCGGGCGGGGCGGGCCTCGGTGTCGGCAAGGCCGGGGTAGCGCGACAGGTCGGAGAACGTTTCGTTCATGATGGCGATGACCGTGGGCTGTTCGACAAGTTCGCTGGCATGCGCTTCCGGGATGGCTGTGGCGTCTGCGTACGAGTCCAGCATATCCTCGATGGCCTCGGTCGCGTATCCGTCGGGCTCGGCGGGACTCAGGTCTTGGACGCGCTTGAGAAAGCAAAGCGCCGATCCTTGCTCGGCGTACGATTCCTTGACGCCCCATACGTCCACTGTGCAATCGAAGGCTTTCTCGATGTCGACAGCGGTTAGCGACCAGCCGAAGCCTCCAACCAGCACGAGCGCGCACGTGGCATTAGTCAAGCCGCGTCGGAAGGAGAGCCGCTGCTTCGGCATCAGGAACAGCGCGGCGCAATACCCCAAGAACAGCGCGATGCTCGCAAGCAGGCTCGCGTCAAGCTCGAAGGAGTAGCTCGATCCCACCGATGCAGCCGTGGACAGGGCGAACAGGTCGGCAGGTACGACGGGCTGGCCTTTGAACATGATGACGAAGTAGTTTGCCGTTCCGGCCGCCAGGCAAGCGAGCAGAAACGCCGCAACGGCTGCGCGGGAGCGCTGCCCGACGAAGTAGCAGATGCCGAAAAGACCCGCCAAGAGGGCGAGGTTCAACCCCGCATAATAAGGATCCATGGAGAACAGGCTCTCGTTGTAAGGCACTTCGAGCAGCAGGAAAGCCGTTGGCACGGCGAGCGCAAAAACGAAGGGGCGTGCCTTTTTCGCGAACGGTAGGGATCGGAGGCGATCGACAGCGCCCGCGATCAGGGCGAAAAGCGCGCGCACCGCGTCTTGTGCGGCGCGCGCGTGGCGTATACCGGGCATAACGTGCTCCTCGTGTGGTTCAGATGCATGCATCGTCAAGGGTAAGCAAAAGGCGAAGTATACCGGATATCGCTTCGTTTGCAGCTTGAATCCGCCTTGATTGTCGATGCGCGGCCTGGTTCCTGGTGAAACGCTTGCAATTTCATGCATCCAAAAAAACTCGATTACGGGTTCACATTATCTGCAAATCCTCTAGAATAAAGCGGTTGCGACTTTCTCGCTCGAATGCCCGGCGAAAAGGTCGCATATCGTATTGGTCGAAAAAAGGAGGAGACACGTGACTACTGCAGTCGCATGGATGGCTCCCGTGTGCGCCCTCATCGGCATTTGCATGGCAGCCTACCTCGGAACGTGGGTTCTGAAGCAGGACCCGGGTCCGGACAAGATGAATAACATCTCCCTGAAGATCCAGCAGGGCGCAAAGGCGTTCCTGATGAGCGAGTACAAGCTCCTCGTGATCTTCATGGTGGTCGTGGCCGTCGTTATGGCGGTGTTCCTGTCGCCGATCACGGCGCTTGCGTTCGTCACGGGCGGCGTGATGTCCGCGGCCGCTGGCTACGTTGGCATGCATGTGGCAACGCGCGCTAACACGCGTACCGCTCACGCTGCCGAGGAGTCGGTCGCCAAGGCCCTGAACATCAGCTTCAAGTCCGGCCTCACCATGGGCCTGTGCGTGGCGTCGTTCGCCCTGCTGGGCCTGTCGCTGTGGCTTATCCTGCTGGTGTTCGGCATCGACATCGTCGAGGTTGCCCAGATGCATACCAACATCGGCATGGTCGAAGGCTTCGCCACCGGCGCTTCCGCTGTCGCGCTGTTCGCCCGTGTGGGCGGCGGCATCTACACGAAGGCCGCCGACGTCGGCGCTGACCTCGTGGGCAAGGTGGAAGCGGGCATTCCCGAGGACGACCCCCGCAACCCCGCCACCATCGCCGACAACGTGGGCGACAACGTGGGCGACGTGGCCGGCATGGGCGCCGACCTGTTCGAGTCCTACACGGGCGCTATCCTGGCTCCCACCATCCTGGCCGCCACCTTCGGCGCGCTGGGCGGGTACTTCGCCACGGGCGACCTCGTATGGGCCCTGGTGACGCCGCTCATCATCGCGGCAACCGGCATCCTCACGTCCATCATCGGCCTGTTCGCCGTGCGCACCAAGGAAGGCGCTGCCCTGCACAAGGCGCTCAACCGCGGCACGTACCTGGCTGCCGGCATCGAGATCGTCGTGATCTTCTGCCTGTTCTTCATCTGGAACTCCCAGTCCGTCGAGGCGCAGCCGCTGTGGCTGTTCGGCTCGGTGCTGTGCGGCCTGGTGGCCGGCCTTGCCATCGGCAAGATCACCGAGTACTTCTGCTCTGACAAGTACAAGCCGGTCCACAAGATCGCCGAGGCAGCCGACACCGGCGCCGCCACGGTCATCATCGAGGGTATCGGCACGGGCATGCTGTCCACCATCGCTCCGATCGTGTTGGTCGCTTTGGCCATCATCGGCGCGTATACGTTCGGTAACCTTGCGTTCCCGCTCGCCTCGGCTGAGGGCGGCATTGCCGTCGGCCTGTTCGGCGTGGGTCTTGCCGCAACCGGCATGCTCTCCAACACCGCCATCACCATCGGCGTCGACGCGTACGGCCCCGTTGCCGACAACGCGGGCGGCATCGCCGAGATGGCCGGTCTTCCCGAGGAAGTGCGCGAGCGCACCGACGCGCTGGACGCCGTGGGCAACACCACCGCCGCCATCGCGAAGGGCTTCGCCATCGCTTCTGCGGGCCTGTCCGCCATCTCGCTGTTCGTGTCCTATCAGGCCACGATGCACCATGCGATCCCGAACTTCGAGCTGACGCTCACCGACCCCTTGATCGTCGCCGGTATCTTCATCGGCGCCATGATGCCGTTCATGTTCGCGGCCCTCACCATGGGCGCCGTGTCCCGTGCCGCTCATGCCATGGTCGAGGAAGTGCGTCGTCAGTTCCGTGAGATCAAGGGCATCATGGAGTACGAGGCCGAGCCCGAGTACGACAAGTGCGTGGCCATCTCCACCAGCTCCGCGCTGCGCGAGATGATGCTTCCCGGATGCATCGCCATCGTGGTGCCGGTGCTGATCGGCTGCTTCAACCCTGCTATGCTGGGCGGCTTTTTGGCCGGCGCCGTTGCAACGGGCATGCTCATGGCTATCTTCATGTCCAACGCCGGCGGCGCATGGGACAACGCGAAGAAGTACATCGAGCAGGGTTATCATGGCGGCAAGGGCTCCGAGGCTCATAAGGCGGCTGTCGTGGGCGACACCGTAGGCGATCCTTTCAAGGACACCTCCGGCCCGTCCATGAACATCCTCATCAACCTGATGACCATCGTGTCCCTGACGTTCACCCCGCTGTTCGTCGCGATCCAGATGATGATGTAAGCTCTCATTCGAAAAGCTTGCACGTTTCGGAACCCGGCTCAATGCCGGGTTCCGTGCTGTTTCAAGGGCTTGTCGCACGACGAGGGCGGGTGCTGCCCGCGCGCTTGCGGTTCGACGGGGACGCGCGCTGACCTGCGCGTTTACGGCGGGAACGGGTGCTGCTCGCGTGTTTGCGGCGCGCGCCCGGTTCCGTCCCGGCTTCGGAGGCTTGCGGTCCTCGCCGGTTTCGCCTCAAGTTCGAAGTTTTGCCAAAACGGACGAGTTTTTCTGGTCCTCAAACCAGGATAAAGCAAGCTGGTAGGCTTCTGAGCTGGGATAATGAAAATCGCGCATCGGCGAAAAATCCTGAGAAGGCGGAAAATCGCCGCAAAACTCGATCGTTTTGGCAGCGGATACCACGCTAAAGGCGTCCTGCTGCTGCCTGCGTCCCCGCAAGCTGTCCGTTCCGTCGGTCTACATGCTCCGTTTCGGTCCGCACGGTTGCTTCAGCCGTGTACTCGCTCGGCTTGCGTGTCTGCTTCAGCCTGCGCACCTGCTTCCAGTCGCGCACTCGCTTCGGCCTTCATGTCTCGCTCTAGCTGCATGCCTGTTTCGGCCGTGCCCCTGCTTCTCGTTGCGTACTCCGCTTCGGTCCTCGTGCTCGCTTCCGGCCGCGCGCTCGTTTCGGCCGCGCCTCCGCTCGTTCGCGCTCCTGCCTCTCTGCGCGTCCATACCGTCTTCTGGACGTGGCTTTGCGAAAACCTTGCAGGAACCTAGCGCGGATCCAGCGGGAATCTGCCAGCGATCCAGCACAAGATAACGTGAAGGTGACGAAACGATTGTCTGCAAACAGACGAGGCATTTCCCCTGCTAGTCTTTATTTATGACTATATACATCAGCCATATGACAGCATTGGAATGTTGGAGGTCGGGAAGGTTCGACGCCTGTCTTCGGGCGCGCTGTTCTGGAAAGCGCGTTCGGCATCCTATCGGATCGGCGGAGCTTGTCAGCGATGCGGACAGGGCATCGCGGGGTCGCAGTTGCGATCTCGACACCGCTGCGTTTTCCCAGAGCCATGCCGTTGAGGATGCCGATCGTGCTCGCAAGGATTCGCGGCTTCTTGGGGGCGGGTTACCGTTCGGGCGCGTTTCTCGCGAATCTCCCGTGCATGTGGTCGTGCCTTGCGCGCAGGATCGGGTCGATCGCATCGGCGTGCGCTGTCATGTTCACGCCCGCCCGTTTCCTCCTGGATCGTTCGTGCGACTGGACGAGGGTCTGTACGCGAGCTCGCCGGAGTTGTGCTTCGTGCAGATGGCTTCCGTCTTGCCTGAGCTGGAACTTCTTGCCTTGGGATTCGAGCTGTGCGGAACGTATGCGCTCGATGCCGAAGGGCGTACGCGGTACGGGCGGCCCGCGCTTTTGACTGCGGTGTCGGCGCTCGATCGATACATCGAATCTGCGCGGGGAATTCCTGGCGCAGCTGCAGCTCGGAGGACCCTCAAGCATTTGGTTGCCTGTTCCGCTTCGCCGCGCGAAACGGCCTTGACCTTGCTTCTTTGCCTTCCACGGCGCATGGGAGGCTATGCGCTTTCTCATCCCGAGTTGAATTACCGGGTGAACGTGGCGGGCGCGAAGCGGGATCGCATCGAAAAGGGATACTACTTATGCGATCTGTACTGGTCGCGTGCAAAGCTTGACGTGGAGTACGAAAGCGACGAGTACCATACCGGTCCTTCTCGAATCGCAAGGGATTCGGAACGTCGCGACGACTTGTCTCATCTGGGGGTATCGGTGCGCACGATAACGAATCGCCAGATCATGGACCCTATTCGCTTCGATAAAACGGCGCGTCAGCTTGCTGTCGCTTTAGGCGAGTGGGTTCGTCCGTACGACGGGTTCGCGCAAGCGTGTCGTACGCTGAGGGCCACGGTGCTATGAGCTGCCGTAAAAGGACTTTCGATCTGCTTTCGAAAGAGAGAGACTCGTCTGTCAAAACGGCCGAGTTTTGCTGGTCCTCGAATCAGGATAAAGCAAGCCGGTATGCTTCTGAGCTGGGATAATGAAAATCTCGCATCGGCGAACAACCCCGAGAAGGCGAAAAATCGCCGCAAAACGGGGATGCGGCAAGAAGTTGGACCGCCCGAGGGCGGTCCACGACCGATCGAACGGCCCCGAAGGGGCCGTGAGGAGGGAGCTGCATGTACACGGAGCGCGAGAAGGTCAGGTACGTCG